>JBICHZ010000256.1:0-28363 GCA_043101355.1 Rhodopirellula sp. JB044
GGCTTGGTGCGTCGGCGGTTTGGTATGTCAGTTGCTTAGGAAGGGGTGAGGCGGGTGTTGACGTTTGGGTCCGGGTTGGCCGAATGAGCGTCGAAAACCTGTGATCGCGATACGCTTTCTTCAGAAACTGACCGGAACCCCTTTATGCTCCAAACAACGCATTCAAGATCACTCGTCTTTGCCGTATTGTTGTTCGGACTCGTGTTGGCCTCCGCCGGTGTTCTGATTCAAACGGTGAATGTGCTGCTGCTGATCCTCGCCGGTTTGCTCTTTGGCATCTTTGTGAATGGGATCTCGAGCTGGCTCGCCGAGCGCACGCCGCTACCGTACACCGGCAGCTATCTGATCGTTGTGTTGTCGATGTTGATTTTGGGAGGGCTCGGGTTTTACTACTTGGGATCGCAAACCGTTCAGCGGGCGAGTCAACTCGGTTCGGAGTTGCAGTCTGCCGGCGACAAGGCGATTGGTCAGTTGGACCAAGTGGGGGTGAGCGAGAAGTCGCTGAAGCAATCGTTCAACATCGAAAAAGTGTTGTCCGATCAAGGGAAATCCGCGTTGATGAGTTTGCTCAGCGGGATGCGTTCGGTGGGAGCGGGGATCACGGCCGCGTTCGTGATTTTGTTTGTCGGTCTGTACGCAGCATACGAGCCGAGTCTCTATCGCACCGGGATGTTGAAGTTGGTGCCGATGTCCAAACGTGATCGGGCGGAAGAGGTTTTGATGCAACTCAGGGAAGCGTTGTCGGGCTGGATTATTGGCCGACTGATGTCGATGGCAATCGTCGGTGTTCTCACGTCGATCGGTTTGGCCGTGTTGGGAATCCCGTTGCCTGTGACACTCGGCGTGCTTGCGGCATTGTTAACGTTCATTCCGAACTTTGGTCCGCTGTTGGCTGCATTGCCTCAGGTATTGTTGGCTCTCAACATTGGTACGGACACGGTTGTCTATGTCGTCGTTTTCAATTTGGCACTTCAAGGAATCGAGAGTTATGTGATTACTCCGATGATCCAAAGACATGAAGTGACACTACCGCCGATCCTGACTATTGCCGCCCAGTTATTGATGGGAATCGTTATCGGTCTGGTTGGCGTCATGATGGCTGCACCGCTGGTAGTGGTGATCATGGTGATTGTTCAGATGCTGTACGTCGAGGACGAGTTAGGCGATCCCAATCCCGGAAGCCTGACCGGTTCGTAGGCTGTTTCCGCAGCAGCGCCGTCTTGGGGCCGGCGTAGTTTGTTTGCCGACGTGTTATTTTCTTTGCATCCGCATCCAGTCGGTTGCGTAGTCGTCCTTATCGGTCATCGGGACGCTGGTTTGCGAGATCGTTTCGAATTCATGCAGCGGCAGGTCGACTTTGGTGTCGCCGGGAACTTTTGCCCAGACGCGGGTCCACCAGAGTTCTTCACAACGCGGAAGCCATTGACGATAGATCTCTCCGCCGCCGACAACGTAGATGTCTTTGTGCTCGGCTGCCTGGAGGATTTCGTCCTCGGTGTGAACGGTTTTGACTCCGTCGACGTGCCACTGAGGGTTACGGGTGAGCACCCAGGTTTCTCGTCCCGGCAGAGGGCGGCCGATGGAATCGAATGTCTTTCGCCCCATTAGCAGCGTGCCGCCCATGGTGAGCTTTTTGAAACGGCGGAGGTCTGATGACAAACGCCAGGGCATCGATTGGTCGAGTCCGATGACTCCTTCGGGAGTGGACGCGACGATGGCGATCAGCATGCGATCGAACTTCGTTGAAGGGCTATCGAATCAGGGTGGATGAAGCCGCTAGCCTAACGTTCCTTGTTCATCTCTTGTAGGACGGCAATGCGTTGATCGAGTTGCCGCATCAACGATTGGGTAACCGCGATTCGTGAATCGAGTTCGCCCTTGAGTTCTCGTTGCAGGTCATACATCGCGACCTGCCACCGTTGGACTTCCACGGGTGCATCACTGAGGGGCAGGGCGGTCGAAGTTGTTTTGTCGAGGCGACGTTGGATTTCGCGCTCCTCTCCTCGTTGGCGGATCTGACGTCGTCGACGTTGGACCGTCATGCGTGCCATCACCCACCCGAGCAGCAAGAACCCCGCGAGCATCCAGAGTCCGTTGCGTTCGACCAGCGCCATCGCAATCGGGGTATCGAAAGAAGCGAAATCGAACATGAATCGGTTCTAATAGGGGCCGCGGGGGAGTTGCGTCGGTGCGGTTCCTGACCCACCACGTGCGTCAACGGTATGGAAAATCCGAACGGATCGCCGCAGTCGTTGTCATCGTCACATCGGGGGACGCGTCTGAGAATTGTCAGGGTGTTGGATAGGGACTTATTGACGTTGGAGTTTGTTTTTGACGATCATGCCAAACATGCAATCTCAATCTCCCACGTCTTCTGCAGCGATCGAAGTTTGGCACGCCCCTGCGGCGTCGGACGTGCCGGGCCCGACCGAGTCGTATTGCGAGCGTTTGTTGCTCGATGAGGAGAAGGTGCGTGCGGACCGATTTCGTGTGGCTTCCGCTCGCCACCAACACGTCGTCGGGCGTGGCATGGCGAGAGCGTTGTTGTCGCGAGGGAGATGTGAAAGTCGGGAGATTGATTTCCGGTTGCTCGATCACGGCAAACCAATCGTCCAGTCACCCGAGGCGGCGTGCCGGGCGTTTAATGTTGCGCATACGAAGGGGTTGGTGTTATGTGGTTTGGGCGGTCGCGAGCAGTGGTTGGGGGTCGATGTCGAATGGATCGACCGACGGACCGATCCCGATCTCGCACGGCGGTATTTCGCACCGGCCGAGATTCAGCAGCTCGACGCGACCCGCAATGCGGATGAGCATCGAGAGCTGTTTTTGAAGTTGTGGACGCTCAAGGAAGCTTTCATCAAAGCGATCGGTACCGGCCTGTATACGCCGTTGGATCAGTTTGCGTTCGAGGACGCTGCGAGTGAGCAGCCTCGATTGACGTTGGCCGATCCGAATCTGGCCAGAGGAAAGGTGTGGCGATTCGAGAGCTTTGTGCCACGTGATGGTTTCGTCGCCGCGGTGGCGGTTGGGGAAACGGAAACGTACACGACAAACGATTCGATGTTGCAGTTGACCGCGTTTGAAGAGTGGATCGCCGGACAATCGGAATCGGATCGCAGTTAGCACTCTTGCATCACCTGGTTCAATAACCAGGGGCGCAGTTCGGCGGCGAGGAAGAACGAACCGCAGATGACGACGACGCCGTCGCTGCCGGCTAG
This sequence comes from Rhodopirellula sp. JB044, assembly GCA_043101355.1. Taxonomy (GTDB): domain Bacteria; phylum Planctomycetota; class Planctomycetia; order Pirellulales; family Pirellulaceae; genus Rhodopirellula. The sequence goes on from JBICHZ010000256.1 coordinate 3,219, forward strand.
ATCGATGGCGTCTCGGCACGCGGATAGTGGATCCTCGTTGATCGAGGACCATTGCGATCCGGTGGAGTCGTCATCGGGATCGTCGGGCGTTTGACCGGCCGCGATGTCCTGAGCGGTTTGGGCGAGCGTTTCGGTGGGGACGTACCGGGGATTTCCGTGATAGCGGGTCAGAACAATCTGATCGAGACTCGAGTGCAGTTCCTTGAGCATCGCGGTGGCATCTTTATCGACGCTGGTGCCGAACACGCCGACGGTCTTTCGGCCCGCGAACCGCGAGCGGATGGTGGCCAAAAGGGCGGCGATCGAGTCTGGGTTGTGGGCCGCATCGAGAATGATCGCCGGTCCACCGGAAAACGAGAATCGTTCCAAGCGGGCTTCGATCTGGAGCCGGGACAACGCATCGAGCGATTCCGTGTTCGGGGACACACCGAGTTGATCCAAGGCGACGATCGCGATGGAAGCGTTGGCGATCTGGTGCTCTCCTTCGAGAAGAAGAGAAACCTGCGTGCGACCGCTGGGACGTGCTCGATCGGGGATGTCTTCAGAAGATGCCGATCCGGTATCGCTCTCGACTTGGCACCGGACGAGTTCAAACGAGCTGCCCCAAGGTTCGCCGATCGGGTCGGTTCCGGACGCGCGGTGGTGCACCGATTCGATTTGAAAGTCGCGGCCCAACTCGACAAAAGGGGCACCCACATCCTTGGCGGTATCACGAATGACGTCGCGTGCCGGCGGGCGGGTAACGCCGCTGATGGCGGGGACCCCCGGCTTGAAGATGCCCGCTTTTTCTTTGGCAATTTCTTCGACGGTGTTGCCGAGGACGTGTTGATGGTCGAGCCCGATGCTGGAGATCAGCGTCACGTCACTTTGAAAAACGTTCGTGCTGTCGAGGCGCCCGCCCAAACCGGTCTCGAGGACCCAGAACTCGCAATGGCTGCGATGGAAGTGTTCGATCGCGATCGCGGTGGTGAGTTCAAAGAAGGTCGGTCCGCCGATTTCTTCTTGCGACATCTGTTCGACGATCGGACGCATGGAATCGATCAGGTGGGTCAGTTCCAAGGGGGATGCGGGGCACCCGTTCACGCGAAACCGCTCTTCCAGATTAACCAGGTGCGGCGACGTGTAGAGCCCGACGCGGTGGCCGGCCGCGGTCAGCATCGTCGATATCATCGTTGCGACCGAACCTTTTCCTTTGGTTCCGGCGATATGAACGATCGTGGCCAGGTCCGGTCGGGGGCGGCTTCGACGCGTCCCGGGCGGAAATGGCAGGGGTTGGGCAGGCAGCGGGCTGGCGAGATAAACTCCGTGGCCGAGGCGACGGATCAATTCCCGCATGCGGTCGAGGGTAAAGCGGTATCGCGTGCCCGGGCGGGCCATCCTTTCATAGTCAATCCGGTCGTAGAGCCACCGAGTCGCCAGTTGATAGGCGGCCGATTTCGAGTGTGGCATGGCAGAAGAGGCTGGCAAAGGTGAGCGGAATGACGGTCGCGTCGCGAAAAGATCGGAAGCCGTTTGGCCCCTGCAAACCCGACATTGTAGCGTCACGGCCCACGACGCCACCGCTGCCTGAGGCAATGAACAATAAAATTGCGAACCGTTTTCGGATCACCGCCGTAGCGATCGGACCTTCTTTGTCAAGTTTTTCTCTCCCAGCCTCGTCGGGATCAATATTACGTGGATACCGATAACAGTACCGCCGTCGCCGAAACGTCCGAAGACACCTCGCCGACAACCGCGAAATCGTCAGACAGCGTGGTCATCGAGACCCGCAACCTCAGCAAAATTTACCGCGATTTCTGGGGGCGAAAGAAAGTTCACGCTCTGAAATCCCTCGATATCGAAGTCAAACCCGGAGAGATCTTCGGGCTGCTCGGTCCGAACGGTAGTGGTAAGTCGACGACGATTAAGTTGATCCTGGGATTGCTGTTTCCGACCAGCGGCCGAGTTTTGGTTTTCGATCAGGACGCCAGCGAAACACAGAAGAACGAGCGGATCGGTTATTTGCCGGAGGAGTCTTACCTCTACAAATTCCTGACGGCTGAAGAAACTCTCGATTTTTATGGTCGTCTGTTTGACCTGTCCGCCGCGGAACGAAAGAACCGTGTCAAACAGTTGATCGAAATGGTTGGTCTGCAGGGAGCCAAGCACCGCCAACTGAAAGAATATTCCAAGGGGATGACGCGTCGGGTCGGTCTGGCTCAGGCGTTGATCAACGATCCCGACTTGGTCCTGCTCGACGAACCGACCACCGGTTTGGACCCGATCGGGACGCGTGAGATGAAGGATTTGATTCTCGGACTGCGTGACCGTGGGAAGACGGTTTTGCTCTGTTCGCACCAGCTCGCCGACGTGCAAGACGTTTGCGACCGGGTCGCGATTCTGCACCAGGGCGAACTGAAAGAGCTCGGCCGTGTTTCGGATCTGTTGAAGGTTCAGGATGTCACCGAGGTGCACGCCACCGGGCTCAGCGATGCGGCTAAATCGGAGATTGCCGAAGTGATCGCCCGTCACGGCGGAACCGTCGAGTCGATCGACAACCCGACCGCCACGATGGAAGATCTGTTCCTGAACATTGTTCGCGAGAGCGAAGCACGTCCGGGGGCTCGTCGCGTGTCGCAAACCACCGAATCGAAGGATTCATCGAACGGTTCGACGAGTGACGGAGACCAAGCATGAATTTGCAGCTCGATGACTTTTGGTCATTCTATGAGTGGTTCTTCCGACCGGGAGCATTCCTCGAAAGTGCCGCTCTGAAGGGGATCGTGTTAGCGGTTCTCGGCATCGTGTTGGGGCTGGTCGTCGGTTACGTGATCTCGTCGTCCCGGTATGGGTCGGGTGAAGGGTTCTTTGCCGTCGCCCGATCGGTTCGTGATTTGTTCCGGTTTGATCTTCCGGGGACCCGTATTCGCCGGATTCTCGCGCTCGCACGACTCGCGTTCAAAGAAGCGGTTCGCCGCAAAGTGCTTTACGTCGTCGGCCTCTTTGTCGTGTTGTTGTTGCTCGCGGGGTGGTATTTGAATCCGCAGAGCGACGACCCGGCGCGACTGTATATCAGTTTTGTGTTAACGGCGACGAACTATCTCGTGTTGGCGTTGGCGTTGTTCATCAGTTCGTTTTCGTTGCCCGAAGACATTAAGAACAAAACGCTTTATACGATTGTGACGAAGCCCGTTCGGGCCACCGAGATCGTGCTCGGCCGGATGCTCGGTTTCGTGGCAATGGGGACGGTCATCCTGATCCCGATGGGGGCGCTCAGCTACGTGTTTGTGACGCGCGGGTTGGCTCATACGCACGCGGAAGTCGCCGATGTGCGTGAACTTCCCTCCGGTGGTTTTGAAGGGGAAACCGACTACACGCGTTTCCACTCGCACCACTTCGAACTGAACGACGCCGGCGAAGGCGTGACGGATATGGTCCGTGGTCACCGGCACGTTGTGATTCGCAAAGACGACGGCAGTTTCAGTGTCGGACCCGTTGAGGGTGCCCTCCGTGCTCGCGTGCCTTCGTATGGCAGTTTGGTGTTCCGCGATCGCTCGGGCAACCTGCAGGAGGAAGGCATCGATGTCGGGAACGAACGGCTCGCCGGTGGATACGGCAGTGCCGGGATTTCACGACTGATTGGTGTCGCCCGCGGGACTCGAAAGATCGAACACGGGTACGTCGAAGGCGGCGGTCTGGGTACGGCCGAGTACACGTTCTCGGGCGTGACCAAGGAGCGTTACGGAAGCAGCATTCCTGTCGACCTTTCGCTGCGAGCCTACCGTTCTTACAAAGGAAACATCGAGAAGGGGATTCGCGGCTCGATCACGATGAAGCACCCTTCGAAACCGATCGAAAGCAATCCGATCGGGTTCACGGTCAACGAATACGAAGTCGACCAGAAGTTCCTGCCGCTCGAAATCGAAGGAACCAACGGCAACAAAACCGAGATGCTCAACGTATTTGAAGATCTCGTCGATGAGAAAGGCCGTATGACTCTCGTGGTTCGGTGTTTGGACGATTCGCAGTATCTCGGGATGACCCCGGCGAGTGTTTACCTGCGACCGACCGATCACTCGTTTGCATGGAACCTGACCAAGGCGTATCTGTCGATTTGGTTGCAGATGACGATGGTGACCGCGTTCGGGGTGATGTTCAGTACGTTTTTGACCGGGCCGGTTGCGATGGTGGCAACGGCGGTTTGCGTGTTGCTCGGTTTCTCCGCCGAACAGGTTTACGACACGCGTCACTACATCGACGCGGGAATTGAACGTGGTGGTGGACCGATCGAGTCGATGGTTCGACTGCTCAAGCAAGACGCGATGACGACGCAGTTGGATGTCGACACCGTCGCGGCGAAGGTGATCAAGACCGCAGATGCCGGAATTGTTTACACGCTCGACGCGATCGCGACGGCACTGCCGAACCTGCCGAAGATGGTGAACACGGCGGAGTTTGCGGCGTCGGGATTTGATATCTTCGGCGCGCTCTTGGCGCGTCACGCGGTGGCGACGTTGGGATATGTCGTGCTCGCATTTTTAATCAGCTATTTTACTCTGAAATCACGTGAGATCGCGGCATGAATCGCACGACTCAATTTCGTCGGAAACTGACCTACCTGACCATTTTGGTCGTGATGCTGATCCCGCTCTATCTGCTCGGCCAACCCGCCGGCGGTGGTGGAGACGGGGGCGGACGATTGGCCCAAATGCGTGATGAGTTTGATATCTCCGAGAGTGATCTCGGTGAAATCAGCCCCGCGAGTGAGACGATGAAGCTCGCTTCGTTGGGGATGCGTGGTGTCGCCGCGTCGTTGTTGTGGAAGAAGTCGCACGAATACCGTGTGATGCACGAATGGGATCGTCTCAAAGCATCGCTGAACAACATCGCTTTGTTGCAGCCGCACTTTGACAAGGTCTGGGAGTTCCAAGCTCACAACCTCGCGTATAACGTTTCCACCGAGTTCGATGATTACCGACAACGGTACGAAATGGTCCGCGAGGGGACCGAGTTCTTGACCAAAGGGGTCAAACAAAACCGAAAGGCCCCACGGCTGATCTGGTACACGGGATGGTTCTACGGTTCGAAGCTCGGTTTGTCAGACGAGAAGAAGCAGTTCCGCCGGCTGTTCTCTGAGGACGAAGTTCTGCATGAAAATTTGCGAAAACAGGGCATTGATGTCGAAGGCCCCGAAGCGCTCGGGCCTGCTCGCAAACCGGATAACTGGTTGATCGGTCGTTTGTGGTTGAACTCCGGATATGACCTTGTCGAAGCCGGGATTCCGATCCGTCGCCAAACGCCGATCAACTTCTACGAGACCGGACCGAAGTGGCGAATCAAACACGCCGAGGCGATCGAAAAGGAAGGCGTGCTCAATGACCAAGCTCAGGAAGCATGGCAACGTGCTTCGGAGGATTGGAAGGGTCTTGGAGAGCGTTCGATTCCTACCACGGCGTCGTTCACGATCAAAATGGGACAAATCGACGAGTTGCATCGTCGTCGGGCAGAAACGATTGCTGAGATCCGGCAGTTGGCGCGACCTGCCTACGTGAACGCACAGAAAGCGATGCTGTCGACGCTCGACCCCGTGATGCGGGACGCGTTGACGACGCCTGCCGAAGAGCGAACCAAGTCTCAACAATCGATCGCCGATAACTATCAAGGCGATACCACGCCGGATCTGAGCGTTGTCGCTCGAGATGCCGAACCGAGTGTCCGATTGCGTGTCATGCAGCTAGTCGACTCGGTCAAGGATCTCGATGAACGAATCCGAAAGACCGACGGTCACCGGAAGCAAATCAATTACGCGTACTGGGAAACACTCGCGCTCGCGGAGCAGGAAGAGCGGACCGTGAACGCACGTCGCTTGATCTTCGAGGCACAAGAGGCGCTCAGCAAAGAAGGTGAACTCGAAAAAGCGATTCGCCTTTACGAAGAGTCGTTCGAGCAGTGGGCTGAAATTTTTGACGACTATCCGATCCTGGTGATCGACGATAGTGCCGAGGATTTGTTTGACTCAATTCGCGACTACATGAAAGCCACCGACTCGGATGAGATTCCAGAGGATTTCCCACTGCGAACGTTTGTTGAGCTGATGGGTGAATACGGTGACGTGAACCCGCAGATGTACGAGGAAGTTCGTAAGACTCAGCAGGACAAACTAGCCGCACGGAAAGCAGAGCTCGCAGAAGAGGAACGCAAACGTGAGGAAGAGTTGCTCGAGCAGGAAGCCGCTGAGAACTCTGCGACAGCGAACGAAGCGGAAACCCCCGAAGCGGAAACCCCCGAAGAAGAGCCTGAAGAGGAGATGGTGCAGGAATCTGAGCCGGTAACCGAGACCTCGGAAGACTCCAACGGGGCAGGCGAACCCGAAAAAGAGACGCAGTCGGGTGATGAGCCTCAAGGAGAGGCTGCTGATGAAGCCAATGAAGACGAGTCAGCAGATGAACCGATGACCGAAGAAGCAGAAACCGTGTCGGAAGGTGAAGAGCCTGCAGCGAGCGACGCGGCGAACGCGGATGAGGGTGGCGAAAGTGACGGCACGGACGTCATCGAAGCGGTCGTCGAAGAAGTCGAAGATCTAACCCAAGAAGCTTCCGGCAATTAGCCGGAGATCGTATTCCTAGATACCGTCAGTTCGCGGCACCAAAAACTTAGAACGCCAGTCATGCGTCGGTAGGACTCATTTGTCCCGCCGGGCAGACTGGCGTTTTTTGTGTTTTGCTTGAGTTGAAGGCGACTTAAAGGACGATGATCAATGCGTGAATGATGCCGACGACCCAAAAGCCGACGAGAGTCAGCACGAGGTTGAGGAAGAACTGCGTGCCGATTCCACGGTCCATGTAAACGGCCAGTGGCGGTAGAAGAATCGAAAGAATGACTTTCAACAAAGTGTTCTCGTTTGTCATTGCGGTGGACATGTTTGTTTCCTTTTGACGGTTTATTGAAATGCGTGTTTGCTCAGCAGTGGCGTGACATCGACGTCTTTGGTCCTGCTGAAATACGGTGTTGCATCTCGTGTGCCGAACGCAGGCGAACGCATACCACTGTTGGTGTTTTGGGTTCGGTTATCCCGATTCGGTTGATGCTGCAAAGGAATCGCGGATCGTGGTGGCTACCGACGCGTCTTTGAAGGTTAACGTGCGATAAGGGAACGGAATTTCGATTCCGGCGTTATCGAGAGAACACTTGATCGCTGCGACGACTTCGTCGCGACTGCGGCGAATGTCGGTCGGTTTCGATCCGGTCCACCAAGCGACTTCGTAGTTAATGCTCGAGCTAGCGAACTCTTTGGCGAAAATCTCAATGGTTCGCTTTCCTTGAACGGTGTCGCACGAGGCGACGGCCTCTCGAATCACTTCTCGTGCCGCGTCGACATCTTCGTCGTACGCTACCCCACAGATCAAACGAACGCGCCGTTGAGGCTGGCTCGTCAGCACGTCGACGTTGTTTTTAAGAAGGTCGGCGTTCGGCACGACCGACAACTCTCCGTCGAGTCCTCGAATCATGGTGTTGCGGATCGTTATTCGTTCCACTTTGCCTGTGATTTCGTTGCAGGTGATAAAGTCGCCTCGATCGAACGGGTACTTCCACAGGATCAACATGCCGGCAAAGAAGTTTTCGAAGATGTCTTTGAACGCAAAACCGATCGCGACGGAACCGAGGCCGAGGACGGTCAATGCTTTCGAGGGTGTCATTCCAGGGAAGGCGACCACGGTTGCGGTCAGCAGTCCCGCGATCCAGATTGCGATGGAGCTGAGCTGCGCGACCAGGTCTTGTAGACTCGGTCGCAAACTGCGGCGGCTGAATATCTTGACCACCAACCAACCCACGACGCGGGCGAGGAACGCGGTGATCACGAGGACCACGACCGATGCGATTAGCAGCGGCGAACGGACCAAGAAATCTTGCACGAGCGAACTGAGACTGCCGAGGACAATTTGTTGACTCGATTGCAGGTCAACAGTCGGATCGACGGCTAGCTTATCAATGACGGAAATGACGTCTTGTGTGCGTTTGGCCACGTCGACCGCCCAAGCATGATGCTCTTCATTGTCGGCCATTCCTTCAAGGGTCACGATCCCACTGGTGGTTTGGACGCTTAGGTCGCTGAACCATCCGGACGATTCGTAGATCTCCCGCAGGCGCTTTGTGATCGCATCATCGGGAGCGACGTTGTCGATTTCGACCGTCGGCGCCGGTGCACTGGAAGTGTTGTCATTCCCCGTTGCCGTATCTTGCCCGAGCGCTGCGTCGGCTCCGGCGAAGAGTAGAAAGGCAAAGGCGACACACGCTAATCGTGCGTTTGTTGACGCAGACGTTTGTGTCGGAAGGGTCGATGTGCGACGTTGCATGAATTCGGCCATTGCTTACGAATGGCTTCGTTGGTATCGCATGGCGATCGCGAGCACTGCGATTGCTCCGAGCATGGATCCGATCCAACCGGTAGCTTGAATCGGCGCACCTCCGTTGATGAGATAAACGACGAACCCACCGAAAAACGAGCCGGCGACGCCGAGCAGCATGGTGCGGAACAACCCGATGTCCTGACGACCGGGGTAGAGCAAACGTGCGATTGCTCCGATGAACAATCCGAAAAGCATCCAACTGATGAGTGGCATGAGCATGATGGGTTTCTCCAATGGGTGGCTGTTTTCGTACTGAACTCGAACGCTGAGCCTCCGCGAATTATGTCGCGACCCCGCCGTATCGTTTGAGCAGATCGCTCGTTGCAATTCGACGACTTTTGCGGCGACAGGAATGCCCGACCGCGTCCGATAGTGCCGACCTACCGAGCAAACCCAACGAGGTTTGAGTCCGTAGCAAAAGCAGGCGACGAGGCATGAGGTAGCTAACGGCGTGCCAGGTGAAAAACAGCCTTTTTTGCCGGTCTGAGCAATGCCCACTTTCGAACGACTCCGTGTTCACGGGAGCGGATTGGATCAGGTTGTTTGCCGAATGCAGGTCGGATTTTGTGGTATCAGGGCTCATCCTGACCTGTGATCGACCAATTAGAGAGCAGCCGAGTTGACGTGCTGTTTCTTGGTTCGTGACGGCGCTCGTGAACCCGTGATGCTTGCAAGCGATTTTGGTATGGAGATAGCTTCACAGGGGCAATCATGCTCAACCGACTTTTGGACTCGTGGCTTCGCGAACCCGTAGAATACGGTTGGGTGTTCCTTTAACCCCAACACACTCACGATAGAAGAGAGAAACGATGACCAGTCAAATCGAAACCGTCCATGGCGTCTCGCACCCGACTGTGACTGATTTTCCAAGCAGCATCAAAACTGATGACTCGGCGGAGCCTCACCCTGTTAGCACACAGTTGTATCGGGACGAGACCGCGGAACGTCTCGTGAAGTCGACTCAATACGCAAAAGCGGAACCGAAGAAAACCGCCTAGGGATACCGCAGCGGTAACTATCGGCCAGCGTTTTCGATCGCGGCAATGATCGCATCGAGATCGTTGGCCACAGGAATGGCACGGTTGGCAAAGTGAGCGGTCGTGACACCACGGCTGCCGAGCGTTTTTTCAAACAGCTCTTTGTCCGCCGTATGGTAGGCCACCGTCGCGGTTGGGTCTTTCAGTTCGTGACCGGTTAGGATGCACGCAACCCGGTCGCTTGGGGCGATGACACCTTCGCTACGCAGTAATTTTGCGCCGGCAACGCTTGCCGCAGAGGCTGGCTCGCAGCCAAATCCGCCCGCACCGACTTGTGACTTGGCGTCGAGAATCTGTTGATCGTCTACTTCACGAACGACGCCGTCCATCACTTCGAGTGCTCGTAGGCATTTCTTGAGGTTGACCGGCCGATTGATTTCGATCGCACTGGCGATCGTGTCGGCGCGTTTGCCATCTCGATCCATCGCTTCATTGTAAGCGGTGATCGGGTTCATCTCGACGTTGCCGCCATTCCACTTCGCACCGTGATCCGTGACGAGTTCATAAAGTGTGTTGGCGCCTTTGGCGTTGATGATCGCCAAGCGTGGAATGCGATCGATCAGGCCGTGTTGATGCAACTCGCTGAACGCCTTGCCGAACGCGCTGCTGTTGCCGAGGTTGCCGCCGGGGACGACGATCCAATCTGGCACTTCCCAACGCAGGGCTTCGAGGATTCGGTACATGACCGTTTTTTGACCCTCGAGGCGGAACGGGTTCACACTGTTGACGAGGTAAATGCCGAGCTTCTGAGCAACCTCTTTGACGCGGATCATAGCGTCATCGAAGTCACCCGCAATTTGTATCGTCAGAGCGCCATAGTCGAGCGCCTGGCTGAGTTTCCCGTAGCTGATCTTTCCGCTGCCGATAAAGATGACCGCCTGCATCGCGCGGGTCGCACTGCAGTAGAGGGCGAGCGACGCGCTGGTGTTTCCCGTGCTGGCGCAGGCTGCGCGAGTGGCACCCATCATGCCGGCGTGCGTGACGGCGGCACACATGCCGTTGTCTTTGAAACTGCCCGACGGGTTCATTCCTTCGTACTGCAGGTACAGTTGGCCCGGATTCATACCAACATATTTGGCAACCTCATCGGCCTTCTGAAGCAATGTCTGCCCCTCGCCGACGGTGACAATTTTGTCTTGCGGTGCGAACGGAAGGAGTTCGTGGAAACGCCAGACGCCCGAGAACCGGACCGGGTTATTGCGTTGGCTCCACATCGCCTCGAAATCGCTGAGTTTGCTCGGGACGCTGGCGCGGTCCCAGTCGTAGGCGATATCGAGCAGATCGCCACAGTGATCGCAGGCCGTGCGAATGCTCAGGGTCTCGAAGGTGGCGCCACATTGAGGGTTGATGCAGCGTTGGAACGCGAGGTCAGTCTGAGCGGCGTTGTGTTTTTCGGCGGTCTGAAGCATCGACGTGATTTGAGATCAGGCAGTGAGGAGTGGGTGGAGTGGCCACCACTTCAGGTTATGATTGCAGTGCCCTTAAGGATAGATCGGCAAATGGGACTGTCACGGTGAAATTTCGCCTGTTCGGGTGTGCTGGAAAAGCCGAAATGAGTGAGTTTGGCATCTTTTCGCGGAAAAAGAGCGTTTCTTACTCAATCCTCTCACCGGACTGAATTCGACGAACCGGCGGAAATCCCCGCAGATAACGCCTTCTTCCGTGGAGGGGGCACCCACCGCGATAGGATTCCCGTGTCGATTGTCGCTGTGAGTGTGCCCGTTGCCCATCTCGGCGTTCCTGCGAACTCCCTCCTACCCCACCCCTCACTCCCAAAGGTTGCTTGATGACCCGGTTTATTATGCTCGGCGGATTTCTCGGTGCCGGGAAAACGACGCTGATTACCAAATTGGCCCGTCGATTTCAGGCCGACGGTAGCCACGTTTGTGTCGTGACGAATGACCAAGCGGCAGGGTTGGTCGATACGGAATTGCTGCGAAACGAAGGATTGGACGTCAACGAGGTCGCGGGCTCCTGTTTCTGCTGCAATTTTACCGGTTTGACGGATGCGATGGCGGACTTCGACCAGCGTCAACGTCCCGACGTGATCCTGGCCGAACCGGTCGGAAGTTGCACGGACCTGATCGCCACGATCGCGATGCCGATGATGGAGAGGATGGGCGAGCAATTCGTCCACAGTCCCTATGCGGTGGTGTTGAAACCGAGCCACACCCTGCGGATTCTCTCCGGCGGGAAAGCGGGATTCTCTCCGCAGGCGGAGTACATTTTCCGTAAACAACTCGAAGAGTCCGAGTTGATCGTTGTGAACCGAATTGATGAACTTTCGGACGAGCAACTTGATTCGTTGAAGAAGTATCTCGATGATCAGTATCCCGGCCGACGGGTGATTCCGGTTTCCGCACGCACCGGCGAAAACCTGGATGAACTGTACGAAGCGTTAATGTCGACCGCCTCGCCTCGTGATCGCATGATGGAAGTTGATTACGACGTGTACGCGGAAGGCGAAGCCGATTTGGGTTGGCTCAACGCGACGGTGCACCTGTCCGGCGGAAGTGAATTCGTGCTCGATGAATTGACCGTCGATACGGTTGATGCGATCCGTCGACGATTGGAAGAACTCGACGCCGAGCCCGCTCACCTGAAGATACTTTGCTCGTCGCCGAGCGGGGTGAGCGTGGCCAACCTTGTCAGTAGCGATGTCGAAACGATGTTGTCGGTGTCGAGTAACGTGAGCGTCACGCGAACGAAGATGATCGTGAACGCACGAGTTTGTTTGGCTCCAGAAAACCTGCAGCCGATCGTCTCGGAAGTGCTGCAGAGCGTTGCAAAAGAACGTTCGACGGAATTGAGCGTCGACCAAATGGAATCGTTCCGGCCTGGACGGCCCGAGCCGACTTACCGCGTCGCGATGGGATAGTTGCACCGTAGGAGGCATCGATTTCGCCGCCTGCATGCTTCCTGAAATACTTCGGCGTAGGCACTAACGAAGACGGCCTTGCCCGAGCAAGTGATGCTCCGACAAGGCCGTGAGGGTTTCGCAACGATCGTGAGGTTCCGTGCCGGCGGTAACCGGCAACGAACGCGTTTCGTCATCGAGCCGATTGGCGTGAAGCCTCGAATGGGAGAATTAAAATCCGCTGAACGGATCGTCCATGGCGCCGCCTCCGCCGCCGAATGGATCATCAGCGGGTGCCGCAAACGGGTCGTCTGCCGGCGCGTCGAATGGGTTACCGCCGTCGGCTGGTTCCGAGGTCGCTGGGCCGGCGTCGTCACCGGTGATGGAATTGTCCATCGCTCCCTCGAGGACGTCAGAAGATTCAACGATCGGGTCTTGGCCCATGTCATCGGCGAACGGGTCGTCGGCAGGTGGAGTGGCCGGTGGCGTTACGCTGCGTCGCGGTGTTGCGGCGCCAGGATTGGGCGCGGCACCATCGGCCGGCACACCGAGTTCGCCGTAGCGAGCTTGCGATCGGGCGAGACCGAGTGCCAATGCGTTCAGTCGTGCGGTTTCGCGAATCAGTTCGAGTTCCATTCGGGTGGAACCTTGTACGCGTGCGAGCGAGCGACCGACGCTATTGCCGAACGCGCCTCGTGCTTCGATCTCGGCGCCCTGTTGGAAGTCCGCCTTTGATTCGTAGCCACGTCCACTGGCGGCCGCGGCGAGCCCGCGAAAGTAGAACGCACGCGGGTCCTGGAATCCGTTGTTGATCGCCATGCTCAACCATTCAGATGCCTTGTTGTATTGTCCGGCATGGTAGGCGTGGACGCCTCGCCCGTAGATCTCCGACAAGACCGCAGATTGGGCGTGGCTGGTTTGTGCGGCGGTGCCCGCACCGATCGCAACCAATGCGAATACGAGATTTGAAACGAGGTTGAAGCGAAGTTTCATCGCAGACAAGATCCTTGGAGGGGCAGAAACACGAGTCGACAATCGTGGATTGGTTCGTATCGAGCGAGAGCATCGCGAATCGACGCGAGTAGAGAAGGCGGCGGAGAAGATTCAATGATCGATGCCAGCTCATTGAATTGCAGCTTAATTGTGAAACGGAATTATAGCAAACAAATTGGCCGGCCGAGGTTCGCATTTTGAGGCGAAAATCGCGAATTTCCGGGCGAATCAAGCGTCTCGGACGGGGGATTTGCGATCAGTCTAGTGTCCATTTGGTAAAGTAGAGGCGTCGCACCGGTGTACCTGCCGTGTGCTTTTGAACTCGTTCCCGCGGACGATTTTGCAGATGTTCACCGGTAATCAACTCAACTCAACGATTCGGAGTCTCATGCGTGTCTCGATGCGCGTGTTGTTCGCGATCTTGCTGCTGCAATGCGGCGGCGTGGCCTGCGGATTTACCGATGAGCCGACAGTCGATCCGCCCAAACCGAACGCTGCCGGATCATCTGGAAGTGAATCCTCGGGCACCATGTCGCCGCGCCAACAGCGGGATGAATCGGTGGTCAGTGCCGAGGAAATCGCGCGGCTGATCGAAGGACTTGCGTCGGATAGCTACGCGACTCGTATCCGTTGTCGCGATCGATTGATGCGGATCGGTTTGGCTGCGTTTGATCAGTTGCGTGAGGCTCGCAATCATCCCGACAATGAGGTCGCCATCGTTGCTCGGCGTTTGACGCGAGGGCTGCGGGTGCAGTGGTCAACGGCGTCGGATTCCTCCGAGGCGAAGGAGTTGCTTTCGGAATACGGGTCACACAGCATTTCCCAGCGACGCAGTCGGATCGAATCGCTCGCTCGGTTGCCACGCAGCGATGCCTTCTCACCGCTGCTTCGCTTGGCGAGGTTCGAGACTGAACCGGTACTCGCACGGGCCGCCGCGCAAGCGGTGATTGCCCTCGATAGCCGCGATCCAAATGACGCGAGAGACTTCCGCGGAAACGAATCCGAGACCGCTCGTCGTGTGATCGAAAATAACCGAAGAGAGTTTGAGGCGTCTCAGATCGAACTGGCGTTGCGACAACAAAAACGTATCAGCAGTCAGTGGTTGCTTCGCTACGCTGCCGACCTCAGGCAAGGTCACCTGGATATGAATGCGTGGTCGGAATTGATTCAACAGAATCGTTCACAACTTAGTCCGGACGATACCGGGCCGACGAGCGAAGTTCACGTCTCGACGAGTGAATTGCTGAGTTTGATTTGGGTGACGGCTGAACGCGCGATCGCCCACGGCGTGCCTGCCGATGCGCTCGGTATCGTCGAAGCGAACGTGGACCTCATTCCGTCACGCACGCGTGCGTTGATCGAGACCGCCACGTGGGCGCTGCAGAACAAACTTTATCGCGCCGTGATCGCGATGCATGCGTCGCATTCCGAGTTGTATCGAAAGAGCCCCATCCTGCTGTATTCGGCCGCGGAAGCGTACAGCCGGTCGGGGCAAGACGACAACGCGGGACAGCTCGCTGATATTGCACTGGCGATCAACCCGTTGCCGGAGCGTACAGATGATCAAGACGAGGAGGTTCCTGCTGACGACGGCGGTCCGTTCCAACCGAACCGTCCGCCGCCGATGCACCCGCAAACGATCGAGAGTCACGCACAGGCTCATATCGAAATCGCCACGCAGCTTGTTGAACGCGGGTTGTTTCAATGGGCTCAGAAAGAATACGAGATCGTGATCGATCGGTTGCCGATTGATACTGCCGTTTCTTCGTTTGCCCGGCTGCAGTTGGCTGACATGCTCGGTGAGTTGTTGCGGCATGCCGATGTGGTCAAAACACTCGAACCGCTGACGCAGCGAATCGATCAGGACGACGAGTTTCGCGATCGACTGATCAGCCGACGTTTTTCATACACGATCGTCCAAAGCAACATGGACTATCACCGTGGGTTGTTGCTGATTGAACAGGGACAACTCGAGGCTGCCCAACCGGTTCTGCGTCGGGCATTCGAAATGAATCAGGAGAACATTGACATTCTGATCGCGATGTACCGCCTCGACGGAGACGAGCAATGGAAAGAATCCGTTGCCCAGACGCTCGATGAGCAAATCCGCGAAGCACAAAGTGAAGTCGAGGACACCCGCAATTCGATGCAGCGTGCCGGACCGTTTCGGCCTGCCAAGGGAGAACTCGCCAAACGTTTGAACGCGTACGCGTGGTTGGTCAGCAATACCGAAGGTGATACCGAACGTGCGTTGCGATATAGCAAGGAGTCGTTGCGTTTGACGCCGCAGCAACCTGCCCTGATGGATACCTGCGCTCGATGCTATTTCGCGGTAGGTGATATCGAAGCGGCAATCGCCATGCAAAAAAGGGCGTGCGAAGAAATGCCCCATTCTCCCCCGCTCGAACGCCAGTTGAAAGAGTTCGAAGAGGCGTTGAAAGGGTCACGCAACGAATCGAAACCAGCCGGTTAACCAATCACCAGTTTGCCAAAATTTCGTCGAGCACGCTGTTCGACGCATCGGTATCAGGATTGGTATCTGGCGTCGATATTTCGATCGGCGGAGGAGCGGTCGTCGTGTTCGCCGGTGATGACCGGCGAGCTTGAAATGAGAATGATGGGATGGCGGATGCGTAGTAACCACGTTCGGTGAAGTCGAACTCCGACCCAAGTCCCGATGCGGGAAGCACGATTTGCGAGATCGAGTTGGTATCGGTGACTGCGTTGCTCGCAACCGTTCCCTGCTGCGTGGTGATCGTTCCCCGCGTCGACACCGCGTCGATAAACTGCTCGGGTTGGTCTTGCGTGATTTGGTAGGTTCCGCCTGCGAGATCACGGAATTCATAGTGCCCTTGAGTGTTAGTCAGCGCAGTTCGCTGTACGGAGCGGCCTTGGTTGTCGACTCCGGTTAAACGGATGGTAACACCCGCGATCGGCATCTCATGTGATTCGCGTTGACCGTTTGCGTTCGTATCCGCCCACACACTGCCCGACAACACTGCGTCGGAAGGGTCGTCGGTGACGGAGACAATGTGCGAGGAATCCGTGACGATCTCGCCTGGATTTGTTGCGACGGGTTGGAGACCGAGCACGATCGATTCAGTCGGTTCGAGTTGGCCGTCGTCGGCAATCGAGAGGC
Organism: Rhodopirellula sp. JB044; assembly: GCA_043101355.1. Lineage (GTDB taxonomy): Bacteria > Planctomycetota > Planctomycetia > Pirellulales > Pirellulaceae > Rhodopirellula. The sequence continues at coordinate 19,632 of JBICHZ010000256.1, forward strand.
TGATCGTTTGCGAGGATCCGTTGCTGCTGCCAACCGGAAAAGCGACGCGTGTTGTGTTTAGAATGAAATCTTCCGATCCGGCTGTGCTCGATTGCCGCACGATCACGTCGACTTCGAGTGGTTCGGTCAGGATCGCGCCGCCTGTGGTGTTGAGCGCCAGCGTCACCATGTGGTTTCCGTTGGTCTCGGCAACAATGCTCGTGTCAGTGGCGAATTCAACGGTGGCGGTGTCGTCGTCCGCGATGGTCGTGGTCAACGATTCGTTGGCAAAGGAAATCGATGAGGCGATGGATGGTTCAACATTGATGAGATCCAGCAGTGCGACTTCAAACGTCTCGTCATTTTCAATGATGGAATCACCACGGAGATGGACCGCGATGTTTTGCGACGCGTTGCTGTCGCCCGCGAAGGTGATCGTGCCCGTCACGGAGTCGTAGTCGCTACTGGCGGTTGCGGTACCGTCCGCGGTTGCGTAACGAATTCCGAGGCCGCCCTGAACCGGTGCCGACAACGAGACGGTGTAGGTTGCGGTGTCGGACGCGGAGGGACCTCCTGGTTCCGCAAGGCGATCCGGACCGCTGATGCTGAGTGTCGCGGAATCGTCGTTGTTGATGGTTGCGATCACGGCTGATGCATCGATGTCGATAAAGTCGGCGAGGCCTTGCGGGAGTCCAGTGAGGTCTCCGAGTCGGAATTGAAACGATTCGTTAGACTCGACCATTCGGTCCGCGATCGTGTCGACGGCGACGGTTTGCGATTCGTTTGCCGTACCGTCGAAGGAGAGATTGCCGTTTGCGCCGATATAGTCTTCGCTCGCGACGGCGGTATCGTCGACGGTCGCGTAGGCGATTTGGAATTCGCTGCTGATTGGGTTGGACAGCGTCACGGTAAAATTGAGAGTACCAGGCTGGCTATCCGGATTGCCTTCGTCGGTGCTGGTTGTTCCAGACAGCGAGAGCGAAGTTCGGTCATCGGCCGCGATTGTGATCTCGGTCGCCTGTTGAGGAAGCGTGATGAATGACGCGATATCGTCGGGGAGGCCGGAGAGTGACTCGAGTGCGACCGAGAATGTCTCCGAAAGTTCGACGACGTTGTCGCCTAGGATGTCGATCGTAAACGATTGAGATTCAGTGCCTGGTCCAAAACTCAGTGTGCCAGTGGATGTAGAGTAGTCACTGCCTGATGTCGCGGTTCCATCACTGGATTGGAAACCAACCGTGAAATCGTTTTGGACGTTTCCTGTGAGGGATGCGGTCAGCGTGATTGACGTCACCGTTCCCGAATCGCCTTCGGTGATCGTGGTGGTTGTCGTATCGAGTGAGAGCGACGCGGTGTCATCATTCTCGATTGTCGCGGTGAGTTGCGGTTCTGTGATCACTAAATCGGCGCCGTCAGCCAACCCCGATACGGTTCCTAACTGAATGAGAAAGGCTTCATCTGATTCGATGACCGTGTCTCCGGCAACGGTAACTTCGATCGTTTTGGTTTCGTTCGCGTTCCCGGCGAATGAAAGGAACGTATCAACCGCGGTGTAGTCGCCACTCGCCGTCGTTGCCGTTTCGTCGCTTGTAAAAAGCGAGACAGTAAAACCGTCGTCATCGGCGACGTCATCAGTGAGTTCGACTTCAAAACGGAATACCCGCGAGTCCGTCGCATTGCCTTCGGTTGCATCGGTGGTGATGTTACGCAGGACGAGACGAGGTGCGTCGTCGTTCAGGATGGTGAAATTGACTGGTGAATTGAGAATGGTAATCGCGTCGCGGATGACGGGATCGTCTGCACCGATCTGTTGAAGCGCGAGCGTGAAAGTTTCATCCGGTTCGGGAGTGTCGTCGCCGAGAACGTGAATCGAAACCGTCTGTGTTTCGTTGGAGTCTCCGGCGAATGACAGTGTCCCCGCCGCAGATTCGTAGTCGCTATTTGCCACCGTCGCTGTGCCGTCCGTTGTGGCATACTGAACGGTTAACCCGCCTTGGACTGGGCTGGAAAGAACCGCCTGGGCATTGAGCGGTGTGGAGGACCCGAGGGCTGCTTCGAAGGTTTGTGACGTTGTTGCCGCGAGGGTCAGCGTGGCGGAGTCGTCATTGAGGATGCGGGCAGTTGTTTCCGGTGATGCGATGGTTACGTCGCCGAGATCAATTCCGTCGGTTGCAAAGCGTAGCCCGCTTAGACGCAGTCCGAGTGCTTCGTCGGATTCGACAACCGTGTCGCCGTTGACAGGGACGCTGATTTGGAGCGTTTCACCGTCATTTCCCGACATCGAAAGTGTGCCAGACCGCGGTGTGAAGTCGGTGCCGGAGGATGCCGAGATTCCAGTAGTGGGTTCGAAGGTCTCATAGTCGAGGCTCAGTCCCGACTCGACGTCGCCGTTCAATCGGATCGTGTAGGTAATCGACGCGTTGTCGCCCGCGTTGCCTTCGACAACGTCGGCGGTTGTCACTGAAATGGATGCGGTGTCGACGTTGGTGACCGTCACCGGCACGGGCGTGAGAGTCAGTGCATCAAATTCAGCATCGTTACTGACGGTCGGTCCGATTTGCACGTTCGCAACAACATCGCTGTCCACGGCGTCATCGGCCAAACCGGTAATGGTGACAATTTGTGGTGTGTCCCAGTTGCCGTTTGTGAAGACGAGTTCGCTCTTATCGATCGATATCTCGGAAGAGTCGGAGAGCGAGAGTGGCACGGTGACGTCTTGTATCGGTTGGCGTTTGAGAACGACGCGAAACGTAGTGGTCGTTCCCGATTCGGAAACCGTCAGGTTGTTGCCTGCGATGACTTCGACTCCTCCCTCGTCGTCGTTTTCGTTGACAACGGATATGGGAGCGATCTCAATGCCGTCGTAAGCCGCGTCACCGCTCGACGCTGTGAATGTGATCCCAAACGTAACGTCTCCATCGACGAGGACGTCGTCGACACCCGTGACCGTCAACGTTTGCGGTTGGTTGTAGTTGTTGGCGTTGAACGTGATGGACGCTGGCGAAACGGTTCCTTCGGAGGTGTCGTTGGAGTCGGCGTTGATCGTCACGGTTTGGGACGGAGGTGTGTTGAGCGCGACCGTGAATGTTGCCGAGGTTCCTGTTTCGCTGACTCGTAGCGGATTCGATGCAACGACGCTGACGCCCGGAACGTCGTTGTCGGTATTGGTAACAGAAACCGGGGCCACCGAGACGATGCGGTACGCGGTGTCATCGCTCGATGAAAGATCGAAAGTGATATTCGACGTTTGAGGACCATCGACGGCGAGATCATCCACGCCGGTGAGCATGACTGTTTGCGGCGTGTTCCAGTTTGCAGGAGTGAACGTGAGTGGTGCGGGGGAAACCGTCGCTTCCCCGAGGTCGCTGCTGGCGAGATTCACCGTCACTTCGGCGATCGGTTGTGATTGCAAGCGAACTGTGAAACTATCGGTCGAGCCAGATTCATCCACTTGCAGATCATTGGTGTTGGTGAGGATAACACCTGCGGGATCATTATCGCGGTTAACGAGCGATCGCGTTAAGACACCGAGTGAGTTGTAGCCAGAGTCGGTGGTTGATGAACTGGTGAAACTAACTTCGTAGCTGACATCGCCATCGGTGGCCGGATCGTCGAGGCCGAGAACCGTGACGCTTTGGGGTGTGTCCCAATTGGATGCGTCAAAGGTGAAGAACGTGGGGGACACCGAGGCTTCGGACGGATCGCTCGTCCCAACGTCGATCCGAACGGTACCGACCGGCTGAGTCTGCAGACGAGTGGTAATCACTGACGAGCCGCCGGATTCGGTTGTGAATGCGAGCGATGGTTGTGAAGCGACCAATCCGGGAATGTCGTCATCTCGGTTGACCACCGTGACGGTTGTTGCGGCAAGGTCGCGGTAGGCCTCGTCGCTGGCGTCGGTAGGTTGCACCGAAACCATATAAGTTTGATCGCCGTCGATGACGTCGTCGTCCACTCCTTCGATCGTGACCTGTTGAATCTGGTCGAAATTGCTAGGCGTGAACGTCAGTTGCGTTTGAGTCGGGACACCTTCGCTCGTGTCCGAGGAAACAATTGCGACGACAACATCGGTGGCAGGTTGTTGTGATAGCCGGACGCCGAACGTGTCGGAACTGTCTATCCCATTGGCTTCTTTCGTAACAAGTCCCGAAATCGGAGAGACGATCAGGCGAGCAGTGTCTCCGACATTGGTCACCGTGACGGGGGTGACATTCAAGGCACGGTAGGTCGTGTCTTCGCTTCCTGATAGATCGAAAGTGATGTTTGTTGATTTCTCGCCATCAATGACACCATCGTCGACTCCCCGGACGGTTATCGTTTGAGATTGGTCCCAATCCTGAGGCGTGAAGGTAATCACGGTTGGGGGCACTGTGACTTCATCGGTATTGCTACTGGCGAGTTGAATCGTGACGTTTCCGATCGGTTGCGATCGCAGGCGAAGCGTGAAGTTGTCGGTACCTCCGTCTTCATCCACTCGAAGATCGCCGGCGTTTTCGAGAAGGATACCCGCCGAATCGTTGTCTTGGTTGGTCAGCGTGCGGACTACCGGCGACACAGAGTTGTAAGCGCTATCGGTCGTCGATCGGGTCGACACCGTGATCGTGTATTCCACATCGCCGTCGGTGATGACATCGTCGACACCGGTGATCGTGATTGTTTGTGGTTGATCCCAATTGCTGGAATTGAACGACGTTGATGTTGGTGATGCCGAGCCTTCTGATGGATCATTGGATGCGATGTCGACAGAGACCACGCCGGTTGGTTCGGACGCCAACGCGACCGTGAATGTTGACGATGTTCCGTTCTCGGAGGTAGAGGAACTGGTAACTTCCGAAACGATGATGTCTGCCACGTCATCATCTTGGTTTGTGACGAAGACCGAGCGCGTCGGAAGTGATTGATAGTTGGCATCACTGCTCGGGTCGACCGAGAGATTGATTTGGTAACCGACCGATCCATCAATTAGGTCGTCGTTGACTCCCGAAACCATCACGACCTGAGTTTGGTCCCAGTTGCTCGGGGTAAAGGTCAGCGTCGGCGAGTTGACTGTTCCTTCGCCTGGATCAGATGATGAGAGGTTAAGGATTACATCGGAGGTCGGTTGCGAAGAGAGTCGCACGTTGAACACATCGCTTTGTCCATTCTCGCGGGTCACCAAACCCGAACTCGGTTGAATGATGAGTCCGGCGACGGTGGTGTTTTGGTTCGTCGCGGTGATCGTGGGGACGGCAATGTTTCGGTAGAAGAGATCGCTGCTCGTGACGGTTCCCGACACGGTGAAAGTTTGTGCTAAATCGACGACCTCATCATCGACACCTCTTAACGTCAGTGTTTGGTTTTGATTCCAATTGGTTGACGTGAATGTGAGTTGTCCTGGTGAGACGGTTCCTTCCTCGGTGTCAGATGAAACGAAATTGACGGTCACCGGAGCGGTCGGCTGAGAGTTCAGACGCACCTGAGCGGTTGCGGTTTGCCCGCTTTCATCGGTGACCAATCCGGTCGTCGGCGAGATCACGACGCTCGCAGTGTCGTTGTCGTTAACACGAACGACGAGATCATCGACGGAAACGCCGCTGAACGAAGAGTCAGAACTTTGCAAATTGCTGGTCGACAACGTCACATCTAAATCGGCTTCCGCGACCGAATCATTGACTGCGGTGATTTGGATTGATTGAGGAGTGTTCCAATTCGACGGCGAGAAGCTGAGAGTGGTGGATGAGAGTGATACCTGGTTGGCTGTTTGCGGGGAGATCGTAAAAGAAACGTCGTCGTTAGGTGCCCGGTTCAGTGCGACTTGGAATGTTGACGATGAGCCACCCTCGGTAACCTGCAGGTTGCCTGCGTTGGTAAAGACAACGCCGCCTCCGACAATCGAGATCTGGTCTCCGGTAACGTCGAACTCAGTGACTTCACCAAACGGACGATAGAACTCCGCACGAAGGTTGGCCTCATTGGCTCGGACGGCATCGAGATCCACGTCGCCGGTCGCGAGCGCGGTGACGTTGATTTCGAAGAACAGCAACTCATCGTCTTTGGCGTCACCGACCGGTTCGGTGCTGTCGCGTCCATTGAGGTTGTCCAGTTGGTTCGACAGAATCTCGCCGTTGTTGGCGCGACCGGGGACTGTTTGAAATTCACTGCCGAGTGTGATCGGGCCGGAAAACTGCAGCAGAGAAGGATCGTAGGGAACGTCGAACGCGGCTTGCAGGATTCCCGATGGAATCGTCGATGACGACGGAGCACGTTGGTCCTGAACGTACGTGCGCATCAGGTACGTCTCGCCTACGTTGAGAGAAGTCAGCTCCGATCCGGTTCCGCTGGACGGAAAGAAGGCGAAACGCACGCCGAACCCGTCGAGAAGGTGACGTGGTTCGAGCGACTGAAACTGAAGCGAGTTCCATTTGTTGCGAGTTCGACGGCAACGCGTTTGGGAAGTTGCCGAGCGACGTTGGCCGTGCCGTCGTCGTGATTGCCGACGTGGATGGTCCATCTGGAATGCAACTCATGAGAGGGCAGAAAAGAAACGGCGGCGGAACAATCCGCCGCCGTTGTGCACTCATGATTTTAGTCTCGAATTATCCAGAGGCTATCTTTCGGAGGAAAGATAGCGAGACAATGGTAATTTCCATCCACGTTAGTTGACGTGGTTGAGGAACCCGTCGAAATCAACGTTGGTCATCACCGATGACAGTTGGCTGCGATCGAGCGTGTCGCCCGCATCGTTACCGCCGTCGATCGAGGCACGTGGTCCGAAATCAATGTCATCGATCAGGTCAACGCGATCTTGATCATCACCGAGCCCAATGAACGTGCCCGCGGTCACCATCACGTCTTCGAGAGTGACGCGGTCATCACCGCCACCCGCGTCGGCGTCGTCTGCCAGGCTGGCCAAACCGAGTCCGCCAAAGAGTGCGTCGACCATCGCGGGACGGATTCCAACGGTATTGCCGATATTGAGGACGCCGTCGACCAAGACATCCGTCATGTTGACGGTGTCGTCGCCATCACCGAGTCCAATGTCGACAAGACCTTTAAGATCCGCGTTAATGAAACTCATGCGTTCATTGCCGGCACCATTGCCGAATTGGATCGCGCTGCCTGTCAGTGTGTTTCCACCAATGATCGTACGAGCGGCGACATCACCTTCGGTTCCGGCCTTGCCGATCACAATGGTGTTGGTGTCATGGTCCATACCGTTGTTGACCACAATCCCGCTAGGCAGACGTGACTCTTCAATGGTCAGCCTATCGTCACCGGCAGCGTTGGTGACGTTGAGTCGTCCTCCACCGAGGATATCCGAGCCGATCACGCTGTCGTTGTGAATCATGATCGACGATCCGTGCAGGAAGTCACCTTCACCGTTTTCGATGTCGGTGCCACCGTAAATATTGATCGCCGAGAAATTGACTTCGTCGAAACCATCTTCGTTATGGATCACCACGTTCCCGCGAATTCGGCTCGGGTCGGTCGCGTTGTCGCGTTCGAGCGTCGTGCGACTGCCACCGTCACCGTTGTAAATCTCTAAAACGTTTTGTGGCATGGTCACGAGGTGTTCGCCAATATCAGTGTTGCTGATCTTAATAATGTCAGCGGCACCGGTCGCGTTTGGGGTGTGGACCATCGCACCAAAATCAAACAACCCATCGTTGCTAATAGACAGGCCGCCTTTGAGATTGCTGTCGACGATCGTGATATCACTGCCGCCGCCACCGGACTCGATATGAGTCGAGAAGAAGCTTCGGCCCCCGTCCATCTCAATCGTGTCGTCCTGAACGACAACGTTGTCGAGCATCGTGGTTCCGATGTCATCATCGTCTTGATGGCTGACGATCAGCGAGTCGACCTCAAGGTCGGTCAGAGAAACCACGGCTTCGCCGTTGGTCAAAATTTCAAGTTGACCGTCGAGAAATGACTCATCGGTTTCGGATTGATCCAATCCGACAAATTCCACAACGTCTGCGCCGCCTTGTGGGATGGCGGGGTTGCCCATTAGTGACATTGCGACGCTATCGCCAAAGTTGATGCGGATGTTGTGAATCGCATCACTGACTGGGGTTTGATACGTGTCTCCAACAATACCGCCCGCGAAACTGAAAAGAGTTTCGGAGCCTTCTTTGGCTTTGATCGTAAAGCTTTCTGATGGAGAGAACGCACGGCGAGAATCTTGCCAAATCTCGATTTCGTTTGCGTTTGTATCCCCGGTTAATTCGATGGTGTCGCCGACAATTTCAATGGTGACAAAGTTGGCTGCAAGGACTCGGCGGCTTTCGAGAGATTCCACTCGGATGCGGCGTCGGCGCATTGCCTTTTTACGGCTTCGACTGGGCTCGCGACGTTGTCGTTGGAAGAGTTTCATGAGGTGTTGACCTTCGGTTCAAGATGAGCGTGACTGTCCATAACACAAACCGCAACGCCAAGCCCTCGACGCGCTACCCCACTTTTGGGATACCCCTCTTTCTATTTCCGGGCACATCGAGAAGCAAGTAAAGACTCATTGAATTGCCGTTTTAATCGGTAAATTGGGACGAAACGGACCCTGTATTCAGATTCTTTGGCCCGGTCTCGCTAGTCCCCCTAGATTGTCGACCAGCGTGCGATTAGGCGGGCCCTGCGGGCGTGAGTGTCTCGTCTGCGGGCGGAAAAGACATGCATTCTTGAGAGGACGCCGAGGATCGGAGTTGGAAGGAATCAGCTGAGTTTGGCTCCTAATAAGCCGATCGCCGTCAATCGTGCAACTCTACGTATCTTGGCTG
>JBICHZ010000257.1:0-7884 GCA_043101355.1 Rhodopirellula sp. JB044
TGCGGCCCAGGTAGGGGGTAGGTTAGTCGTTCTTTGGGCGTTTTGCAATTTACTTTTGTTCTCGCCCCGATGTACGGTTTTTCGGGCCCTGGTCGGTGAAAGAGACGTCAGAGCGGCGGCGCTGTTCGCGTTTGTCTTTCACCTCCTATCGAACGCCCGATTTGTTCGATTCAACCGATGGAAGTCGACCGGCTTCGATAAGACTATCTCGAAAGTCGTGGCTGTCTGGAAAGTGCATCGGCCGAATTCTCCTTTGCGAATTGATGGAATCCCGTTGTGAAGCATCATGTCACCCGCCAACTCTCGTTTTTGCGAGCAACCGCGATCGGTGGAGTCTTCTTTCTGCTCCCATTTGCCGTCTTGTGTTTTTTCCTGGGCCAGATCGCTCAGGTGGTGTTCGCGATCGCGGTGCAGATTCAGCCCATCCTGCGAGACTATTTGGGCATCAATGACGCGACCGGGTACGCGTTGATCTTCGCGATCGCTTTGTTGGTGTTGATCCTGGCTTGTTTCACCGCGGGGATTTTGGCCAGCCGATCGGTGGCGAAACAGTTCACCGGTTGGGTCGAGAAGTATTTGTTGATGATGTTTCCCCGTTACGCGATCTTCAAAGAACAGCTCAGCGGCAACATCGGAGGCGAAATCTCTCGAAATCGTCTCAAACCGGTTCATGTGCGACTCGAAGGGTATTCCCGGATCGCGTTTGAGGTCGAGAGGACCGAGGAGTCGCAGTCGGCCACGCATCGCGAACACGTGACGCTGTTCCTGCCCGGATCGCCTGACCCATGGAGTGGATCGGTGATCAACGTCACGCCGGATCGTATCGAGCCGATCGAGACACCGTTCCCCGACGTCTTGGGGGCGTTCGAAAAGCTCGGGGTGGACTCGCAGAAAATCTTGCGCGGTGAATCGGTGCATGATTGATTCCACGTGCCTGCTGAGTCCACGTGCCTGCCGCGTCCGATGCCCCGGGGATATCCGTGATGCCCTTGTCGGTTTATCCTAAGAAACGGTCGTTTTGTGAAATGACGGCCCCCTCGCCTCTCCTCCACTGAACGTTCTCTCCTCCGGGCTGGTTCGTCGCCGGTTCCGGTCAATCAGGCTCTGTCGCGATGAGCGAATTCCTTCTTTATTACCGTCGACCTGATCCCACGACGTGGGTGTACATGTCGTCGTTTTTGACGATCGGATTGTTCTTCGTTTTCCGGCGTTTTTGGAGCATCCGCAATCTCGACATCCTGCTGCTGATTTTGCTCGCGCCGGGATTGTTGATGGTCAACGAAGGATACCGTCGACAAACCCGTTTGGACCGAGAGCTGGTCCAAACGCTCGCCCAGCAACGATCCGCTGGCGGGTCGCAGTCGATCGAGGACTCCACTTCATCGCAGGAGAAAACCAAACCGGAGGCCTCCGGTTCGGATCAGGCGGCTCCGGTGCAGACGAGTGTTCGCGACCGCGAGCCGTTTCCAAACGAAGTGTCGGAACCCGCGGGGGACGCAGAACCTTTTCGGGACGCAGGATTCTTAGGGGATGCAGACGCGTCGAACGAAACAGATGGTCAGACACTCGTTTCCCAGACGCAAAATGTCACCGTCACTCCTGATGAAGGTCCCGCTCCGGATGCAACCCTCGCTCCGGAAACAATTCAACCTGCCGAGGTCGCGGACGCCGACCCACGGACTCCCGAGCAGATCGCCGCCTACGATTCGGCGACGTCGATGCGGCGGCATGGGTTCATTTGGTTGTTTGTGATCGAGATGGGGTTGATGATCCGCATGTTGCTCGACCCGTTGATGGTTCGGCGGCCTTTGTTGGATCCGAACCTGACGACCGGTGGGTTGAACTTCCTCGGTATCTCGCTGTTCATTTTCATGATGGCGAACGTGGTCGCCAGCACACCGGAAATCCAACGCGAACAAGGCCCGGAACTTGGCCCCGGCTACGCGTTGATGAACATGTTGCCGACGATCCCGGTCCGCCCGATCAGCGAAGTGATCGGAGGAGCCGAACCGCCGACGCTCGATGAGTTATCGCCGGCGCAGCAGAGTCGCGCGGCGATCGCGAAGATTATCGCCATCATCAGCCAATCGGCGATCCTGATCGGAATCCTGCTGATCGGCAATCGCCATTTCGGAAACCTTCGTGCCGGAGCGGGCTGTGCCACGTTGTATCTGTTGATGCCCTACACTGCGCAAATGACCGGTCGGGTCGATCACGTGGTGCCGGCGGCGTTGCTGCTATGGGCGATATTGCTGTATCGCAAACCGTTCTTCTCGGGGTTGTTCGTCGGTGCCGCCGCGGGACTGGTTTACTACCCGTTCTTTCTGTTGCCGCTGTGGTTCAGTTTCTATTGGCAGCGAGGGGCACGGCGTTTTGCCATCGGCGTTTTGTCGATGATTGGCGTCTTGATGGCACTGCTCGTGCTCGATGGGACCGAGCCTTTCTTTGAACACTTGCGACAGATGTTCGGGCTCTTCTTTCCGACGCAGGACCCGCGTGGTGTTTGGGAACTCGGGTGGAATCCGGTTTGGCGTCTGCCGGTGATTGTCGCCTTTGTGATCCTGAGCATCTTTCTGGCGATTTGGCCTGCACAAAAGAATCTCGGTATCCTGATCAGTTGCTCGGCGGCGTTAATGATCGCGGCTCAATTTTGGCACGGTTATGGTGGCGGGTTGTACATGGGATGGTTCCTGCCGCTGTTGCTGCTTACGATCTTCCGGCCCAATCTTCAAGATCGCATCGCTCTGAAAGTAATCGATGCGGCCGCCACGTCGCCGCCACGCGCGCCCGCCCAAATGGATGCAGCCTGATACGGATGTCCGAATCTTCTTCCCAGCCCGAATCGGGCAACCGAGCCGAACCTGATCCTGTCGCGGTCGGTTCCGATTCTCAAAGTTCTCTCACCACCAACGCAAGCGATGCGGCTCCGGTAGACCCTCTCGACAGTTGCCAGGAGGCACGCGACCGGTATCGCGGTCAGTTGTCGAGCATTGATGCCGAGTTGCAACAGTATTCCGCAACCGACTCCAAGTTCGGCACGGTTCGAGTCTCGCTGTTTTTCGTGATGGTCATCGGCATCGGTTTTTCAACGACCACCGGGCATCCGTTTTGGATCGCCGTCGCGGTCGTTGCGTTTTTGGCGTTCCTCGTCGCGGTCGTCAAAAACGAAACGATTCGCACGCAGATGGAAATCCGGCAAAACGAGGCTCGGACGCTGCGGCGACTTTGTGCCCGGCTCGATCGGGACTGGGCCACACTCGCTGCCGATCCGATCGGGCAAATTTCCGACGTGGTCCAACTCAACGAACGTCAACGATTCCTTGCCGGTGATTTGGACCTGCTCGGTGATTCGTCTTTGTTTCAACTGGTATCGATGGCCGCGACGACTCCCGGTCAGAGAACGCTCGCCGGTTGGTTGACCGAACCGGTCGATCCCACGGTGGCGCAGGACCGACACCACGCCGTCGCCGCACTCGCCGATCAACGTGACGCACGTTTGCGTTTTTATACGCTCGCCCGTGAAGTAGGTACGTCAACCGGAGACCCGGAGTCGTTTGTGCAGTGGGCCAGCGGTCCGCCGTGGCTTCCTTCGCGTCGTTGGCTTCTGCCGTGGTCAAACCTGACCGCGGTGGCGTCGGTGTTGTGTTTGATAACGCTCGTCGCGGCAACATGGATGCAGGATCGAGACCTCTCGCGAATCTCGTTCTTTGCGCTCATCGGGATCGCGGTTTTGAACCTGTCCATCGCCTCGTTGATGCTCGGTCCGGTCGCTCAAATCTTTTCGGTCGCGATTCAGTCTCGACGCAGCGTTGACGATTACGCGGAGTTGTTCCAGTCGGCGGAGTTGCTGCCAACCGATGCACCGGAGGGAGCTGCGGCGAACGAGTTGACTGCGAGAATCCGTCGCACCTTGCTCGATGGTCACGACCATGGCGGCCAGTCAGCGGGGCTCGCGATGAGGGAGTTGGGTTCGATCGCGAAAGCCGGTTCGCTCAAGCATTCCGCCGCCACGTTCTTGATCTATCTTCCGTTGCAAGCGTTCGGTCTCTGGGATGTCCGCGTGCTGCGTCGGCTCGAAGAATGGAAAGAACGTTATGCCGAGAACACCGAGGATTGGTTTACCTCGCTCGGTGAACTCGAATCCTTATTGTCGCTCGCCGCACTCGCTGATGAGTACCCGCGTTGGGCCACGCCGCAGTGGAGTGCCGAGGGCTTTGAGTCGAAGAATAAATCCGGCTCCGCTGACGATTCGATCGTCCGTTGCGAGCGGCTCGGGCATCCCCTCCTGCGGGACTCGATGCGGGTCCGCAACGACGTCTCCATTGGTCCGGCGGGAACGTTGCTGTTGGTCACCGGTAGCAACATGTCGGGAAAGAGCACGATGCTGCGCAGCGTCGGTCTGAACGTTTCCCTGGCCATGGCGGGCGGGCCGGTCTGCTGTTCGGCGATGCGTTTGCCCGCGATCGAAATGGCAACGAGCATCCGCGTCAGCGATGACCTCAGCCAAGGTGTATCGTTTTACATGGCCGAGCTGAATCGATTGGCCGCCGTCGTCGAGCACGCTCGCGAGCTCCACAGGTCGGCTCAAGAGGAGGCCGCAAACGGTTCGGACCAACGCCGCGAGTCACCTCGACGGTTGTTGTTCCTGTTGGACGAAATTCTACAAGGAACCAACAGTCGCGAACGACAGATTGCGGTCACCCGCGTGTTGGGAATGCTCGTCGAGAGCGGTGCGATCGGGGCGATCACGACGCATGACCTCGAACTCGCCGATGAACCTGAGTTGATGCGGATCGCTCACACTGTTCACTTCCGCGAAACGATCACCCCAAACGCCGACGGCGATGAACGAATGACGTTCGACTACCGAATGCGCGACGGGGTGTCACCGACAACCAACGCGCTTCGATTGCTCGAGATGGTCGGCCTCGGTGAGGAGTCATCTTAGGCGGCCGATCGCATCGGGTTTGTGTAACGTGACTAGCGAGCGGGCCGCCGGATCGTGAGCTTTCTGCGATAAATCGCGTCGCCGTTGGTCACGTATAAATATTCGTGATTCGGACCAGCGAGCACACAACTCGTCAGTGGTTTGTTGGGATTGGGTGCAGGGAGTACGCCGCACATTCGGCCCGTCGCGTCGAAGATTTGCACGCCCACGGCACTCGTGATGTAGAACCTTCCTGCCGAGTCGACGGCCGATCCGTCACCCCGAGAGGCGTCGGCATAGGGTGGTGGTTCGTTGAACGGGAACTCGCCTTTGGGATCAATCGGCAATCGCAACGTGATCGTTGGCATCTTGGCGTCGAGTGCCCCTTCCGCTCCGACACGCATCATCCACGCGTGCTCGCCCCCATGATCCGACACCACCAGGGTACCGCCGTCGGGCGAGAGTACGATACCGTTGGGCCGCGTGATCCCGGTGTCCATCACCGTTCGCTCGCCGGTTTGGGGATCGATGCGAGTCACCTGTTTGGCTTTCGTTTCGGTGATCAGGATGTACCCGTCGTCGGTAACCGCCAAGTCGTTGGGTGTTACGTTTTCGGCGACAACGTCGACGTTCCCGTTGTCGAGGTTGACGGCGATGACCCGTTTCTTTCTCCCTTGGCACCCATACAGCGTCCCGTTGGGTCCGAACTCGAGTCCGCTGACCGCTTCGGCAGCGATCTTGTCTTGGGTTCCGTCGCTCGCGTTGATGCGGTAGATCGCTGGCTCTCGCATGTCGCTGAAGTAGAAGTTACCGTCATCGTCTGCACACGGTGCGTCGGCGAAACCGATCTTATCAACGACCACTTCCCACGTTTTCGAGGGGATCAGTAGATTCAAAAGAGTGACGTCGCCGCGGAGGTCGTCAGAGGTGTCGGTGGACGGGGTGTGCTCGGCGTCTCGCCACAGCCACTTCATGGCGTCGGGAAAGCGTGAGCTGCCGTAGTCCGCGTTGTGAGCGTACCCCTCGGCCCAGTCGAAACGCACGTCATAGCCCATGTATTGAAGGCTCGCGGCCATTCGCTGGTTCGCCCACGGCCAACTGCCAAAACGGTTGTCGATGTCGCCGCTGGTGTCGGCCATGTAGACACGAATCGGTTTTTGTTCGGTTTTGCGAACGAGCGCGGGGTACACGTTTCCACCGCGCAGGTTCGTAAAACTGCCCACGCTCGAGTAGACCTTGGAGAAAAGATCAGGACGCTGCCACGCGACCGTGAATGCGCAGATCGCTCCGGAACTCGATCCGCCGATCGCACGCCCTTTCGGATCCTTGGTGATGTTGTATCGCCTTTCCACCTCCGGAAGGATCTCTTCGGTAAGGAACCGTGCGTAACGATCGCCGAGGCTGTCGTATTCGAAGCTCCGATTTGATGACTTGTTCTTGACCCGTGGTTTGGATAGGTGATGCCCCGGATCGATGAACACACCAATCGTCGGTGGCATGTCCCCTTTTGCGATCAGGTTGTCGAACACCGTAGGGATCCTCCACCGACCCTCCCGGTTGGACAATCGTTTGCCGTCTTGAAACACCATCAATGCGGCGGGTTTTGACTCGTTGTATTGCTCGGGAACGTAGATCCACCAATCGCGAGTTGTGTCAGGAAAGATGGTTGACTCCCACGCAGGCATTTTGATTAGGTTTCCCTGTGGGATCTCTTCGTGGGCGACGGCGTCCTGATGAGGTTGCCATTTGGGTTTGGTTTCGAGGTTCACAACTTCGTCGCTCTTCGCGTTCTCGTCCCACAACCATCGCAGTGCGTTGGGCAGTTCGGCGCCACCGTACTTTGACGTATGCCCTCCCTCGGTGATCACGAGTTTGCTTTGGTAGCCGGCAAACCGAAGTGCGGCGGACATGTCATGGTTGGCGAGTGGCCAACTCCCGTGCACGTTGTTCAGGTCGTCCTTGCCTTCCTGCAGGTAGACTTTGATCGGTTTGGGATCGCCTTGTGTTTTGCGGATCAGACCCGGGTACGCCCATCCGCCGCGGATGTTAGTGAAGCTGCCGATGTGGCTGAGTACTTTGCCGAATTGATCCGGCCTCTCCCACGCCGCCGTCCACGCACAGATGCCTCCGGATGAGATGCCACAAACGGCACGGTCCGCCGGGTCGGTTGACACTTTGATCTCTTTCAGCGCGGTGGGCAGAAACTCGTCGACGAGAAACCGGACGTAACGGTCCGACATTGAGTCATACTCGAAGGAGCGATTGCTGCGAGGTTTCGCTCCAGGTTGCGTCGGCGGAATCGTCCCTGGATTGACGAAGACCGCGACCGTTACCGGAATTTCACCACGGTGAATCAATTCGTCGAGCACGTGAGGTACACGGAAATTCCCTTTCTCTTTCGCGTAGTTCAGTCCGTCCATGAACACCATCAAATTCGCGGGTGTTTGCGAGTCGTACTGGGCCGGAACGTAGACGCGATAGTCGCGAGTCGTTCCCGGGTAAATATCGCTGCTGTCGAAAGTCCTCGAAGTGATGCTTCCGCGTGGGGGATCGGATGGAGTTTTCGCGTGCGGGTTTGTTTCGTCCGTGGACGGCTGAGCAAACGTTTTATGGATGGATCCGCAAGAGAAGATGCAAAGAAGAATGGCGATGCATCGAAGTACAGTGAATCGTAGAGAGACGAATGGAAGAGACGTGCAACGAGTTCTCATCGGCTGTGAACCTCGGGTGGGGAAAGGCGAGTGGGGAAAGGCGAGTGGGGAAAGGCGAGGGAGGAAGGCGGGGCCGGTTCAATTCGGCGTGTCACGATTGTACTCAATCCGATCGATGGAGTTTTCTAGTCATGCGGCATCTCTGAACGATCCCGCCGTGCGATCCTGCCGATGGTCTTGCGATCAACGCACCGTTACATTGCTGCGATGTCAACAACGCGTTTCGCGTGACCAACGAGAGAATCC
>JBICHZ010000258.1:0-14381 GCA_043101355.1 Rhodopirellula sp. JB044
ATAAACGCGAATGAAGACAGAGTTGGGATTCACGTGCATTCGTGTTCATTCGCGGTTCGCTTCAGAATCGAGTACTGTGCGAGGTGATCATGGCTGATTTGCTTTTGAAAGAAGAGTGTCACAAGATCGTGGGATGTGCGATGGAAGTGTTGAACACGGTGGGGCACGGCTTTCATGAAAAGATCTATGAGAACGGTTTGATGGTGGAGTTTCGACTGCGCGACATTCCCGCACTGCAACAACCGGAGTTCCCGATCACATACAAGGCCACTCAGCTCGGCAAGTACATTCCGGACCTGATCTGTTTTGACCAAGTGATTGTGGATGCGAAAACGGTTGAGCGGATTGGCGATCACGAGATTGGGCAGATGTTGAACTACTTGAAAGTCACAGAACTTCAGGTTGGTCTGCTAATCAATTTCAAACACGCCAAACTCGAATGGCGTCGAGTGGTCTTGCAAAGCAGTTGTTGAGGGAGAAACCGCAAACGGATGGGAACGGGCACGAATAGCGACGAGCATGGGATTCACGTCTATCAATGTTCATTCGCGGTCGTCGAAACAATGTCCCACTGGCCGCTTCCAAGCTTGAACTTGATGAACTCTTTGTCTTCACCGGCGAATTCGATCTTGGATTTGTCGCCGGTGAACTTGCCATCCTTCCATATGATTTGGTCGTTGACACGGACGTTGTGTATGTCGCCAACCGACTTGGGGATTCCGACGATGGCTGTCGTGCCTTCGGGGGATTTGAGGTTGATGCTGAATGTGCTGTCATCGCGCTGCATGCTGACGGAGATGTCCCCTACAACGCTTGGGATGACTTGGTCGAGCGAAGTCATGTGCAGCAGTGTCGGGGTGATCCGGAATTCTCGCCAACCGGGTTGGGTCGGAACGATGCCGGCGATGTGTTTGGCGAGAATCGCATTGGGAGCGTTCCAGGCATGATTGTAGGTGCCACCTTTGGGGAATTTTTCGTACAGCGTGGTCTGCCACTCGCGATCGACCTGCGACTGATAACGTTGTTTCATCCGCTGCAAAGCCGCTTCGTGAAAGCCAGCCTGACACATGGCGTCTTCCACCATCCATTCAAAATGCGGACTGCAGAAATGGTTAGGAATCAACACATTGCGGACGATCGATGCATGTTTGTCCTTGGGTGCGATCCCGGACAGAATCGTTAGACAGTTCGCTCGGTCGTCTTGCAGTTTGCCGGGACGACTCGAGTAATACTCACCCGTCCAATATTTCTTGTCGAAGCCGGCTTTCATCGCGTCGATGCGCTTTTGGTACCACGCGAGGTCTCCGGGTTCGCCGAGCTCATTTGCCATCTTCACAGCACTGTTCAACGCCATGAAGTACAGCGAGTCGATCACGATCTGTTGGTCGATCGTGTCTTTCTGTCCCCAGTCGCTCCAGTTCCAATGATCCATCGATGGTTTCTTGCGCACCTGCAAGCCATCTTCGCCTGGATTCCACAGCTTAAGATACTGGCGGACGTAAGGGTATGCGTAACGCAGTGTTTCGATGTCGCCGGTGTTGAAGTAGTACTGCCATACGCCCTGGTCGACAAACTGCAAACTCTGGCTAGGCAGTTCACGCAGTCGAAGCGGTCCGAGGGCCGCGTAGATGCCTTCGTGGCTGTAGGCCATTGTGGTACGAATGGCCTTCTTCAAAAGCTTTCGACCAGAATTATCCATGCAGTAAAAGAGATAGCTCGATTGGTCCGCGACGTCACCGATCCAGCACGCACGCTCACGATCAGGGCAATCCATGAAGTTGTCACGGGCACAAACAAACAGCGTGTTGCGTCCCATCTGCCACAATCGATCGTAGAACGGATCGCTACACGCGAACGAGCCCGCCATCTCGCCGACGCTCATCCAGCGATATTTCAGACCCAGCACTTTGACGCCCGCCGGGATGTCATAGGTCACGCGGTGTCCGTTCATCCAAGAGTAGGCTTCAAACGATTGGCGGCCTTCTTTCGTTGTGTAGAACGCACTGATTTTGTTGTGCGGGTCATCGGTCGTGATTTTGATTTCTAGCCCCGCCTTGCATTCGACCTCCAACCACGGCGTGATCTGCTGGTTAAACGGAAGCACGGCGTTGATCGGTTGGCCGTCGCTGGAAAACGGGAACTTCGATTCCGGATGGCTGGTATAGAACTGCAGACCATGATTCACCAGCGGCGGGACGTAGTTCTTCACGAGCTCGTACCAGGGCGCCGTCGGTGGCATTCCCTTCTGCGTTGCAGCGGCCCAATCCGCATCGTCAAAGTCAGCCGACTGCCAGTCCTCCATCGCTTTGCGGGCGTCATATTGGACGTTGTACTGGATGATGCTTGTCCCGGTATCACCGCTGTCGAGTGCGTAAGCCGGGTTGGCTTTCACCTTCCATGATTGATCGGTCACGAGCGTTTCCTTGCCGAGATCAGCCTGCAGGATGAACCCGCCCTTTCCGCTGTCGATATGAGTTCCCTTGTGGGTCTCGGCACCCCAGTACCACACCAGAACCGCGATTGTGTTTTCACCTGACTTCAGATGTTCGGTGATATCAACGTCTTCATACCAACTGTTGGACGGCTTATCCTCCGGTGGCGCCAACCATATCTCTTTTACTCGTTTCCAGGCCTTGGCCGGACTCGGCCCGCGCGCCACGCTGCCTTCAAAGACCGCCAACTCACCGTTGATCCACATCCAATATTTGCTGTCAGCAGAAACGCTCGCGACAACCTTCTCCGGCACATCATCGATGTTCACGGTTTTGCGAAACGCCACCCACGCGTTCGCCGGCCCATCCTGTTGTTGCCAGATCCACTGGGCGTTCCAATCAATCGTCCCTTTGTCAGCGTGCACCTCCTGAACGTTAAACAGATTTAACGCCAAAAGGATTGGCAGGGTCAAAGAAAGGACTAGCGGTGTAAATCTGATCGACATGAGTATGCCTCTGATGAGGTCAGGCGGAAATTAAACGATGTTTCGTTTGCACATGCTTGATGAAATCAGGTCGCGCTTCCAATTTCTTCTCAAGTGCTTTGACCTCGGGCCCGTGGAAGCTTTATGCGTGTGTTGATGACGTCTGCGATTTAGCAAAATCGGAAGGCGTTGCCGCTAGTTGTTGCGTGTTAAACGCAGATAGCGTGATCTGCGTTTAGAAAACTCCACCGCTGTGTCATTCCGAATGGATCAGTCTCGGTGTCTCTGAAAGAGAGCAATGAAGCTCTTGTGAATCTCTGGATGCTGTCTTGCGAGATCCGTCGTCTCACCGGGGTCGGTTGCCAGGTCAAATAGTTGGGTTGGTTGATCCAGCCCGTAGCGAACTGCTTTCCAGTCACCACGACGGGCCGCCTGGAAGACTTCACCGATAACACCCGAGTTAGGATCGCCGACTTGTTTGCCAAATTCCCAATACAACGTTCGCTCCTGAATTGAATTAGGCGAGTCACTGAGCAACGGATAAATCGACGTTCCGTTGGTTTTCACACGTGGGACGGAATTTAGAGAAACACCGGCAACGTCAGCGAACGTTGGCAGCACATCCGCAAATGCCAACGGCGTCTCCTCTACCCGGCCACGGTGGATCTTTGCGGGCCAGTGCATGATCATGGGCACGTGAATGCCGCCGTCGTAAAGATCACGCTTGATCCCTTTGTAGGGCGACGCAGCACGAAAGAAGTTCGGGTCGGCTCCGCCCTCATCATGGGGACCGTTGTCGGAAGTGAACACGATCAAGGTGTTATCGAGTTTTCCTTGTTGGTCGAGTGCATCGACGAGCCTACCCACATAGGTATCCAGTGCTGTCACCATCCCCGCGAGCGTTGCCCGCGGTCGCTCGACGGGATCGGGGTAGTACCATGCATACTGATCGGCCGGATCTGATCCGGCCATTCCGGTATAGGGCGTTTCGTCAAAGGTGTCTCGGTAAGGCGCGACGAACTCTTCAGGTGCGGCCAGTTCCGCATGAGGAGAGGAGAACATCACCATCGCGAAAAATGGATTTTCTCGCTCGAGGGTCAGATATTTGATCGCCTCCTCGGTGAACAACTCCTGAGCGTATGCTCCCTTACGCCCGGCTTCGTTCTCGACAACGCGGATCTTCTTTCCGTCTCGCCAAAGGAAATGCGGGTACTGCCGGTGCCCCTCTAAAATGGAATACATGCCGTACCAGGTATCGAAACCCATCGCCAACGGATCCGTTACGCCCATTTGCGATCCGATCGAATACTTTCCGAACAGAGCCGTGTCGTAGCCGGCATGCTTGAGCACGTGTGCGATGGTCACATCGATGTCACGTAGTTGCACTTTGTTCGAGTTGTCGTGCATCAGACGACCGTCCCGACCGGTCATCAATGAGACACGTGACGGAGAACATACCGTGCTTCCCGAATACGCATCCGTGAACCGTATCCCCGCTGCGGCCAATCGATCCAGATGCGGAGTTTGAATCGGTGTGTCACCATAGGCCCCGATTTGATTGAACCCCAAATCGTCCGCCATCACAAAAAGGATATTTGGCCTCTGCGATGGCGGCGCTTCTGCGGCAACATGATCACATACCCCTACGCTCAACAGACCGATCAAAACGCAAGTGGCCCGCATGATCCGCTTTGCAATGGTTCGAGCGGCCATGCAGCATATTTTCTGACACGATGCGGATTCCTCAAACGCCATCGTCGTACGTTCTCTATTCATTGGGGAGACTCCTCGGATGAGCTGACGAGGTGATAATCAGTGACGTGCAACGCGGATGGCTCGCCATCAATCGGTTTTGTCGCACTCGTGCGAATGTTCTTGTTGGGGGTGACTTGGTAGTAGACCGACAGAACCTGCTCGTCTTTCCACCGCCTCGTATCCAGTAACGCTTCGCCGAGCACGGCAGGATGAGGCGTCTTCACACGTTCCCAAGTGTATGAATCCTTCCCGGAGTTGGCTTTCCCGACCGCGAAAGACAGTCGGTACGTGTTTTCGATCTGCTCACAGTAAACGAGCACCAACCGCCCGTCGTCCGTGCCAACGATTTTTGGACGATTACCGGTAAACGGTAACGCCGACGATGTCCATTTACCGTCGGGGCGTCGCCAATAGTGATGGTATCGATGCTCTTTGCTGAGTCGATCGATCTGGCGCATTACGACGTGTACCGAACCGTCATCATACGCGTATTGCGAGTTGGAGTTCGACACACGTTGGTCAGGTGAAATAGGAACAGCAACCAATCCCCGCGTATTGAGATGAATGGGATGCGATCCTGTTCGGCCGACCAAATCACCATCGGTGTTGTGCCACGTTCTTCCGAAGTCGTCGCTGTAAACGTAGCAAAGATCATGCTGGTTAGCCGGGTTGGTCGCCTCGAAACGGTCTCGCCACACCCACGACAAATGCAACCGACGACCAGCGAACGAAGGCGGATTCATATATGGGCAGCGGTACATGCTTTCCTTTCCGCCGAAACGATAGACGCCTACGTCGCGGGCTGCAAACTTGCCCAACCCGGGAACCCAATTGTGGATCCGACCGTCGTACCTCTCGATCATGCCGTCACCGTTACCCGAGGTGACCGCTCGGTAGTACAACATCAAGTTCCCGTCAGGCGATGAGAAGAACCGGGGATAGGTGACTCGTTCAGTCGCTTCTACCGATCCGAGAGTATGAAGGACCGGACTGAACAAGGACGCGTCCCACCGGAACCGACTTGGATTGTTGGCCAACCCGATCCGCGACACGCGATAGTTCAGCGGCGTCGCGTGATGATCAAACGCCATGTGAATCGTTCCATCCTTTTCGCAGATACCGATCGCCACCGCATTGTGGGAATCATTCGTTTCGAAGCGATGATCGGTAAACCGAATCACTGACCACTCGGATGACGACACTTTCCGGCGCCCCAAGCAGATTCGGCGGCCCTCGTCGACAAAAGCGGCGTATTGATAGCCACGGTAGCTCGACACCGCGTTTTGCTGATGCGTGCGTCCATTGACCGTATTGCCGAAACGCGTCGCCTTGCCATCGGCGAAGGTCAACGCCTTGGCATCAACAACGGTGTCCCGAATCAGACGCAACTCATCGGCGCCCACGTTGTTCACCGTGCCGATCATGATCACAATCGCGATCGTCAGTCGTACCCACCTGCCGCGAGAGGCAGCGTGCGACATGGGCTGGTGGAATGTTGCGAAGCGAGAGGCAGCCAGCCTGCATCGGTCGAGCATCACTGCGACACCACTGGCTTGCAAAATAGGATCAGGTTCAGATGCGAACTCTTTCCAAGCGACTGATCCGCGTTGCCCGAGATCTTGATCGCCTCGTCCTTGACGAGTCGTTTGACATACAGATCGAGCGTCCCACGATTGAGTTTCACCCTGTCGCCGAGCTTTTCGTAACTCGACAGCCAGCTCGGTACCGGAGCTTTCACGTCATGAGCGACGTAGAAGTCGAGCTCACGGCCGGCGGTGGCGACGATGTAATCGTTGGCCCAATAATCGCTGTCGTTCTTCGCGGTCCGGATGACGGTGGAATCGTGTAGGTATTTCGGTGCTTCTTTGATGTAGATTCTCGCCTCGTCCGAGTACGGAATCATTTCCTCTCGAAAAGCCGTTTCCATGCCCCCAACGCCGTCGCCGGTGTAGGCGAACATCGAGAACATTCGATCGCCTGAGTTGGTATCATCACGCGTCGGGACGGGAAGGCTGCGTTGCTCGTTGAGATCAGCGAGTTTCTCCGCATCGACGGCAGGACGGGCTGGCAATTCGACATCGAGAGCAGGAGGAAACGACGTCGTGAGCCCGCCACTCGTCACGACCGGTCGTGAACGAATACGAATCGATGCCGGACGAAGACCATCCCGCCGCGCGGTGAGAGTCACCTCGCCGGGTTGCAAGGTCGAACGGATGCTGACCCGATTGATACCACACTCGGTGTCAAGGTACATGTGATTGATACTGTCTTCCGTGCCGCTGTTGTATCCACCTCGCCAGACACCCGGTCCTGATATTTCAAAGTCGACTCGATCCTGATCCACCGGGCAGCGACGTCCCGAGCGATCGACGACCTCAAAGTCGACCAACGCGATATCCGATCCGTCGGCACGCCAACCATCAGGAGATGTCATCGGGGTCAAGCGGATCGCAAACGGTTGACCGGCGGTTTGTTTGGTTTGCGAAGCGACCTCTTGCCCGTCGCGATACGCTACCACGGTGACCTCGCCGGATTCAAACGCGACATCGGACCAAGTGAACAATGTGTCGAACTGTCTCGTTCCAATCCCCAGACTCTTGCCGTTGACAAACAACTCGGCCCGATCGGCCCGTGCGACCGCATGCATGTCTTTGACCGTCGACTCAGGGTAATTCCAGTGCCCGATCAGGTGGACGCGATCCTCGTCATCCCATGTCGCCTGCAGTGCCCAGTAAGCTTCCTTGGGCAACCTCACCGCATCGACTTCACCGGTCGCTCGAGCGCAATCGGTTCGCTGGCGGGTGCCATGCGTCCCATCGGAAAAGATCCAATTCGCGCCACCGGAGTGTCCGGGTTTGCTACCGAACAGAGTCCACCACTGTTCGATCGCGTTGGTTGCGAATCCTTCCGAGGTGAGCGAGTAGGTGTTGAGTTCAGCCAGCTTTCCGAGGCGTCCGAAATCCGGTGGTGAATACTTGTCCCAAACTCGCCGAGGCGTCTCGGTGCGGTCGTATTCGGTTTCGATCACACCGAGCGATGGAAACGTACGTGTTCTACCGACGGTGCCGAGTTCCACATCGATACTTTCTCGCATCGCGGGAGTCGACATGCGGAAACCGAAATAGCGTTTTCCGTTCGGATCCCATTTCTTTGTAATCGCCCGCAATTCCGCCGCGTGTTCGGGACTGACGCTGTAGTTTCCACCTTCCCAGATACAGATCGCGGGGTGGTTACGGTAATAAACGATCATGTCGCGAAAGGCATTCGTTCGTGTCTTCCAGGCTTCGCCGTAACAATCCTTCTCACCATCGACGCCTGGCATGATAGTGACAAAGCCATACTTGTCGCTGCACTCGACGCCCACAGGCGGGCCCGCACAATGCCCCCACCGGATCATGTTGCCGCCCGCGTCTTTCATCAACCTCAACGTATAATCGTGCATCCAATTCGGGATGCCGGCACCGAGGCCCGCCCACCCGGCGATCGGCTTCTGCCCCCAACCGTGTAGCTTCAACGACCGACCATTGATCCAAAACCCGGTGTCCTTATCAAATCGATAGTTGCGAATTCCAAACGGAACTCGAGTGACATCGCGGACGGCACCGTCAACTTTTACTTCCACGTTAAGGTCATATAGGTACGCGTATCCAGGCTCCCACAAATTGGGATCCGCCACCTGTAACGTGCAATTGAGCTTCTGTTTGCTATTCGCTTTCAATTGAGTCTGCTCAGTTGCATGTGCGACGACGTTGCCATTGCGATCCACGACCGAGAACGTCACATCGGCGTTGACGGGATCGTCGAGCGAATTGGCGATCTCGGCCACCGCTCCCAACGTCGCCTGCTCTTTCGCGAGCGATTCCGTCCAAACGTAAACGCCCTCGGACGAGAGGTTGCCATACAAGGGCAGCGTCACGTGGACCGGATCGAGGACATGCAACCAGACGTTGCGATAAATTCCGCCATGCGGCGGATGCCAGTTTTGATGGTGCCAAGGCGTGTCGCCGGTATACAGAACTGGTTCAACGGTGTTGTCAGCGCGCACCGCGATCACGTTTTCACCATTCGGCTTGAGATGCGGTGTGAGGTCGAAGCCGAACGGGATGAACCCTGTCTTGTCTTGCCCGAGATGATGCCCGTTGATGTAAACGTCGGCGATCTGCCGAACGCCTTCAAACTCGATCACCACACGTTTGCCGGAGGCCGATGGTGGCAACGTGAACGTCTTTCGATACCAGGCCGCGCCCTGCCAGAGGTCTGTTTCACCTTGGTGCCCCCCGGTACCAAAATCATCAAACGTGTCGATGTCGTTCCACGTGTGAGGGCAGCTGACCACGTCCCACTGGCCATCGTCGAATTCAGGTTTCGCGGCGTTCTCAACGTCATCGCGGATGAAACGCCAACCCACGTTCAGACTGTATTTCCTGACACCTTTTGACGACGCACCACTCTTGGAGGACGTAGTACCGATGGACGACGCAGCCCCCTCTGACAAAATGGTGGAATTCGCGAAGGCGAAACTCGCAATACCGCAGGAGACAACTGCAGTCAACAAGACAAGGCATACTCGGGCGGGTCGGACCCGACGGACAACCTTCCGAAGCAAACTATCTCTACTGGGCGACGACATCGATAAACACGTGTGGGATCGAGCGGGAGTTAACATCGCCTCGACGTGGGCGATGTATAGATACCCGCTAACGCGTCGCCTTTTCGCGGAATTTCTCGTTCCGCCGAGCCAATTATTGCGAAATTATCTGCCGACAAATCACCGGAAGGAGATTTACGCCGCCAATCCGAGGGGCCTAACATCGCAAACACCTCGGAGGATTTCATCGGCTTCGATCTCTGCGGCTAGACAACTGTGATCACGCATCGCGTCCCCAACTCGCTTCCCGACGGGATTCTGATTTTCAACGGAACCGCTTCGGCGCCGGGAACCATGTTAAAAACACGTTCGCCCGGTTTGCTCAGTATTGAAATCTCCGCTTCCGACTCGATCACGACGGTGCCCTGCGGTTTCTCAATCTCGATCCTCGTCGACGACACCCGACGCACCTCCTCACCGCTCGGCGAAATGATCGGCACGATAAGAGAAGCGTCCCCCGGCGTTGCACGTTCTTTTGAAGCAACGGCAATGGTGGCCTTTTCGGAATCGAAGTGATATTGAATCCCCCACGGGGGCTCTTCGCCAGTGATCCGCTCGCGAGCTTCGTTTTCTAAGAACGCCTCGACTTCGATAGCGATTCGCCCATCTTCATCAGAGGTGCTGACTTTTGCATCAAGTTCATAGAGATTGGTGAACCAGCCATCGGCGGTTCGTCGCTCCACCCGCGTCGTCAGCGGGAAGTCCTCTCCCGGTTGCGGTTGCATGTTCAGCGGTTCGACCATTTCATAACGCGCCATGCTCGAGGCGAGCAGCAAGCCAACCTTGTTGTGATACAGCACCGAAAGCGAACCACCGGTCGGTTGTTGCAACAGTCCAGACTTCTTGGTTTTGTAAATCGAATCGTAGGCCGAGACCGTTGCCCGCCAAGGGCCTCGGGCAGCCAGCCAAACGTCGAGTTCCGGAATGTGCTTCACGCCGTCGGCAACGGCACGAGGCAGCGGCGTGGAGGCATCGATCTTCGGCAGCGAATGCATGCGATCCTGCAACAGAGCCAACACCTTCGCATGAGGGAACGTATGGTGCATGCAAGGTTTGATTTCGTGCGATACGTAGTGCGGACCGCCGTGCAACAAGCCGTCTTCGGTACACCGTTGCAGTAACTCGAGATTCCGGATCGCCGCCGTTCCGAATGCCGGGTTGTACCCCGCCATCAGACTCAATGCCGGTTGGCATCCGTCCGACGTGCGGCTGCCCCAGTAACTCCATTTCTGCGAACGCGTGCCCCAACTGTTATCCCACGCACCATCGGGCAACATGAATTGCAGATGCCCGTTGAGCGTCTTTACCGCGAGATCGAGCATCTCTTTGTCGTCGACCTCAACGGCGTACAGCACGACGCCATTGATTGATTCCTCAACGTTGTACCCCAGGTCGACCGGCAGCAAGCCGCGACCGCTGCGGTTGTCGTTCGGTTTCCCTTCTCCCCACAGCAACGTGTTCGGTTCGGTGAAAAATTCTTTCACCCGCTTCGCAAACTGCTCGCTCCGCTCGGTGTACTTCGGGGTGTCGAGCAGTTTTCCAAACAGATGGAAACCGTAGACACCGGCCATGCCGTAGTTCAGGTTTGTGAAATCGATCTTCCGAAAGTCGCGATAGAGATAACCGCCGACGGCTTTGTCGAGACGTTTCGTCCAAGCTTCACGTTGCTGCGGATCGAGTACCTCCCCGTGATAATGCAACGCCTCGGCGATCGAGATCGCGGCAAAGATCGTCGTGCCGCGCCAGGACTTCGGATTGATATCGTTGGTCCAACTGCCGTCCGGTTGACTAACGTTGCGTTCGGCCCATTCATAAACACCGATCGCGGCGTCACGATACTTTTGATCGCCGGTCACGTGCGCGAGGTGCAAGAACGGATAGGCCGCGTCAATGCAACGGCCATGAATGTGACTGCAGGCCGGACAAATTAACGCCCCGTGCGTGCCGGGATCGTCGGGAGTATTCGCTTGCCAACGAATCATTCCGTCACACCAATCCACCAACAAATTCCGGGTCAGGTCATTGAAACGCGCGTTATGGTGTTGAACATGGGGTGTCGCACTTACCTCATCACAGCTTCCACGTGAACCACAGAGACAGTTCTCCGCAAACGCGACACCGGCAAGACCGACGATTGAGTTGCCAACGAATTGACGTCGACTGGTGGCATTGCTCGCCTGTTTTGAAACACTCATGTCTGACTCCCTTTGCTGATCCAATCGCGAATCATCGCCTTGAGTTCTTTCACCTTCTCGGGGTGCTGCGACGACAGATCATTGCGATCGTCCGGGTCGCTTTTCAAGTCGTAGAGTTCATCGCCGGATGGACGAGCGATCAGTTTATCCCAACCGTCGATAACCACTCGCGCGACGAGTCCGTCATTCAAGTCGTCGAGCCGATCAATGTCGCTGTCGTGCTCATACACATCGACGAAAACGCGGTCCCGTTGGCGTAACTCATCCGGTTTCCGCAGATCGAGACCGGGCATCTCAGATGGCGGTTCAATCCCACACGCGTGCAAAATCGTCGTCGCGATATCGATGTTACTGGCGAGAGTCTCCGTGTCACGCGACGGGGCAATTTCGCCTTCTTGCGAAACGATGATCGGAGTACGAATCCCGGCCTCAACAGGCTCTCTCTTTGAACGGATGCTCGAATTCATCTTCTTCGGGTTCTGCACCCAACCGTTGTCGCACGTGTAGACGAACAGCGTGTTCTCGTACAAGCCATTCTCCTTCAGGTAGTCGACAATTTGGCCGCAACCCTCGTCGAGCCATTCCACGTTGGCCCAATAACGTGCGGTTGGCTCGTCGGGTGCCGCGTCTTTGTATTTGTCGAACAATCGCTGCGGCGCGTTGTGAGGAGCGTGCGGCAGGAAGACTCCATACCAAATAAAGAACGGTTGTTCGTTGGCCTTCGCCGTGTCAACGAACTGAAAGATTGGATCCATCGTGCTGCGGCCGATCTTCAACCCCTGATCACCATGTCGTCCTCCCTGTTCTTCGATGCCATGAGTCATCGCGTCGGTAAACCCGTGCTCCTTTGGATCTCCTTCCCACCACTTGCCCGTTTGCAGCGTTGCATAGCCATGCTCTTTCAACGTTCGTACGAACGAAGGCTGATCATGCAGGGGCGCCGTCATCCGCTCGCGCAGTGACTTGAACATCGACAGATTGTTCTTCCGGTTGAACGTTCGGGGCATCACCGGATCGTTTCCGCGAATGCCGGTTTGATGCGGATACAGTCCGGTCACGAGACTCGCCAATGACGGACGACACAGCGGTGCGGTCACGTAGCCCCGCTCATACACCAAACCTGACTTCGCCAGTTCATCCAGATTGGGCGTGTGAAGATGCGGATGCCCCATGAAGCCGTAATCATTCCATCCCTGATCATCACTGAGCAAGAACACCACATTGGGACGATCGGCGTGAGCGGTCGCACACGCGATGACAGCAAAAAGGATGACGGAGGGTAAACCAAGAAGTCGAAGCATGTGAGTGAATCTCATCAATCGCAAATGGGGAAGGTGGGAAGGAAAGGAGGGAGGTTTGGGTGCCACGCTATTTTTTGCGAAAGAACTTCCGTGGCACCCAACTTTCCGGTTCATCGAGTAACAACGGCTTGTGGAACACGGTGAGTTCATCGCCCTGCGACTCAATCCAGTCGCTGAGTTCTTCTGTCAATTCACGTTGAACCGAGGAGAGTTCCTCACGCCCGGCCAGATTGTCAAGCTCGTTTGGATCGTTCTCGAGATCGTAGAGTTCGTACTTCGGGCGACCGTAATAGCGAGCCAGAATCTTCGCAGCGCGATCATCGGTCTTCGCCGCTTCGATCCATTCTTTGAAGTAGTCTCCCGACGTCTCACGCAGCAGCAAATCGATATGCGTAGTGAATGCGAACTCCGGATGAGGGTTCCAAATCAACTTATAACGATCGGTCCGAACGCTCCGACTCAGGAATACGTTCATCATCCGATCGCCGCTATGCGTCGTGAAGATTCGGTCACGATGCTCCTGCACGTCTCCTGTCAAAACATCCGCAAACGAGCGGCCGTCCAAACCTTCGGGAACCTCGCCACCGGCCACATCGATCAGCGTGGGCAGGATGTCGACCCAACTCACCATCGCATCGGTCGTTGAACCGGGGGCGATCTTGTCGTGTTCAGCAGCCCCCGGCCGGGCAACGATCAGCGGAACGCGAATGCCTTCGTCGTACAGAGTCCACTTCCCGAACGGGAACTGCGCGCCATGGTCGCTCGAAAACACGAACAGCGAGTCCTGTGAAAGATGCGTTTCGGCGAGTTGCCGAAGCTCTCCGAAATACGCATCCAGGTTTTTGACCTCTTGCAGATAGCGTGACCTTTGCACGCGGGTTCGCGGAGTGTCGAGCAGTTGCTCGGGCATCGACATTTCAACCGGATCGACACTCGACTCACTCGGCCACGCCACATGAGGATCGGACGTTCCGACGAACAAAGCGAGTGGTCGGGCGTCGTTCCGAGATTCAAGGAATTCACGTACTGTCACCTGCAGTTCAGGAATCTCCTTCTTCAGGTTATACGTATCAAAGTGATAGTCACGCGCACTGTTGCTGTGCGCCACCTTTCCAAACGCTGCCGTTTGGTACCCCATTTCGTTCAGCACGACCGGCAGGCGGAAGACATCCTCTCGAGGATAGGTGTGGTTTTCCTCGGCACCGTTTTTTGCGGGCATCAACCCGGTCAACAATGCCGCACGACTGACCGCACACGAAGGACTCGCCACGAAAGCACGCTCGAACAACATCCCGTCGGCGGCGAGTTCGTCGATCGCCGGTGTTTGGATGTTCTCCCCTCCGTACGCCGAAACGTCTGCTGCGGACAGATCATCCGCAAGGAACTCAACAATGTCGTGAAGTCGCTGTTCATCGGCCGCGTAGACCGCAACGCCGGGCGACACGATGACTGCAAGACAAAGCAGCCCGGAAAATGCCAAACGACTGGTCAATCGAATACTCCGGTAATTCTTCACAGATCGATTTTCTTCAAACACATACACGGTTTTGACTATTCGAAACCGA
>JBICHZ010000259.1:0-10619 GCA_043101355.1 Rhodopirellula sp. JB044
AAAGAAACGGTTTTTGGCGGGATGTTTTTGTTAGTTATGCAATCGTCCGTGGTGAAGGGCTGTCCGATGGCGAGTGCTGTGTCGATCTCGCTGAAGAGAACGCAGTCGCGTCGTGTTTCGTCGCCATGAGGGGGGGAGGCAGGTCGATCAGTTGGAAGGCCTTCATCCGATTTTCCCGCTGGGGATTCTGTTTTTGCCGCAAACCGATCGCCGGGACAGATTTTGTTCGCGAAGTGCCGCAACCGGACATCAGCGGCCTGTTGCATTGTTTAGAATCACTTTGCTGCGAAGTTTTTAGGTCTGGTCGCCGAGGTATTTCTGAGAGTCGATGAAGCAAGTTTCCAAAAGGCCGCAGGTGCTGTTGTTCATCGAATCGTCCCGTGCGTACGGGCGAGGGTGCCTTCAAGGTGTTGCCGGTTATCTGCGTGCTCACGATGCGTGGGATGTGATCCACCTCGAACGTGGGCTCGGAGAGGCGGTGCCGGCGGAGTTGATGGGGCACCAGTTTGATGGGGTGATCGCACGGGCGGAGAACGAGTCGATTGCGAAGGCGATCGATCAACTCGGCCGATGGGTGATCGATCTGCGTGGCAGCTTTGCCCCTCGACGTGGCGTCACGATTGATACCGACGCGACGGACTGTGCTCAGATAGCAGTCGACTACTTTGTCGAACGTGGCTTTCGTCGGATCGCTTTTTGTGGATACCAGGGCGTCGATTTCTCGGAGGCCCGGGGCGACGCGCTGGTGGAGATCTGTGAACAAAACGGGATTGAAACCGAACGTCTCGATATGGTCCTTGCAGACAAGGCGGCCGTGAATGCGCCCATGGAAGGCGTGCTGCGACATGAGGCCAACGCGGAGATCGTTGAGACGGCGTTGGTAAATTGGTTGCAGCATCAGTCAATGCCATGCGCGGTGTTTGCGTGCAACGATGTGTGCGGGCGTCAGGTGGTTCGGGCGGCGGTGAATACCGGGTACCGGGTCCCGGAGCAGTTGGCGGTTCTCGGTGTTGATAATGATGAGGTGATCTGCGATTTGACCAATCCGCCGTTGTCGAGCATCGAGCCGGATGCGTACCGGATCGGTTTCGAAGGAGCGTCCGTGCTGGATCATTTACTCGCGGGGGAAAGCGGCGGTGCGCCCTCGTGCGGAATCGCGGAAAGGGAGAAACTGCATCCTGCGACGGCTCAGTTTCTCGCCTCCATACCAGCCTCGGAAGAAGAGTCCTATTGTCACCGAATGGTGATTCCGCCGCGGCGTGTGGTAACACGTTTTTCGACGGACATCTTGGCGGTCGATGACCCGGATCTTTCCGCGGCGATCGAGTTCATTCGTGACAAAGCATGTGATGGGATTGGCGTGTCGGACGTCGCGAAGTGCGTTGCGATTTCCCGGGCGACGTTAGAACGACGCTTTCGTGTGAGCCTCGATCGTACTCCCCGTGAAGAGATCGAACGCGTGCGGTTGGAGCGTGCAAAAACCTTGTTGTTGCAGACCGATTATGGACTCGACCGGATCGCATCGATGACCGCCTATAGCAAAGCGCCGCATTTGATTACTGCGTTTCGTCGGCAAACGGGCATGACTCCGGCGGTGTTTCGCAAACGACATCGTCGGACGTGACGCGACGTTTCGCGTCGAATGCTTTTGCGTGGCGGTCCGAGCTAGAGGCGTCACCCCGATCAGGAGCAGGAAAGGGAGATGAAGTGCGGTGGCGAGCGGTTGTGCCTATTTTTCGTCGATGATCGACTGAAGTTCTTTTTTCATCATTTCGGCGCGTTCTTGGTGATCGGCGATGGTGTTTTTAGTTTCGCCGGGATCGTCTAGCAAATTGTAGAGAGCAAATTTGGGCTGCCGGGTGCGTTTCATTTGGAGGTCCGCGTTCAGCATCGCGCGTCCGTCGCATCGGACGAGTTTCCAGTTGCCTTTGCGGTAGCCGTAGCTGCCCCATCCGTTGTCTTGCTGGACCAGGGCGGAGCGGCCGACCGCGTCGATGTGACCGAGCAAGGCTTTCATCACATTACGGCTGTCGTGCAGGGCTGCATCAGGGACTTCCGCGTTCACCCACGACGCGAGGCTGGCCGCGAAGTCGATCGTGCAGACCACCTTTTCGCTGGTGCCGGTCGGGACAACGCCGGGCATCCGGACGATGAGCGGAGTGCGCGTGGCGCCCTCGAAAACATTGTATTTGCCGCCGCGGTAGGGCCCGTTCGGGTCATGATCGCCGCGCAGTTCATCGGCGCGGTCTTGGTAATCGTCGATCAAAACCGGGCCATTGTCGCTGCAGAAAACAACGAGCGTTCGGTCGGTGAGGTCGAGTTGATCCAGTGCGGCGGTGATTTGTCCAACGGTCCAATCGAGTTCCGCGATCGCATCACCCCGCGGTCCCATGCGGGATTTGCCTTGGAAGCGTTCGTGAACAATCCGTGGTGCGTGCAATGAGTGAGGCGTGCAGAGTAGAAAGAACGGCACGTCGGCGTGATCAGTGAGCCATTGTTTTGCCTCCGACGCCCATCGGTCGGCGAGGTCTTCGTCGCGGAACAACGCCGCTTTGCCGCCGGTGAAGTATCCGATCCGCCCGACTCCGTTGTGGATGGTACCGAGGTGGGTGCGTGATTGAATCCGAGACGCGTTCGGGAACGTCTTCGCATCACGGTGCGCGAGGGATGGGCTTTGGTCGCCCACCCAAAGCGGGTCATTGGGGTCGAGGTTTTCAACGTGATGGTTTCGAACCAACACAGGAGGCACACGGTCGTTGGTGGTCGGCAGGATCAACGCGTCGTCGAACCCGATCTCGAGAGGACCGGGAGCGAGTTTGCCGTTCCAGTCCGGACCGCTAGGTTTCGGGCCGATTCCGAGGTGCCATTTGCCGATCACACCGGTATGGTATCCGGCGTTCTTTAGAACCGAGGCAATGGTGGGTGTCCCCGCGGGGATGAGTGCGGGCGAGTTCGGTGGTGCGATTCCCGAACCAGGAACACGAAACGCGTACACGCCGGTGAGCAGTGAAAACCGAGTCGGCGTGCAAGTGCCGGCGGAGCAGTATGCTTGCGTGAATCGCAGTCCCTCGGCTGCGAGTCGATCGATCTCGGGAGTGGCGACTCCGGTTCCCCCGTAACAACCGACATCGCCGTAGCCGAGGTCATCGGCCATGATGATGACGATGTTGGGACGGTCCGGTTGGGAGGTCGATGTACCGGCGAACGCCGAACCGACGCAAATCGCGAGCAGGATTGTGGCGGAGAGAAGCAAACGTGGAAGCGTCATGATGTTTGGCAGCATCGTCACATGTCGTTCAATCGGTGTGGTGCGAATGCGGCTGCGGCAGATCGCGATTCGGTATCGTCCTGCGTCACAGCCTAATTTTAGGGGAGCGAAACTCGCCCTCTGTTTTGGGAGGCTCCGAGAATCGCCGAGAGTTTTGGCGGCTTTTGCTACGGCCTTTAGCCCTCATTCCTGATCGTGACGCACCAGTATGTTATCTCGAATCGGACGCGCGGTTTTGCGTGAAATTTTTTGGAATTGTTGATTCGTTTGCTGCCGATCCGGCGCCGCGCCGCTGTGGGCGAGGAATGCTAACCCGCGAGATTCGAGGCGGTGTGAGAATAGGAACAGACAGATTTTGTGTGAAGACGAGAAGCCCCGGACGCAGGCGGCGAGGGATCGAGCGGTCATTCTTTAGCGAGTGAATTTGGCTTGGGCGGATCGGTTGAAGCCTTCGAAAAGCTCGTCGTGGGTGTGGTTTTCGAATTCGTAGTTCCACGGTTCGATGTATCGCATGCCGAGCTGGGTTGCCTGTTGGAAAACAGTCGCGTAGTCGCCGTTTCCAAACCGCTGGGCTTGATCGGAGCGTCCGATGACTTGGCCGTAGAGGTCACCGTCGTATTTCTCTAGCACGGCGAGCAAATTGCTCTGGTAGCTGGTCTTGCCGGAGATCCACCAGATGGCGACGCCGACGCGATCCTCGTATATCGACTTTTGGAACTCGTTGATGATTAAGGCGGGAATGTCCACGCTGCGGAACAGTTCATGCAGTTCGAACGCGATAGCCTTGTTGGGAAAAGCGTCCATCACGCTTTGAGTCACTTCGGTGGCGGCGTTGACCCAGAGTTTACCGAACTGGGCCGAAGCGTTTCGCGCACGCGGGTTGATACCGGCGGCCTGAAGGAGTGTTTCATCCGGGACACCATTGAAATGTCCTTCGGTGCCGTTGCTGGTCATTTGCGGGACGTAGACGAGTTTGAGGCGTTCGTCGTTGCTGTATTTTTGACCGACGGCCGATAGCACTGTCTTCAACCGTTTCTGAACGGTTCGGTCCCAGTACTTTGGCATGTCGACGGGAGTTCCGCGGAAAGACATCTCGAATGTTTCCACGTGCGTGTCTGTAGCGGGGCGGTCGGGTGCGAGCGAACGAGGCCGCTGCGGTCCGCGGGATGGGGCTCTTCGTCGTTGGTTGTTCCCACTGCGTTGCAATTCCGCGCGTTGAAATCCCGCAGGCGTTCGGCGGTTTCCTGGGAAGCGACCATTGGGGACTGTGCGAGTGTTCATTCGCGATTGGTCTCGCGAAGTCGCTTCGGGAGACGTCCATCCGCCGTGAACGGCGAGCGTCCAGTTCATGCCGGGTTTGAGAAGTTGCACCTGTTGGTCGATGCGTGAGAAGTCGAACTTGCCGGGGGCAGGCTCGATTTCACTCCACGTGACGCGGACGAGGCCACCCTGCATGTGTTTGTTCTGGACGGCACGAGGTGTGATGACGCTCGCGTATGTGCCTGTCGGTTTGTCAACGTCTTTCCCCAACGCGGTTGTGGCGAGGAGGAAGGGGACAAGCAAGACTGTCGTGGTTTGGTTCGCATTCATGGCGATGAAACACTGCCGGTTTGCAAAGGTTCCGGCAGCGTCAAGCGAACCCGACGCTCTTTGGCAGACATCAGTCACGAGGGATGTTGATAAAACCGAGTGCTTACGCACTTCGGCTCACTGGGCTCAGGTGTATCGGACGTTTTGGTGTTCGGGTTCGAAAAATGCGGAGAGCAGCGAGTCGACTCGCAGGAGACCTTCTCGCGTGAGACGGACTTCGTCATCGTGAATCTCGGCATAGCCCTGTTCGACGTAGCGATCCCAGACTTCGCGATATTGTGCCACGATGTCTGCGTCGAACTTGTCTTGGAAGTAGGCCCGTTCGACAAAGCCGCGTTTGAGCAGCAGGATGAGTTCGCGAATGAGGGCTTGATGCGGGGTCGGCACGTAACCGCGGCCGAGTGGCAGGTTTCCGGCTTCGACTGATTCGAGGTACTCGTTCATGTGCGGCAGGTTTTGATAGTGAACGCCGTGCACGTGTCCGAAGCTGGCGATCCCGGTGGCGATGAGGTCGGCACCTCGCCAGAGGTTGTCGCGATACGAGAAGTTGACTTTGCCGGTGTCTTTGACCAGCGTGTAACCGCTGCTGACTTTGTATCCCGCGTTAATCAGTTCGTCGAACGCGAAGTCGACCCAGTCGCGTTTGGTTTGCCAATTGGCGACGGGGCTTTCGGTTTTGTTGCCGAGAATGTCTTTACTGTAGATGGTGTTGAACGGCAGTTCCATCTGGTAGATCGTGACGCTCTCGGGGGACATTTCGATGGTCCGCCGGATGTTGTCCTTCCAGTTGTCCCAGGTTTCGCCGACCATGCCGGCGATCAGGTCGATGTTGACGTTGGGGAAGTTCGCCGCTTCGATCCATTCCCATGCCGCGAAGACTTGTTTGGAAAGGTGAGCGCGTCCGTTTTCTTCGAGCAACGCGTCGCTGAAGTTTTCAACACCGAGGCTCAACCGGGTGACGCCGAGTTCTTCGCGGAGCGTTTTGACTTTCGTTTCGCTGAGGGTTCCCGGTTCGCATTCGAACGTGACTTCTTCGGCACCGTCCCACGTGATGTGTTCGCGAAGACGGTCGGCGAGTTTGGTGAGTTGTTTCGGCGAAAGAAAGCTGGGTGTCCCCCCGCCGAAGTAAACAAAGCGAAACGGGCGGTCGCCCATGACGGGCAGTTTGCTGACCAAGGAAATTTCGTCACACAAGGCGTCGACGTACCGTTGGACTTCCTTCGCGTTGACGTCCGTGAAGACTTTGAAGTAACAGAACTTGCAACGTTTTCGGCAGAACGGGATGTGTAGATAGAGCCCGAGCGGGTTGCTGTTGGCCGGCGGTTCCTGCATCCGCGTGCGGACATCGTCGAGGGCGTCGCGGTTCCATTGGCTGTAGGGCGGGTAGTTGGAAATGAAGACGCTGCCTACTTCGGTCTTGTCGTCGCTGGAAGTGCTGGTCATCAATCGTGACTTGTGTTGAAGGTAGGTGGGTCGCCAGGGCGGGCGACGAGGCAGGAACGAGAAGAACGTGTGGTGAAGTTTGGGAGGCCGGTATCGGCGATCGATTTTAACTTGAGTTTGGATCAGCCGCAGGACCGTTCGTGGATCGCGAAGTTTGATTACGGATCCGTACCGTTAGTGGCGAAACAGCGGACGCGTCCGTCATCATCGGCGATGATCAACCGATCACCGAGGATCGCGGGCGCGGCGAGGAATTTGCCTCGGGACTCGAACGACCATTTTTCGGTTCCGTCCTCGAGTGACAAGCGTAACAAGGTTCCGTCGCTCGAGGCGACCCAAACATCCGTTCCGGCGATCAGCGGTGACGCGTCGGCTCGGCGGCGAAGGGTGGTTCGCCAGAGCCGTTTGCCGGTGTTTCGTTCGAGTGCATCGATGTGTTTGTTGTTGCTGCCGACGATAATCCGATCGGGGCCGATCGCGGGGCTGCTGCGGTATTCCTGCAACCGTTCGGGATCTTCGAATTCCCACCGGATTTCGCCGGAGGTCGAATTGAACGCAAAAACGACTCCGTCCATGATCGGCAGGAAGACTTCATCGCCGGTTACCGCCGGGGTGCTGCCGGTGGGCCCGCCGAGCGGCATGGCCTCGCGGGCGGCCGTGCCGGTGGCGAGGTCGACGATGTGAAGAGCACTGTCGCAGCCACCTAAGAAAGTCTTTCCTGACCCGATTGAGGCGGCACATCGAATTTGGTCGTTGGTCTCGTACTTCCAAATGAGTTCGCCGGTGTGAGCGGCGAGGCAGTACAGGTTGCCGTCTTGGCTGGTTTGCAAGAGCCGGATTTCGTAGCTCGATTGGCCCGAGGTGTTGTCCGATAAGTCGTCGTCCGCGGATTCAGAGGAACTGTCGGTGGGATTGGGGGCAGTCTGCTCGATTCGTGGGACGGCGAAGAAAGAGGGGGCTGCGTTGATCTCGCCGTTGGTGACGAACTGCCAGAGTGATTCTCCGGTTTCGGGGTTCATCGCTTCGACGTTACCTTCCACGTCGCCGACCACCAGCAAGGGCTGGAAGAAATCGGCATCTTTTTTCGCTTGTGAATCGGTCGGGGTTTGAGAATCGCTTTCCTGTGCCGCATCGTTTGCGTCGACCGCGATCACTGGGATCGGCGCTGTCGAGATTTTCGGATCGTCGATGACTGAGGCGGGCAGGTACAAACCCGCGGCCGCGACGAAGCCGGTGTCAAACTCACGCCGCCAAACGGATTTCCCCGTTTGAGCATCGAGCGCCTCCACGCCGCCCATGACGTCGGTCACGTAGATTCGGACGCCGTCGCTGACCGGGGTCGTTTCAACGGCTTCTTTGATTTGGGTTTCCCAAAGAATTTCGAGGCGGCGTGGCAATGTATGCGAAACCGCTCCGCTGGCGCCGGCATCCGCTCGCGACATGGTCCAGGTGGGCG
This sequence comes from Rhodopirellula sp. JB044, assembly GCA_043101355.1. GTDB lineage: Bacteria > Planctomycetota > Planctomycetia > Pirellulales > Pirellulaceae > Rhodopirellula. The sequence continues at coordinate 7,758 of JBICHZ010000259.1, forward strand.
TTTGAGTCCGCGTTGCCGCTGGAGTCGGGCCGTGGTCGGCATCGGGCGTGTCGTTGGCGTGCACGTGACCGGCGAAAAGTCCGATCAGCAACAGCAGCGTGAGTCGTCTGATAATAACAGTCATACAATGCCGATGTGGGATGCGTGTGTGCACGACGATGGGCGAGATACGTGTGTGGGAAGGGCGGGCAGCGCAAAATCGAAACCAAACCGGAACGCTCGCGGTTGGCATTGGGCTCGCTTTTGACGTCGGGATTGGGTTCGCTTTTGCGATTCAGAAGGGACGGTTCCGACGGATCGCGCGAACCTCCTCGGTCTGTTCGTTTTCACTCCGATTATTATAAACTGTCGGACACCGGTCCCCGACGGGATGCCGGAGCGATTCTGTTAGCCTTTTGAGTTTATTTTTAATGATTTGTGTCAGTCTTGGGCGTGCCCGCCATCAAAAAATGATTGCGGAGCATCAATATTTGGTGGAGCAAGGGGCTCAGCTCGTTGAGTTGCGTCTCGATTACATTACCCGAGCGGTGAATCTGAAACGACTCGTCCAAGACCGACCGGGGCCTGTGGTTTTGTCGGTCCGACGCAAGGAAGACGGCGGCCGATGGGAAGGTACCGAGCAAGATCGGTTGGTGTTGCTGCGCAGCGCGATCGCAACCGGCGTGGAGTACGTTGACATCGAGGCCGATGTGGCGTCGCAAATCCCGCGTTACGGGGCGACGAAACGGATCATCAGTTATCACGATTTCTCGGGGACGCCCGACGAACTCGAGGAGTTGCACGCGGCGATGGCGGCTGAGGACGCGGACATCGTCAAGATCGCAACGATGGCCAATACGTTCTCTGACAACGTGCGGATGCTGAAATTGGTTGCTGAGTCGGAAGTGCCGACGATCGGTATTTGCATGGGCGAGTTAGGCATGTTGACTCGAATTTTGTCCAACCGCGTCGGATCGCCGTTCACCTATGCCACCTTCAGCACGGATAAGAAACTCGCGCCGGGGCAGTTGAATTGGAAGGAGATGAACAGCATCTATCACCACGAATCGATCGACAAAGACACGGCGCTGTTCGGGGTGATCGCGGACCCGGTCGCGCACAGCCACAGCCCGTTGATCCACAATGCGGCGTTTGTCGATTCAGGATTGAACGCGCGGTACCTGCCGTTTCGGTTGCCCAAGGATGACCTGCAAACGTTCATGAACACCTGTCACGGAATCGGTGTCGAAGGAATCAGCATCACGATCCCGCATAAAGAGGCGTCGTTGGATTATTGCACCCAGGCGGAGGCGAGCGCGACGGGGATCGGTGCGATCAACACGATGATCTTCAACGACGAAGAACGGATCGGTTACAACACCGATTACCGCGCCGCGATGGATTGCATCGAAGAGACGTTTGGTTTGCAACGTGGTGTCGAAAACTCGATGCAGGGCAAGGTCGCAATGATCTTGGGGGCCGGCGGAGTGTCGCGGGCGCTCGCGTGGGGCCTGCGTCAACGCAAGTGTGATGTTTACATTACGTCCAGGACGATGGAACGCGCCCAGACGCTGGCGGGTGAATTGGGCTGCCACGCGGTCGAGTGGGAACATCGCCATGAGACGAAGGCACACTTGTTGGTCAACGGCACGCCAGTCGGAATGCATCCCAACGTGGATACCTCGCCGTACAACATGACGGCGTTGAACGAATACATGGTGGTGTTCGATACGGTCTATAACCCGGAAAATACATTGCTGATCAAGCAAGCCAAACGCAAGGGAGCGCGGGTGATCACGGGTGTTGACATGTTTGTTCGCCAAGCCGCGTATCAGTTCCGTTTGTTTACCGGTAAGGACGCACCAACGGATCTGATGCGCCAGAAGATTAAACAAGCGACCAACCCGGTACAGATTAACTAGCGTGTTCGGGCAGTTTTGTTTATTGGTCGTTTTTGCTTTCGCGATGGTGTGAGCCGAAGTGCGTGAGCACTTGGGTTTTGGGCGTGTTGGGATGGCGGCTTGGTTGGTGTTTCCATGGCGATGCGTGGGTTCCGCCGGGGCAAGCCCGACGGAGACCGGTGTATCGGTCTGGCGGGGCTGGGTAGCTGTCACTTGCACGCTCCGCCGGGGCAAGCCCGACGGAAGCGATTCTTTAACGGTGAGCACTCGGGTGTTGAGCGTGTTGGGATGGTGGGTCGGTTGGTGTTTCCATGGCGATGCGTGGGTTCCGCCGGGGCAAGCCCGACGGAGACCGGGGTGGGGACTGGCAGATGTGGGTAGCTGGCAATTGTTTGCCCCGCCGGTGCGAGCCCGACGGAAGCGATTTTGTATCGGTAACGCGGAATCCGCCGAGCCGAAGTGCGTGAGCACTCGCTTCTTGGGGGTTGGTGGGGGGGAGTTTGCTTGGAATTTGCCGCACGATATGATGTTGGCTGCGTATAATCGTGTGAATCACCGACACCCGAATGGACTCCATTTGGGCCGGTAACACGCACTGCGTCCCGCCTTTGCCCCTCCCGCCGATTCGTCTCAGGGCTGAATTTTTGCCGAAAAAGACATCTTCTTCTCGTCGCGGTCCTTTGTCCGCTCACGTCGCCAGATCCAGCAACCGGCGGGAGTTTTTCACGCAAAGTACCGTCGCGGTCGGTAGCACCGTGGCGCTCGGTGGATCGGCAGCGGTGGCGGCGGGGGAAACCATTCTCGCCGGTGGCGTTGCGGCGATCCCGACCTGCCATGCCGCCGGAAGCGATACGCTCCGAATCGGGCTGATCGGTTGTGGGGCTCGGGGACGTGGGGCGGCGATCGAAGCCATTCAGGCGTCGCTTCCCGGCGCGGTGGGTGCCTCCGCCGGGCGGGTTGAGTTGGTTGCCATGGCGGACAT
>JBICHZ010000260.1:0-3084 GCA_043101355.1 Rhodopirellula sp. JB044
GCGATAACAATGCCGTCTCACTTGGGCGAGTAGTCCAGCGAGTCGAAGAACGGCTGCGCCGTTAGACGAAACTCACGGATCTCGAATCGCCCGAATGAGAACCCGATCGTGGCGGAGCGTTTCGGTTGGGCGATCCGCGGATGTTCGACGCTGACTGTCTCGCCGTTGATCGTCACGATGGCAGAATCGCCGACCACGGACGCTTCGATGCGGTTCCAATGTCGGTCGACGAGATAGGGAACTTCACCGCGTTTGCTGAGCACGACCATTGGTGCTTTCTCACCTGGTTTCCGCGGCCCGTAGGTGACGATCTGGCTCGGCGGACCGGACTTTCCGTCAGCGGGCCGAGTGCGCAGCCGGATCCGAAACGCATGGCCACCGTCCTGAGCGTCCATGGTGAAAACCACCGTGCGACAACCGTCGGGACGAACATCGACGACCGCATGAGCGTCGTTGTATGGCACCTCGTAAAGCATCAACGGCCCGTGATTGTTGTACTTCGCGTAGAGTTCATCGTCATGAGCGACCGAAGCCGTTCCATTCTCGATCGTCCAATGCCCTCGTGTCGCTTTGCGTCCCGGTAAGTCGGGGACGGTGTACGGATCGACCACCAGGAAGCGGTTGCCATCGGCGGTATGCTCCACGTCCAATCGAGTTGGCCTGCGTTTCGCTGATTCCTGTTCGATCACGCTCGTCAGGCGTGCACGGACCGCATCGGTCGCGGGCGATGTCATGTGCGGAAAGATCGGATGCTCTTCGAGGACGTCCTCCTGAATGTCAAATAAACGCCCGTCGTCGTAAAGCTTCCAACGCTGATCGCGAGCCGAGACACGGAAACCGAATCGATCCTTATCCCATCCCGGACGCGGATCGTAGAACGAATAAACCCACCGGCGTTCGTTGGGGTTTTCGTCCCCGACCAACTGCGGGAAAAAACTGCGACCGTCGAGGTCATGATCCGACGGCAACGGGTTGCCGGATGCCTCGAGCAAGGTGGGGATGAAGTCAGTCGAGTCGACGAGCGTGTCGGTCACGCCGACGGGAACCTTCCCGGGCCAACGAACGATTAAAGGCACGTGCGTCCCCGCATTGGTAGTTGCCCCCTTTCCGCCGTCGACAGGACCTTCGTCGGTTTGAGATTGAATACGGATGTCGGTCCCGTTATCGCTGTAGAACAGTACCAACGTATTGTCGGTGACACCTGCCTGATCGAGCGTGTCCAGAACTTTCCCGACGCATTTGTCCATGTAACGAACCATGTCCGGGAAATGAGCAGTGTCCGCGACCGAACGAGCATCCACGTTACGCCAGGACGGCGAATCAGGAGTCGGCGTCATCGGCCAATGCGGCAGGGCCATCGGGTAGTAAACAAAGAACGGTTTGTCGCGATCCTGCCGAATAAAGTCATCGATGTAGTCGACCCAAACATCCGGGCCATAGTTGCCAGCTTCGGTCTTCCGTTCACCGTCCTGCAACCATGTCGGATCCGCGTAACGCGCCCCCTTCGCTTCCGTCTCTCCCGCGTGAAAGAGACTGTAACGATCAAAGCCCGCGTCTTTCGGATGCATCCCGAGTCCCCGTCGCTTCTCCGCACCGGGATAGTGCACGGGATCGTAACTTTGCAACTGCCATTTGCCCGCGATGCAACTCTCGTAACCCGCCTCTCGCATGTAGTGCCCGATCGTTCGCGAGTTCGGATCGAGGATCCCAAAGCTGATCCAATTCCGATGGTTGTGCAAACCGGTCATCAACTGCAAACGCGTGTTCGCACACAACGGTTGAGCGTACGCGTGTTCGAAACGCATCCCGCTCGCTGCGAGGCGATCGAGGTTGGGCGTCTGGTAGCTTTTTCCGCCATAGCAACCGAGCCCTTCCACGCCGAGATCATCGGCCATAATCAAAACAATATTGGGAGGAACCGTGGTATCTTCGCCGTGGACGTCGCTCCGTTTCAAGACCGTGCCAAGCAACGCGACAGTGACCGCGATGACGAACAGAAATCGAGTAAGTAATTGTTGCCGCATCGTGTTTCCGCCCGAGAATGAATACCAATTGACAGATCACGCGAAGGCTCTTTCAAAGGGAGCAAACGTGATCGGGAGCGACAATATTACCTAACCGATCACACGGTGTGTTCAACCGTCTCAGAACAATCGGTGTCGATAGACTTCACCGCATCGGCATTTCTGTTCACGCGGCGGAAAAGCCAAGTCGTCACAAAGCCCACGATCGAGAATCCGGCCACAATTGCGAACACGTATTGATGCCCGCGTGTCGGATCTCCCGAGAAAGAAGGCCCGCGATCGAGCAACACTCCCATCAACGGCCCCATGAAAACGTCGGGCGTGTATCCGACCGCCGACACGATACCTACCGCCGCACCGGTATGCCGGAACGGAATGTTGCCTTCACGCATGATCGCAAAATACAAACCGCGCAGCGAAAACACCGCGGCACTCGTCGCGGCGATCACAATTAAAAAACCGACCAACATTCCGGGCTGCAAAAGGTCCAGAGCGATTACCAGACTGCCAATCGCCAGCACAACAAAACTGGCTGCGGTCATCGTGCTGACACGAACTCGGTCAGCGATCACTCCGGCACCGACGGCGGCCACCGGACGCATCCACATCGACAACGTGCTCGAATACGCTGCCGCTACGTTGTCAAACCCCAAAACCTCGTTCGCGTACAACGAAACATCGTCGAGCCCTTTGTACGCGACATAGGCACACAAAACGATTATCGCCTGCATCCAAACGCTCGGCATGCGAGCGACCGTTTTCACGCCGTTCCAACGACCGTAATTCCATCGTGGGAGGCCGCGCAGTGCGGCGGATGAAGGTTCATGATTCTCGTCCGCCCTCGTGTCATCCGGTATCACAAACCAAACCAAAACCGCCGCGGTGAATGTTACCCCGGTGAATAGCCAAATCACGTTGGCAAACGCGCGGGTTTGCTCCTGCGACGAGAGTGTTTCCAAATCGCTCGGCAACAACAACGAATAGCCGTACACCGCGAGTGAACCGATCATCGCCGCCACCAATCCTCTTCCCCCGTCGAGCAAACCGAACGCGCTGCCTT
>JBICHZ010000261.1:0-7241 GCA_043101355.1 Rhodopirellula sp. JB044
CTCGGAGCGGACGGCCGTGAATAGCTCGGTTGACGAGAATAGCTCGGCGTTGACGGTCGACTAATCGATGGCGTGCGTCCGATCGAGGGAGATGCCCCCGAGAACCCGCCGCCGCTGAACCCGCCGCCTCCGCCACGGGAGATTCCACCGCTGAATCCGCCACCTCGCATGCCACCGCCACCGCCACCACGGAAACCGCCGCCTCGCCCGCCGCGAGCGAAAACCTCGCTGCACGCGAACGAGCTCACACTTACCAACGCTAGCAACACAAAGATACGTTTCATCGAAGAGATCCCAACTGCAGAAAAGATGGATGGTGGATGGGGAACGTTGTGCCGTCGCCCCTGCTTCTGAAACTCGAGCCTGTCATGACAGGCGAGCCGAGCTATTGGTTCCTTTTGACGTCTCGTTTCACAACAACTTCGCTGACGTTCGGCAGCAACTGCCCGCCGACGACTCGGTTGACGGATTGCCATGTGAATTGATTGTTGTCCACGTAGGTAAGAATGTTGGTGGAGGTAGAAACTCTGCCATCGGGAAGCGTTCCGGCGTCCTGGATGTGCCACGCGTCACCGTGTTGGCTCCATGTCCCTTCGCCAAATCCGCCTTCACTGTCGAAGACCCATGAGCGGATGTTTTCGGCGTTTTGATCCCAACCGATGATTTGCATTCCCGACGCCTCGACGACCCCGCCGGCGTTGGCGGAAAACATCTGTACGATGAAGCGACGGTTTTGTGTCCATCGGTACGTCGATTCAATTCTCGCTTGGTCGTCCTCGTCAACCCACGACCCGATCAGCCATTCGAGTTGCTCGAGGTGTTCAGAGGATGGGTCGCTCGATACGAGTTCTTCTTCGGTGACACGGTCGAGCAACCAATGCCCGTCGTGTTTGACATAGACGGCGCGATATTCCGATGTTTCGCTCAGCGGTTCAGCGTTTTTGCCGGCGGAATCGTCACTCGCGGAACCCGATCGACTGACGATGGCGGTGCCATTTTCTATCGCAACGCAGGGCGAAAGGAAGTCGATCGAGTTTGACGCCACTGCCAATTTCACTGTCGGATCATCGGCGAAGATTGCCGCGAATTGCTGTTCGATTGCTTCACGTCCGACGACCTGTTCTCCGGACAACGGGTTCGTATAGACCGCTTCGCTGGACCATTTCGACGCGAGCGTTTTGGCATCGCGTTGATTGAACGCCTCGACGTACGCCTGGATTTCTTTCTGAATCATCTCGCGGTCGGTTGCTTCGTCCGCGTCGGCATACGGTTGGCAACACAAGATGCTCACCGCCATGGTCATTCCGAAGATTGCTGACTTCACTTGTTCCACCTTGTGTGTTGAAGGGTTTCGCGATGAGTCTACGTTTGCCAGACGCTTACGTGTGTTTCTTGGCGATCGCCGAAAGGATCACGTTGAGTTCGCCGATCGTTTGGAGTTCGCTTATCTCGACTTGAGGACGTTCTAACGACATCTCGATGTAAGGCAAGAGACGATGGAAACGTTCACTGCGAAAATGATTCTCGAGATCAATGCGCGTTTCCCAATGTGCCCAATAGATGATCGACTCGTTATCGTTCTCGTCAGACAACACTCGACAGAATCGACACCCCTTAGAAGCCTCTGCAGGACAGGCCAACGCACATAACACCTGCAATGTCTCGTTGCGTTTGCTAGCCGGTGGCACCAATCGCATTACAGCTTGGATCATACCATCAATCTCGCCACGTCAAACCATTCGAGCGTATGAATAAAGTTGAGTCGACATGCGTCCGTCGTCCCAGCCCATCGGCTTGTATAGACGAGACAACAAGGCAACCGTCGTGCCACTTGCCGGTCGTCATTACACAGGCGTGCGTTTGCGCCGCGTATAGCCGGACGAAAGAAAATTATGCCGTCGTGACGCCGGTTTTCACCGCGTCGTAGGTGTTGGGGATTCGACGATATATTGGAGTCGACCGCCGTTTGCTTAAGAGATCTTCATTCAAATCTCGTCGGCTCTGTGTACACCCGTGCAATGATGGTTTGAGAGCTTTGAATGGATGTATACCAACGAAATCCGGCGAGCATTCGGGATGTTGCCGTATTGTAGTTTTGTAGGCTGGATGAAGGAGGCTTTGCGACGCGGGTCCGGCTGGACGTGACTGCCGGAACGTCGCTTCACTTGGTCCGGCCTGCGGGCATCGCGAAGGTAGTTGATTAGTCGCGGTTGGGGCGTTTAATTCCGAGACGCGACATCCTTGCCTCCAGTGTTGTGGGTTTGACGTCGAGTCGTTCGGCCGCGCCCCCGCGACCACGGATTCTCCAACCGGTGTCTCTCAGCACACACAAGATCTGATCACGTTCGACTTCCTTGAGCGTTTTACTCGGCGACGAAAAATCCCGCGAGGACGAAGGAGGTTCGATGTGCAGCGTGTCGCTGTTGCAAAGAATCATCGCGCGTTCGACCGTGTTACTTAGTTCGCGTACATTCCCCGGCCACGGGTACTCCTGTAATCTTTGCATCGCGCTGCGAGGAATACGTTTGATCGCTTTGCCCATCTTTCTGCCATGGGTTTCGACAAATGCCCACGTCAGCGACGGGATATCTTCGCGTCGATTGCGAAGCGGTGGCACCTGAATAGGGAACACAATGATTCGGTGATAAAGATCGCAGCGGAATTGGTTCTCTCGCATCGCGACTTCCAGGTCTCGATTGGTCGCGGCCACGATCCGGACGTCGACCGAAATCGTCTTCGCTGATCCCAACCGTTCAAAGCGTCCGTCTTGCAGAACGCGTAACAGTTTCGCTTGCAACTCGAGCGGCAACTCGCCGATTTCATCGAGAAACAAAGTCGAACCGTCCGCTAACTCAAACCGACCGACCTGTGCCGACGCGGCGCCGGTGTACGCACCCGCGGCACGTCCGAATAATTCGCTCTCGATCAACGTTGCCGGCAACGACGCGCAATTGACGACGATCATCGGCCGGTCCTTGCGAGGGCTGAGTTCATGCAGTGTTTGTGCGATCAGTTCCTTACCCGTCCCCGTTTCCCCGGTCAGTAGCACCGGTGCGTCGGTGGGGGCGACCTGTTCCACATTGGCGAGAACGCGTGTGATCGCATCGCTGTGTCCGACAATGCGGTCATAGCGGCGAGTCAACTCGGCTTGCTCGCGTAGATACAAATTGTCCTGCTCGAGTTGCTGCCGGAGCAGCGAGTTCTCTTTCAATGCGGTGCGAAGTTCGTTCTCATGCTTTCGTCGCAACAACGCGTTAGCGAAAACTTCTCCGATCAAATTCAGTCGCTCAATCACTTCGCGCGACCACTCACATCGTTGGCGCATGAATGCGAAGGTCAGGCCGCCGAGAGCCTGCCCACCGATACGCAGCGGAACGGCGACATTGGATTGGATCCCGTGCGACAAACAATATTTGCGTTCTTGGTCTGCGGACGCAGGGAGTTCTTCCATGACATTGCGCAGAAACACAAACTCGCCTTCTCGAAACTGTTCGATGAACCATGGCAGTTCCGAGACCGGGAAGTCGCCAACGGGAAAAGTATCGCACCCCGTCGTCGCAACGGAATTGGTGACACGAATCCGACTACGGTCGCTGCTGAATTCGAAGAAGGTGCTGCGATCGTTTCCTAGAAACTCAACAAGAGACTGCAAACTCGCGTCAATTCGTTGGTCGATCTCTTCACTCGGCACTTTGACAAAGCAAGCTGAGAGTTCGACGAGGAGCTTTTCGAAGTCGAGTCGGTCCTGCCGTTCCTGATGATGCGGAGAAGTTTCATCCCGCGGTTGAATCGGATGATTTCGGCTTGCACTTCTATTCGGCATCGTTGCAGGGCTCGGCAGAGGAGTGTTCTCAGGGGCAAGTCACTGTGTTCGTGTCACGTTAAATCGTGATCGGAAGGGTGTTGTGTCCATCGGTACCTTCTCGGCACCTACAACCTGAAAATTCCTCGCGAAAACATCGCCGGCGATCAAGGATCTTTGTGCATCGCAGTGGCGAGTTGACGCCGTGCCCCCTCAATTTCATGCATCTCCAATATATCGTAGACACGTTCTCGGTGGAGGTGACTAGCTAAATCGGGAGCATTCTCACGCGGTGCGAAAGAACCTCTATTTATTCGGATGCCCCGTCAACCGTTTGCCGTTGGTGGAAAGAATTTGGAAGTGGTGGATTCCGACTTTCTTTCCATCCGAGTACGTCCATACGACATCTTTGTCGCGTGTAATTTCGATCAGCTTGGGGGCGTTCGGATCAATACGCCCGGCCGCATAGCTGGTGATGACAAAATTGCCATTAGGCAACACCTGCGCGCCACATGGGTCTTGCAACCATTCGCCAGGAAGATCTTCATTGGTCAACGTCCAAACGATTTTGCCGTCTCTGTCAAAGTCAACGACACGCTTGGAGTGGGTGCAGCACACGAGCGTGTGCCCGTCACCATGGCGAATTGCAGTAAAGGGCCACGAATGAATTTCGTGTTTCGGATCGCCGGGTACTGTTGTGTCGAGTTTACCGAGAATGCCGCCGTCACGGTCGTATTGGAAAACCGCGAAATCGAGTAGGTGAGGCGCGAGGTAAGTGCCATCATCGAGTTTTCGCGTCATGCGGGTCTGCATGTGGTGGTTCTTCGTCTGACAAGCGAGCGGAAACTCGACCAGGATTTTTCCGATCGCAGATAACTCGATCAGTCGCGGGTGATCGCCTGCTTCGGTGATGACGTAGGTGCCTTCCGCGGTTGGTTCGACGCTGTTGACCTCGCTCTGGGTGCCTTTCCAAATCAGAGTTTCGTTGCCGTCGAGCGCGATTCGAACGACGGCGCCTCCCGGGTATTTCTTGAATTTGTTCAACGCCAGGACGATCGTCCCGTCATCGAGCACGTACCCGTCGCGAGTTTTCCTGGGGTAGGTCCATTCCTTCTTGCCATCGGCCCCCATGATGTAGGTCTGCTGGCCGCAGGCGAGAAAGCGGTGCGTTGTTTCCTCTGCCTGTACGGAGATGCCCGTCGAGACAGCGTTGGCAAACAAGCAAATAACGAAAGTCGTCATTAAAAGGTTGGTTTTCATACGATTCGAAATTGAGACCGTAGCTAGGCTCGACAGCGTGTCAGTCGAGCGGTAACAAACGAGTTGGAAGGGATTGAGGGAGGAAGGCCGAAGTCAGCCGACTCCGGCTGCGACAGTTCAACCGCATCACTGCGATTCTTTGACGTCGAATCGATGGATGAAGGGGAGCCCGCCTTTCTTTCCTCGGGCTCTACCGATTTCGACACCCCACTCAGGCAATTCGCCCTTGCCGCTGCCCGTAAACGCTTCGGGACGGTACGCACCGCCTGCCCACGGACCTTTGACGACGCGATGCGTTTTGGAAAAGTGCACGCCGTCTTCGGCGAACAGAACCGAATTGATGATGTTCTTCGGACCAGTCGTCCCGATCATGGCGGCGACGCCTTCACCTTGGGGCCACACAAGAACTTCGTGGTTGCCTGGGATAACGGGGTTTTCAGGATGACGCACGTACGGACCCTGCGGGTGTTTGGCGATCGCAAGACCCATTTGGGTTTGACCTGGACCTTTGCCGAGTTGTCGACCTTTGTAGTAAAACCAATACTCGTTGTTTCGAACGATCAGGCAAGCGTCGTCGACGAGATGGCTGTCGAATTGCTCCGGATCGTCACTGTTGGCGAGAGCGGGATTGGTATCGAGGCGTTCCCATGGACCATCGGGCGAGTCCGAAACCGCGATCCCGATCTTGGAGTCCGGGTTGAATCCTTTGCCGAACGGTCGCGAGGTGCCGGTGTAAAAGAGCCAGTACCGGCCTTCGGCAACGAGAATGTTCGGGGTGAACACGCTCGCGCCTTCCCAGGTGCCAGGTTCTCCCTTGCTCAACGCCATGCCCTTTTCAGTCCAGTCATGACCGTCGGGTGAGGTGGCGTACCAAACGGTGGCATCGTATCCCGGAGAGATTTTTCCCTTCGAGTACCAGACATAGTACAGGTCATCGACCTTGATCACATCGCTCGGGTCTCGCCGCATCACACCGGACTCTTCGCCGATACCGCCGAGAGCAGAGTGCGCCACGGTAACGGTCTTCAACGTCGGTGTCTCAGCGTGTGCAATCGCGGCGAGAACACAGAAGGCAAGGCAGAGGGATGTTCGCATGGAATCGTCCTGTAGGAAGTCGAGTTTTCGTGTGGTTTGCGTCAATGTTGCAGTTGTTGATTTTCAAAAGCCATTCCGAGTGTTTTTCAGCGAACGGCTTGGACGTCACTTCTTTTTGGCGGTTTTGATCGGCACCCCTGTGCGTTTCGCCCAGTTCGTCCAGTCATTGCTTAGCCGTTCGGTCAGGTTCGGATTGGCGGCAGCTAGGTCGGTTGTCTCGCAGCGATCCTCGGCAAGGTTGTACAACTGCCAACCGCCGCGATTTTTGGGCCAGACGACTTTCCAATCGCCTTCTCGCAGTGCGCGGCTGCCCGCCCATTCCCAGGCGAGTTGTGCATGAGGTGTTCGGGCCTCTCCGAATAGAATCGGTAGAAAGCTCTTGCCTTCCACCGGAAGGATGTCGTTGCCTCGGTAGGTCGATGGATACTCACCGCCCGAGAGTTCGAGCAGGGTCGGCATGATGTCGATGATATGCGCAGGTTGTCGGGTAATTTCACCGGCGGCGATTTTGCCCGGCCACCATGCAATCATGGGTGTTAGGATACCGCCTTCAAACGCGGTGGATTTGTGTTTTTTAAACGGCGTGTTTTGGGCCCAACCCCAGGCCGGGCCGACGGCGGCATAATCGTCTTTGGGGCCAGGAATGATTTCAGGGCTGCGACCGCCCGGCTCCTCGGCACATCCGCCGTTGTCAGAAAGGAAGAGGACGAGAGTGTTGTCCTCCACGCCCGAGCGTTCGAGCGACTCGAGCAAGCGTCCGATGTTTTGATCCATCGCGTCGATCATCGCTGCGTAGACCGCCATGCGTAGATCTTCGTGATCCTGATTCGAGGTCTCCCAATCGTACGAGTTCTCGTCTTTTTCCGAAAGTCGCCACGGTTCGGTGGCGAGGCCCAATTGTTGGATCCGATGCCAACGCTGCTCTCGCAATTTTGGCCAACCTCCCATCTCGCGATATTTGCCGCGGTACTTCGCGATGTCTTCCGGTTTGGCATGCAGCGGGTAATGAGGGGCCGTATACGTGACATGCAATAGGAACGGTTGTTCGCTCTTGGCAAAGTCTTTCACGCACGCGATCGCATTG
>JBICHZ010000262.1:0-2808 GCA_043101355.1 Rhodopirellula sp. JB044
ACTCTTCTTTCAAAAGCAAATCAACCATGATCACCTCGCACACAGTACTCGATTTTGAAGCGAACCGCGAATGAACACGAATGAACGTGAATCCCAACTCTGTTTTCATTCGCGTTTATTTACGTCCAATCGCGGTTCCACGAATCCTACCAACTCTTGCTTGGTCCATCCCGACAACTAGAATATGAGAACTCTGCTACTCACCCTTGGCTTCGTCCTACTGGGATCTAGCCCTTCTTTCGGCGACGAACTATCTAAGATTATGCTGGGTCAGTTAACGGTGGAACATTTGTACAATCCGATTCAGCTGGACCAGCCGAAGCCGCGGTTGAGCTGGAAGATTCTTTCGGATGATGAGACGACTCGTGATGTGGTGCAGAAGTCCTATCGAGTTTTGGTCGCCAGCCGACCTGAATTGCTGTCGAGAGAGAAGGTTGACCTTTGGGACAGCGGAGTGGTCGACTCGGATCAATCAACATTGGTGCCGTATGAAGGCAAGACGCTGACCAGTCGCCAAACGTGCTACTGGAAGGTTCGCGTTACCGACAACCACGGTCGCCGAAGTGGCTGGTCGGATGTGGGAACGTGGTCAATGGCACTGCTGGATCCCGCCGACTGGTCTGGTTCACAGTGGATCGGTTTGAAAGAGGACACACGTGATTCGGATTTGGCGAGTCGTTGGAGTCTGACGCTCAAGAATTCGCTGCGATCGCACCCGTCGCCGCTGCTGCGAAAGGAAGTGTCGCTGGACAAAATCATTCGCAAAGCGATGGCCTACGTCAGCGGCGTTGGCTATGCCGACTTCTATATCAACGGCCAAAAGGTCGGCGACGCAGTGCTGGATCCGGGTCAAACCAACTACCGGCAACATACACTTTACGTTGTTCACGATGTGACGGATTCGCTGAAGCCGGGAGCCAACGCATTGGGGTTCTGGCTGGGCAATGGATTCTATGGCCAGAACATCGGATTTGACGGCAAGTTCGGCTACGGCCAACCGAGCGTACGAGCCAAAGTCTTCATCCAATACACCGATGGCAGTACGGACGAGATCGTGACCGACGAGAGCTGGAAAGCGACCGTCAGCCCGACGATTTTCGACAACGTGTATTGGGGCGAAAGCTACGACGCGCGGCAGGAGATCGATGGCTGGGCGCAGCCGGGACTGGACGATTCCGATTGGCAGATGGCGGTAAGGAATCCGTCCCCTTGCCCTGACAATCGGCTGCGGCCTCAATTGTTGCCGCCGATCAAGGAAGTCCAACGTCTGGAACCGGTGTCGATCAAAGAGGTGGCTCCCGAAACGTGGCTGTTCGACTTCGGCAAGAACATCGCCGGTTGGGTCGAGATGGAAGTCTCGCAAAAGGCCGGCGATGTGATTGAGATTCTGCCTGCCGAGGTACTGGACAAGGTGCCCGGGCGAGCGGACCAACGAACCTACGGGGGCGCACCGGGCCGGCCCTATGAACTGTTTTATGTGTGCAAGGGCGACGGCACCGAAAGCTGGTCCCCTCGTTTCACCTATTCCGGATTTCAGTATGTGGAGATCCGCGGACTGACGAATCCTCCGACCAAGGACAACGTCACCGCAGTGTTTGTTCGAAGCGATGTGAAACGAACGGGATCGTTTGAGTGTTCCGAGGATCTGTTGAACGAATAATACGCGGCCAGTTTGCTGAGCTTGGAAGGTAACTGGCATTCGTTGCCCGAAGATTGTCCGCATCGTGAAAAGTGTGGTTGGCTGGGCGATGCTCACGCGACAGCGGACCTGAGCCTTTTCAACTACGACATGAACGCGTTCTATCTGAAATACATCCGCGACATCGAAGACAGTCGACGTAAGGATGGTCGTCTCGGTCGCGTGCGCCCGAAAAGCGAGGGCGTTCCCACGATGGTGGCTCCGGGAAAACGAGCCAACCGGATCGCGAACATTGACTGGGGCGTCGCCTATCTAATTTTGCCGTGGCGTTTGTACGTTCACACGGGCGACGTGGAGGCGTTCCGTTCTCGGTTTGAGCACGTAAAGGATTTCCTGGCTTACTATCGCACTTACAAGAACAAACAAGGTGTGATCGACAATGGTCTGGGCGATTGGTGCCCGCCGCGATGGGATCGCAAGCAGGCTCCGGAGTACATGGAGTGTCATCCGTATGTATCGGGAACCGCTTTCTATTTCCAGGCGTTGCACATCGCTAGCCAGATGGCGGAGGTTCTGGGCGACAACGGTTACAGTCGTCAATGCCTTAATGAAGCCGAGCAGATCCGGACTGCGTTTGAGATGGTCTATCTGCAGCGCGTTGAAGGCAGCGACCTAAAACACTACGGCAGCCAAACCGCAACGGTGATGGCGCTCAAGCTGGGAATGGTTTCCAAGGACGATGCGGACGATCGCGTTGAAGGTTTGGTGCATGACATCAACGATCTGCACAACGGTCATCACGCCTGTGGCATCCATGGGTTGAGGCATTTGTATACGGTGCTAGCTGAACAGGGACAAGACGCGTTGGCTTACAAGATGCTGACCGACACGACTTTTCCCAGCCCAGGCTACGTGCTCAGTTGTGGCTTATCGACGTGGCCCGAACGTCGTTGGGAGTGGAAAAAGGAACGCTACTATCGCAATTCGTTCAATCACCCAATGAACGGGGGCTTCGCGGCATTCATGCACGAATCACTCGGCGGAATCAATCCGGACCCCGCATCACCCGGCTACAAGCATTTTTACTTGCAACCTCGATTGACCGCCCAACTCGCTTGGGTATCTGCCGGCACCGAATCGCCATATGGCGTAGTGCGTAGCGAATGGAA
>JBICHZ010000263.1:0-10433 GCA_043101355.1 Rhodopirellula sp. JB044
GGGATCAAATCGGTGTTCGGTTGGAACCAAGCGTTACGCTGGCCTTTCACGTTCTATATGCGAGGCGATGACCTCCTGGTCAGTTTCACCAACGAGTGCTGTGCCGCGTTTGTGTCACGAAATCGCCACTTCGGATCAGTCGACAGGAGCGGACAGGCCAAGCACGACGGTAATGGTGGTGAACGCGAACATGTTTGGCTGGAAAGAGGACTAACTGTCAGTACTGCAACCTTGCGCGTGACGGCTTCGTATTGTCGCTGCCGCATCAGAAACAATTAGGCGATAGGTTCTGAGCGGCAGGCTATTGCATAGAAATAGCGTGCTGACGAACGATTCATCTTCCCAGATGAACTTCTCTCATTATACGGCACTCGTGTTATGATCTCATGAAAGAAGCCGCGCTCATTTTGGCTCAATTGGACCATTCGTCTCCGGTGAAACTTTGTCTATCGAACTTTTTGACGCCCGCATGCTCGCTCCGCTGGTGCAGTTTCTACAGCGACACGGCATGCGAGCCGAGTCGTTCCTTTATCGTGCACGCATCGCGCCGGAACTTGTCGAAACAGGTGGCTGGATCGGAAAGAAACAGGCTTACGACTTCACGTTTGATGTCGTGAAAAAAACTGGTTGTCGGGATGCCGTTTACTTGGCGTACCTTGATTTCGACCTTTCGCATCTCGGGCCAGTAGCGATGGCGTTGTCGGCATGCAAGACCGTGAAGGAATCACTCGAGGTTGGACTCCGTCTGGGCAGCGTCGCCTACGAAGGAAACGAATACTTCTTGCATATTGAGGGCGATACCTCGTGGATTTGCTACCGGGAGCCTCGTGTGGCTTCGGCAGGGCAGACCTTCATCAACGACATGACCCTTACCGTGTACACCAATCTGATTCGCACGCTGGTAAACGATGACTGGCGGCCTAAACAACTGTTGATACGGAAAGAACACAACGACCGACATCGCGAGGTCAGTATCTTCGAGGGATGCGAAGCTGGTCGCCATTCTGACCTGACCGCACTTGCATTTCCAACGGAGTTTCTAAGCCGCCGATTACCCCAAGCAATCGTCGCTGAGACTGCCTGCCATGCCTGGCAATTCGGTCCTGAAGACAGCGGTCCCACGGTGGAGCGATTACATCGACTTCTAAAATCATGCCTCGCAAATTGTGAACTGCCCACACTGGATGAAGTCGCCGGAATGGTCGACGCCAGCCCGGCAACGCTGAAACGACGACTGCGTGAAGGGGGCACCACCTACAACGGCTTGCTCGACCGAATCCGCTTCGACTCGGCTTGCAAAATGCTGGCGGATCCGAGCGTCAAAGTCGAAGAGGTGGCTCGCCAACTCGGCTATTCCGGAGCCAACAACTTTGTGCGGAGTTTCCGCCGAATGACTGGCACAACACCAGAAAAATACAGACGTGAATACCTGTCGGTAAGTTCACTGTGATTGCTTGGTTATTCAGATTAGCTATTCACACCAGCTAAAGTCAAAATTCTTCAATCACCAGCGGTTTCCATATTTCCTTCCGTAGAACCATTTGCCCGCTACATTT
This sequence comes from Rhodopirellula sp. JB044, assembly GCA_043101355.1. Classification (GTDB taxonomy): domain Bacteria; phylum Planctomycetota; class Planctomycetia; order Pirellulales; family Pirellulaceae; genus Rhodopirellula. The sequence continues at coordinate 1,557 of JBICHZ010000263.1, forward strand.
CTTGCATGACAACTGCGATCCAGTCGGTCGAGTAGGTCTCAAAGCCCGGAGCTGTTGCGTACCCGATGCAATAGGTCCTTCCGCGATGCTGGTCGATAAAGAACCCTTTGCTTCCTGAGCGAATGGTTTCCCAGCGAGGAAGGGGGGCGGACAACGGCTCCATTCCTGAACGACAAGCCAAGACATTGCCATCGTTGTCGAGGATGTATGCGATTGTATTGGCTTGCTCGTTATCTGCGATCGGCAAGTCATCGAGAATCGGTTTCGCGAGCCCGTCCCAGTTGAAGACTGCACCCAAGACTCCGACGGTCGGCATCGTTGCGATTCCTTGTTCGCGTACCGAACATGAATAAACCAACGATTGTTTCTGTGCAGCCAGGTCCGAGGCGTGTGCGGATTCGAATCCGAATTCGTTGCCTGTCGTGTGGTCGATCGCTTGCGAAAACCAATCCGACTGGGAAACATTGCAGCCGATTGAATCAAACTTAGCTTTACGCCCATTGGCGGCGACCATTCCGTCTCGATCGCAGATAACGAGATCGTAGTAGACGGTATATGCATCGAGAATCACACCGAGACGCTGGGAAGCGTAATCAAGGCTCTGTTCGGTTGGCTCCGACAGTGCATCCACCACACTGTTGTCGGTCGCCCACCAACGCACGTCACAGGTCCGCTCGTACAGGTTGCGATCAATCAGGTCAACGCAGTTTAAAGCGAGGTCGGAAAGGCGGACGCCGCGAATGCTCGTTTCGATGATTCGCATCAATTGATCCACCCGCGACTTGGTGATGTTTGCCATCTCCTCCGCGACTGCGCCTGTTTTTTGCGAGAGCGTTTGAATCTCTTGAGCGACCACTCCAAATGCCGCCCCGTGTGCCCCGGCCCGTGACGCTTCAATCCGGGCGTTTAACGACAACAGTTTGGTGCGAGCGTTAATCGTGTCGATCTCATCGATCGCAACTCCGACAGCACGGGCAAGGTCTTGAATTAACGTCGTCAGCTTTTCGTTGCTGTCGGATTGCGAGTCGTCAGCGAACTCAGACACGGAGGTTTGTTCGTTGGCGGGACTCAGCGTAGGAGCGGTAGGGATGGAGACGTTCATCTCATCGATCTTTCGAAGGGCAAAGAAGTTTTTAATCCGTTTGCGACAGATCCCATGAGCCGCTCCCGCCTAGAGAGCTCAAAATGGATCAAACGAATATGAGATACAACTATCGAACAAGCCAATCGTTTCTCTAGGCTCAGCATCGAATCGGTTGATGCCGATCGATTTGTGTGGGATAGACGCTTTGGAGCCTGCGCGAGTTGAGCATTGATGCACCAGCACGCTCCATTTGATCCACAGCAGGGAAAGCACGGCGACATCGAACCGGGAAGGAACGTGAACGGCTTAGCCCGCTACAATTGAGCAGAGCAAAGGATTCGAGGCCGAAGGCCGGGCGCAGCGAACGCGAGGAAGAATTCTGCCGGGGCTTCGTTACGGGGCAGTCCAGATCGGGTGTTGCGAGATGATTGCGGATACTTCAGAGACAAGTTCTTCCATCGGGCGCGGGCGTGGTTCTGAGTTGGCGGCATTGCCCTGGTCGAGATGCGTCGCGATTGGCCGCATTTCGCTGAACGATCGCAGCCAGGTTTCTTGCCGTCGGGCGAGACGCCGCGTGTGAAAGAGGACTTGCTCGGCGACCGATGACCAGTCGAGTTGTTCTGAACCGGAATGATGTTTGATGGTGTCAGTCGTGTCGTTGTTTGTGTCAGTCGTTGTTTCGAGAAGGCGTGCAAACTCGTTGCTCTCGAGGACTTCGCGGTATCCGACTGCGGTGCGAGCCGTTTTGGATAGATTCGGAAACGCGGTGATGAGATTCCGTATCTCGTCGATCAGTCCTGCTCGGAACATTTGCTCGACGCGGGTTTCGATTCTCCGGTGCAGCAGGTTGCGCGGTGTTTGAATCGTGAACACCAATCCTTCTTCGGGTTCGGGTGCCGCATCGAATTGATTTTGTCGATGGCTGATCGGGATGCCGACTTCTCGTGCGAACTCCAGTGCCCGAATCATCCGTCGGACGTCGCTCGGATCGATCCGCGCCGCCGATAACGGGTCGACTTGTTCGAGCCGTTTCCGAAGGGCTTCGGTGCCATGTTGCTCGACATCTTTCATCACCGATTGCCGGAACGACTCATCGGCGGGCGGCCCGGGATCGAAACCGCGAAGGATGGCTTTGAGATACATCGGCGTGCCACCGACAAACATCGGGCGGTTACCTCTGTTCCAAATTTCGTCGACACGTCGGTGCACGGAGGCGAGGTATTCCGCGACGCTGTATTCGTGGTCGGGATCGACGACGTCGATTAAGTGATGCGGGACGCGGCGTTGTTCTTCCGGTGAGGGTTTGGCGGTGCCGATGTCCATGTGGCGGTAGACGGCGATCGAATCGAGCGAGATGATCTCGATCGAGCGATGGTCGGTGACGCCGGGATTTGGAGCGCAATGAGTAGAGCCCGTCGCTACCGTGGCATTCGACAAGGCCGCCGCCACCCGCAGGGCGAGTTGAGTTTTACCTGACGCCGTCGGTCCGGTCAGGACGATGACGCGGTCAAGAAGCCCTGGAAAACAGTCAGCCGAAGTGAATCGCGGGGATGAAGGGTCTGCTGAGCCGGTGCCTTGGGAGCGGGTGTCGGTTGAGTCGGCGTGATGCGAACCTGTGCTAGGTGAATCAGCAGCCTTCCTGGGGTCGGGCGTCATCGAAGTCAAAGAAAGTCCAAACGAAGTTCACTGATGTGGTAGAATCCAGTGTCGTGGAGTGTTCGCGATTGTGAAAGGGTGTTGACGCATTTCGCATCCGTGATCGGCCGAATTGTTAGGGCTGTGCGGATACACGGGGTGGTCTCACAGTGGCAATTGGAAGGGTGCGTTTCCCAGGACGGCCTTACAAACCGGTTTGGTTGTGCAGTCGGAATTGGAAACGGTTATTTCGGACGGTTGTCGTTCGGATTGCCAGCCGAGTCCATTGCCATTTGTCTCAAAAGCGGCACAATTTGTTAGAACCAAATGGAAAGCTCGAGCGAGTTGAGTGGTGGGCCAGTTGATCAGCCGGCACGTTGATCGGCCGTCGCGGTATTCGGCCTGCGGGTTCTCGCGTCCGTTGTGCCGCGTGAGCCACGGCTAACGCGGATCGGCTGGTTGTCTTTCGATCGGTTCTAAATTGCGTTTTGATTGTTCGCCTGTCATCGTTTCTCTGTTGGAACCGACCGTCATGGGCATGACTTACTTTCGCCGATACCGCATGGAGTTAGACCTGCGGGGATTTCGTGCGCGGTGGGATCATGAATCCTTGACCGATGCGGGATATCAGTTGATCGGTTTCGACGAGGGCTTGGTGCGTGAACACGCTCAGGCTAAGTACCACAGTTTCTTTCGCGAGATCGACGCGGACGTCTTTCCCTGCCTCGGTCGCCGAGACGGGTGCCTGCGTTTGATGCGTGAGATTACTTCGCGGGCATCGTTCGTGCCGGGATCGACTTGGCTGCTGCGTTATCGAGATCGCCCGGGTGGCCGGGGGATGCCGGTAGGAACAGTGCAGGGACTCGAGCAGGACGGATGGGGAGCGATTCAAAATCTCGGCGTTACACCGGAGCATCGTGGTCGAGGATTGGGGCGATTGTTGCTCAACCGAGCCGCGGCGGGATTCCAGGCCGCCGGGTTAGACAAGATGCACCTCGAGGTAACCACCGCGAACACCGGAGCGATTCGGCTGTATGAGCAAATCGGTTTTCGCCGAGCGAAAGTCGTTTACAAGGCCTGCGAAATCGTTGGTTGAGCCTTTTTCGATGAAGGTGGCCGGCGAGGCGAGGTGCGAGCCCGCCACGTGAAAAACGTGCGTTCGAACGGTGGCTTGACGCGATGTGGAGGCGACGAAAAGCCGACCTCCGAAGCCTGACGACATCGGCTACCGCATTTTCAAAAACGCATCAGACGCTTTGGCGTGGGCTAGGGATGGGTGCGGCGATGCCCGCAGCGAACGCTGGCCGGCGAATGAGGATTGCACCGTGACTTTAGGTGGGCTGGAGATCGCCAAAAATGAGGCGGCGCACCAGGTGCAGCGATTCTCGTTGTTTGCCACGCAGTCGTTTTTTCTTTTCCGCTTTCTTCACCGCAGCGTCAAAATCGGAGGGCGATAGAAACAGTTCGGCGGTTTGCTTCATTCCAGCGAGCTTTGCAACATGATCGAGCGCGACACGGTGCGGGAGACCGATACGATGGGCTCGGCATAACTCGAGTGTGAGGTCGTCTGCGATCGGAATGGCAGGAACACGCAATTGGTACATCGCCCAATATATTCCGCCGACGACCAACAGTCCCATCAGCACCGCGGCGACGATCCACCATGGAAATCCTTGCACGGGTGCGATTTCACGATACTCCGGTGCGAGTTCGCTTTGCCGCGTTTCGGCGAGGAAACCCCATGAGGTCGTGCCAATATCGATGATGAGTGAGTGCATCAGATCGAGTGTCGTTTCTTTTCCGTTCATAAGGCAATCCCCCGACGTTGGAGTGAATCTTTGGCGGCGTCGCGAAGTGAACCGAGTGGTGATGTGGCGAGCTCTTTAAGTAAACCTGCCGACGTGTCACACTTCGCGGTCGCGAGAGCTTCGGCGGCCGCGATTCGGGTTCGTTGGTGATCACTGTGAACGATGTTCGTAAACGGTTCGATCATCAATTCGACAAGGCCGAGCGTTTGCGCAAACTCGATCGCTTCGATGCGTCGACTCATGACTGCGTGTCGCAGGCCGTCGCGAACCACATCGAGCGTGGCCGGGTCGATCCGCATGAGAGTCTTGCCGATTCGCATCCGCTCTTTTGCGGAAAGCGTTGGGAAGAGTGGCAACATGTTATTGATGTTGAACTCGCCGAGCAGCCGCTTGGCCGGTTTGCTAAAACGCGACTTTTTGGCTTCGGCCCACTTTACCAATCGCAGGCAAACGTCAGCGGCGCGATCTTCGAACGATTCGCTGTGCGAGAACTCGGCACGGTCTGCGTCCGCCGTGGTCTCTGCGGCGGTGTTTGCCGTGTTGGCCTTTTCAGTCGGTTGGGCAACGCGGTCGGCCGACGATTCGGGACTCGTCAACAACGCCTCAATGCGATCACTGCTGACTGCTTGCAACCAGTAGTCGGCGTTGGGCACGTCACAGCGACTCAAACAAATCGAAACCGCATCGTAGGCGGCTTGGCTCGACGTGATGGGGGCGTGATGGCGTTGGAGGATTTCAAGCAACACCGCGATCGTTTCTGGATCATGTTGCATCGCCATGGTGTAGGCGTGTGCGATCGCTGCGTCGCGGTCAATTCCGAGCGTTCGCAGCAAGGAAACACCGCCTCGGAGGCAATCCGGCAAGCCGTACTCTTTGAGGTTCGTCAGGGTGACCGACGAGGGATCAGGGGTGATGACCTGCAGCAGCGTCTCGCAGTACATCGCGTCGCAGCGTTGCAGCATGAGGCCGAGCAGGCAATCAGGGATCGATCGTCGGCGTATGAAACCCGCCAGCAGTTCCATGACGGCTTGCTGTTGGCTGTTGCGAAGACGGCGCAAGAGCACGGTGCGACATGGCGAATCATCCGTCAGAGCGGCACGCAACGCGGGATCGTTCCATGTGCTGATCACGAGGAACGCGTCAAGCAGTTCTTCGCACCGGTGTTTCTGGAAGTTTTTTGCGCTCTGCAGGAGTTGCTTTGTCAGCTCCAAACGTTGTCGTTCGACGTTGGGGTCCGGACGCTGTCCCGCGTATTGCCGGCGTGCGTGTTTGCCCCAGGTGCTCGCCAAAGGCACGACGGTGTCGATGCATTGTTGACGAACGATGTGTGAGAAGTTTTTCCACGAAGCGTCGATCAGCAGCGGCAAGGCATCGCGGATCGAAAAGAACAACACGATCTGAGTCAGCACCGCGGTGCGATCGACATCGAGTCTTGCGTCACCGGCTTCCGCCTTGGAAAGTTCATCGGTGAGAGTCTCGACCACGGTGGCGCAGAATCCTTCGCGGTGATCCTTGGTCGCTTCGATGATTTCGTCGCGAAAGCGATCCCAGTGTGCGATCACCAATTCATGCGATCGCCGGCAGTCTCGCTGGGCCAGCGTGCGGAAGCAGTATTGACGTGCCTGAGCGTCTTCGCTGGTCAGACCGCGGGCGAGGACATCGACCGCTTCGGGTCGGGACGTTTCGGCTAGAATGCGATAGGTGGTTTCGAGCGACATGGTCTTGAGCGGTACCACGAAATTCTTGATAGGCAGATTCGATAGTCAAACGTAGGTCTCCCTTTGCACACTACCCGCCACCTGATCTGGGGAAACCAGTCCGATTCAGCGACCGACATCCCTACCGTTGGATCGATCGACACAACCCGCACAACAGTTCTTTTGACGATAGCGACACTTGTGGCGCTGACGGTTTGGTGGTCGATCGGCGAAACAGCAATGGCGGGTTCGCAGGAGGGCGACGTACCGCTGGTCAGGCTGCACGCAGAGGTAAGTCAAACGACCGAAGCGTCCGGATTTGCGTTGCCCGGTCGCGTCGCATTGATTCGCAGTGGAAACACGAGCGAACCGCTCGTGGTGAAGTTGTCGATCGAGGGCACGGCAACCAATGGCGAGGACTACGAGAGGTTGTCTCCGATGGTTGAGTTCCCGTCGGGGCAAAAATTTCATTACTTACAAATCCGACCGATCGAAGACGACCGCCTCGAGGGCCCCGAAACCGTTGTCCTGCGATTGCTCGCAGACGTCGAACACGATTCACAGGACAACACCAAGCATACGCCTGACACTAAAAATAGGGCCACCTATCGTTTGGGGGCACCGAGTAGACGGGAGGTCACGATCACCATCGCGGGTGAAGTGACCGAGCGGCAGCGTGCGGAGGCGTTCGTGTTCGGTCAGAAGTCCAGAGCACCGCAATGGACGGGTGATTCTCAATCGCGTCGCCGGATCCGAGTGGACGGTATCGGTTTGCCGTTCGTCTTGGTCGATCGAGTCTCTGTGGCCGGGGCCGAGAACCCTTGGGATGATTCGTTATCTTGGCCAGTGGAATCACGCGTCGAGAAAGGAGACGAGGTTCTCGTTAGTCTGTTTGCTCGGGTGATGGAAGATTCGACCGGCGAGCAGTCTGGCAAAACGGAAGGCAAGTTGACCGTCCGTTTGCAGCACGATCAATCGCCCTACGCGGGGGTCGAAGAGACGTTTACGGTGGGCGAAGCGTGGCAACCGTTGTTATTGCGAGCACGATTATCAGATGCGATCCCCGCCGACGAATCGTCATTGAGCGTTCGAGTGGGATACGGACGACAGACGTTGGAAATTGCTGGCTTGCAGTTTTGGAATTTCGGCAGAAAACGCCACCCGTTTTTACCAAAAGGCATCTTCAACTACGAAGGCAGGGAAGCGGACGCGTCGTGGCGCAGCGGGTTGGCGGACCGGACTCAACAAACCCGCAGTGAATCGGTTCGGTTTTACATCGACACGCCACACGGGAGCGAGTCATCCTATCGCTACCGATTGAAGAACGCAGAGTATGAAATCGGAACGGCGGTGAACTCGCGATGGGTTGCAGCGACGGCGGGTGAGATGTGGTCAACAGACGATGCCAAGAATTATCGCTCCATTGTTAAAAGATATTTCGACCGTGTAACCGACGAGAACTCTCAGCAATGGTCGGCGTGGGAACAAAACCCCAAACGCGCGATCGAGACGGCTCAGTGGGCGATCGATAACGGCCTGACATTAAGGGGACACAGTGTGCTTTGGGGGGATCCGGTGGATTGGCCATCGCCTCCGGATTTGTGGAAGGATTACCGGAAGATATTGGTGACCCGAGGAGGGGGCGTTCGTGTTGGAATGATGGAGATGCGGCGACGCGTGGCATCCAACATTCGCCAAAATGCATTGGTGGCCCTTTCGGGCAGCATCGAAGGAACCGACGATCCGATCATCGCGCAGTGGGATGTGCTCAACCATCCGATTCTGCATGACGAGATGTGGGAAATCACAGGATGGGAGTTCTTGCGAGCGGCGATTCGCGAGGTGCGAACTCTTGCTCATCCCAAGACGGAATTGTTTGTGAATGAGGATCAAGTGTTGAGCCTGCCGGAGCATCCCAATGCAGAGCCTCTCTATAAATTAGTTTCCGATTTTTTAAATGCCGGGTTGCCGATCGATGGGATTGGTTTTCAATGCCATTTCAAGAGCGCGCGTCTGCCTTCGATCGAGAGTATCGAGTCAACGATTCGGCGGTTCACCGAACTGGGTTTGAAACTGCACGTCACAGAGTTCGATATTGACAGTCAACATATCGACCGGCAAACGCAAGCCGATTTCACCCGCGACTTTCTGGACCTTATCGCCGCGGAACCTTCCTTCACGTCGACCACAGTCTGGGGATTTTGGGAGGGCGAACATTGGCGGAGTGAAGAAGGCACCGCGATGTGGGACCGGCAATGGAATGTGCTGCCCCACGGGCAGGTGCTGATCGACCATCTCGACCGAGATTGGAAACCGCTGAGATTCCGACCGGTGTTGAGCAAAACGATCGGAGCGGAAAAGTTGCCGTCGGATGCAACGGCGGTGGCAACGCAAAGCCTCCGAAGAGGAACTTACGAAGTCGACGAGCTTGATGCGTTTGGTCGTGTTCGTAAAAGTTGGCTGATCACGGTGACGCCTAAGGACACGCGATTTGAACTGATGTCTCGTTGATGAAGGCGATGGTGGCCGCGGCGGAAATGACGTAGCCACGGTCGCCTAGACGTCGGTGGTGTGTGATGGTGGGGAGTCTGAACTCTTGGCGAGTCCAGCTACGTTGGGATAGTGGTGGAAAATCTGAACTCTTGGCGAGTCC
>JBICHZ010000264.1:0-17943 GCA_043101355.1 Rhodopirellula sp. JB044
TGATGCCTGCAAGAAAACAATTTGGAAACTCTCGTCTTGGTCGAACACGTCGGCTCGTTTTGCCGCCGCGATCACGTCTCGGTTCACCGCAGCACGGCTGGTTTCATCCAACCCGTTCCGCTGCATCGCTTGGGCGAACACACCCGAGACACGTCCCTTCTGATTCAATCGAACGTCATAAACCATCAACGCCCCCGCGAGCGAAGGCGCGTCCAACGCGGGCGAATCATTCGATCCGATCGAAACGCTCGACGACATGTCCATCGAAGCGGGGGCTGCTGCGGATGCGATCGAGGCCGCCGCTGGCTTCGGCGCGACATCCATCAGATCCACATTCATCGAAGGTGTTTCCGCATCAACGTCCGACTCCGACGTAACGTCCGAGGCCATCAACGAAGGCGACGCATCGGTAACGTCCACCGGCGCGATGGCCGGTTCCGTGATCTTTGAATCGGCCAGCGTACTTGGGATCGCCTGCGTGTCGACCGACAACGCGTTCGCAGGATCTGTGTTCTGCGCGATCGTTGACACGTTGCCAACGTCCGTCCGGCCACTCAAACTCCACGAGACCAACACCGCGGCCGCCGACGCAGCGACGCCCACGATCCAACGCGAACGATGCGATGCCGACTGCGTCGAAGACCGTTGCACCGGTCTGGCCACACTCGCATTCTCACTGTTGGCTAACGTTTCGTTGTCGCGTGAAACCGCCAGACCACGACGTCGCCCTTCGGCGAGAACACGAGAAGCAAAATCGGCGGACAATCGCGGTTGCGACTGGACTGACGAAGCAAACAACGCTTTCATGCGTTCACGGTCGGCGAGCATCGCGTCATACTGCGATCGAAGCGCGGCGTCGTCACGAAGTTTCGCGTCGAGCATTCGCGCATCGTTCTCGTCGAGCCGCCCGTCCAGGCGGTCGCTGAGAAGCTGATCGAAATCGGGTGAAGGAGATGACATACTGTCGGATCTTGAAAAAGCAAAGCGCGGCGGTCGATCGGCGAGAGCATTGCTCGCCACGATCGTGCGCGGCACATCCATGTGGTTTGAAAAAACGTCCGTGTCGGTTGACAAAGCTGAGATGTCGATAGCCCCGGAAAAGTTCCTAAATTAGGGGAAAACCCTCGCGGAACTCGACGCGAAACGCTTCTTGGTCGCCAAAAAACCGAGATTTTGCGGCTGGCGATGAGTTCTTTCTTCGCCCACGGGCGTTTGCTGCGCCCTTAACGCGAAGTTCACGTTTGCCTGCCTCACATCGGTTCATTACGAGCTTTCACCACCCCCAATTCGTCTCCGAGTCCCTTCAGGATATTTTTTTGACCATTCCCCGTGAAAACGTGCTGCGAGCCAACCGCGAGTGCTATCAACGCATGACCGCGGCCGACTCGCCGCTGTGCCGAATCGTCTCCGATGAGGAACTGAAAGAGCCCCTCCAAACGGTCGACCGAATCGGGTGGCTCGGCGGGAACATTCGCGGATGGAAAGTGCTCTGCCTGGCCGCGGGAGGCGGTCGCCAGAGCTGTCTTTACGCCGCCGCCGGGGCCGACGTCACCGTCGTCGACCTCAGTCCCGCGATGTTGGAACTCGACCGGCAAGCAGCAGCCCGGCGGAAGTACTCGGTGCGACTGTTCGAAGCCTCCATGGACGACCTGTCGATGCTCGACCCGGGCGCGTTCGATCTCGTCGTCCACCCGGTCAGCAGTTGTTACCTGCCGGACGTAACGGCGATCTACGCGGAAGTCGCCCGCGTCACCCGCCCGGGAGGCCTCTACATCAGCCAACACAAATCGCCGACCAGCCTGCAAGGATCGATGCAGCGATCCGGCGGTTCCTACGAACTGCGGCACGATTATTACCGGACCACCCCGGTGCCTCCCCCCGACACCCCATCGGTCGCGGCAAACCGCCTCCGAGAAACCGGCGCGGTCGAATTCCTGCATCGCTGGGAAGAGTTGATCGGCGGTTTGTGCCGGTCCGGGTTTGTTGTCGAAGATCTCGTCGAACCGATGCACGCGGCCGCCGACGCCGCCCCCGACACGTTCGCCGATCGAGCCCGAGTGATCGCGCCTTACGTGCGTATCAAAGCCCGACGGATCGGAAGAAGCAGCGGCGATTCCCGCGAAAATACTCCCTCCGGCTCACCAATTTGGCTGCCGCAATAGAGCCGACCGCGACACAAAATACGATGCCGCAGAAAGCAGCAGAGCACGCCCAGGTGGATTCGAACCACCGACCTACGGATTAGAAGTCCGTTGCTCTATCCAGCTGAGCTATGGGCGCGTGAGAGAATCGGCTCGTGGCCGTTGTGCGGACACTGTACTCGGCGATCGGGTTCATTGGCAATCACGGATCACTCCACGTACGTCCCCCAGTGCGGGCGTTCCCCCGGTTTCGTAGCTGGACTCGCCAGAGTTCAGACTCCCCACCAACAAACCGCCAATCGACCGACACTGCAAAACCGACGTCGAAGGCCGTCGTGAATCTCGCCAAGACATTCGGAAACCCACGCAGAACGCACCATCGAAGTCTTGGCGGCTCCGGCTAGGTTGGTTCGCGGTCCACCACGCCCCGTTCGTCTCGGACAGACCGACCTCTATCCTTCGTCTAATTCACACTGAACGGCGGTGGGAACTGGTTACGCGACGGCGGTTGGGCGTGCTCCTGCAGATCGACTTCTTTTTCGCTCGAACTGACCGATTGCAGTTCGATCTCGCCGCGATCGATCAGCTTGATCAACTGCTCGGCTCTCGCGTCGACGTCGCTCATTTCGAGCAACTTCAATTTGTCTTCCGGTTCGAACGGCAACGTATAGGCGATAATATCCGTGATCGGGCCGACGCCCATTTGGCCCGCCATCAGATCGTGCAGACTCTGCTGCGAACCCGCTTTGGGCGGAATGATTTTCCCGAACGAAGTCAGCAACCGTCGCTTCAGTTTGTTGCGTTGGTCCGTCGCAGCGGGTAGATAAAAATCGTCGATCAGGTCAACTTGGGCGGATCGAAACGGACGACTTGTTTCGAGTTCGCGACGAATTTTCGCACGGCGAACACCGACGAGCAAAATATTGTGCCGGTCCCCGGCGAGTTCGGCGTGCGAGACAATCTTTCCGATACACACCGTCCGAGCGATCGGCGGCGAGGCGGGGTCGGCAACCGAGGCGGAATCGAGCAGCGTCGCCATCGTGATCAGTTGATCCGTCGCGAGCGATTCTCGCAGCATTTCGACATATCGCGGTTCAAAAACATGCAACGGCTGCATCGCGTGAGGAAACATCACCATCCCCGGCAGCGGGAACAGACGCACCTGCCCGTCGAATTCATCAGGAAGCTGAGTGACGTCAGAAAATGGATCCATGTCGAACGCCTTGCGGAGTGCCCCATCGGCAGGGGGCACCTTCGAAAACTGCCGGGTGAAACGTTACAAAACGTACAGCGTGCTTGAAATATAGCGAATTCTAGGTCGTCACACCGGTCACAAGACGCTGAAACTCGCTAAATTACGGATTCACACCCATCGTCGGACCATCCGCATTGACGAGCGTCATCGCATGATTTTATCCAGCCAGGAATTGCTATCACGGATGGGCGACGATATCGCGATCGACCCGTTCGATCCGACGCGTCTGAACGCGAACAGTTACAACCTCGCACTGCACCACGAGCTGCTCGTTTATGAAGAAGTCGTCCTGGACGCGGCCAGTCCCAACCGGTATCGCCGCATCGAAATTCCCGCCGAGGGACTCACGCTGCAGCCCGGTGTGCTGTATCTCGGACGAACCGTCGAACACACCGAAACGCGGAATCTCGTTCCGGTCCTCCATGCACGTTCGTCGCTCGGCCGTCTCGGTTTGTTTCTCAACCCCGGCGGCAGCCTTGGGCAGAGCGGTTACTGCGGCACGTGGACTCTCGAGATGCACTGCATCCAACCGGTGCGGATTTATCCGGGCATGCAGGTTTGTCAAATCTCGTATCACCAACTGCTCGGTACCTGCCAACCCTGCGAATCCGACAAGTATCAAAACAGCACTGACATTCAGCCCAGCCTGATGCATCGCGAACTCGGCTTCGACGACCGCGACACGCAGCTCGAACTGCAACTGAACTTCGACGACGCGATCCAAGCCGCACGATAAGGCTCCGGTAATCGCGTCCCCACGTCGGTCCGTCTGCCCAAGACGAACGCTATCTGCGCGTCTGCAATCGATCGCAGTATCGGCTCCGTTGTCGATGAAAACGTAGCAAGACGAAATCCATACACCGGCAATTTCATTCTGGTACGATGATAGGATGATCCCCCGCCGCGTCTTTATTGACGCCCCTTTCCTGCCTCGCTTACCGGTGCGATTTCATGCGACAATGGTTGCTGATTTTTGCGTGCGTCGTCCTGACTTCACCCGCGGTCGCTCAAACCGATGATCGCAAACAACGCCGCGAACGATACTTTGAAAATCGCGTTCGCCCGCTGCTGATCGCGAAGTGCTACGAGTGCCACAGCGATGCCAAGCAAGAATCTGGACTGCGACTGGATTCTCGCGATGGCATTCTTCGCGGCGGCGACAGTGGCCCCGCCGCCGTCGTCAGCGATCCTGCCGAAAGCCTTCTGATGCAGGCGATCCGGTATGAAGGTCTGGAAATGCCGCCGGATGCTCCCCTAGAAGAGGAGGAGATCGAGGTGTTTCAAAAGTGGGTGCGGATGGGATTGCATTGGCCGCAAGAGTCCGCACCGGCGGCAGCAAATTTGGGCGACCAAGAAGCCATCGGCAAACTCGCAAAAGAACATTGGGCGTTCCAACCGATCCGTTTGCCGCCGCTTCCCGAAGGTGTGGGCGACAACCGTTTTGCACCAACCGCGTCGTCGAACACCGGGGCGTCGAACACCGCGCCGTCAAAATCCGCCCGTTCGATCACCGGCCCGATCGATGCGTACATCAATGCTCGATTAATCGACCTCGAACTTCCCGCCGCCGCGCCGGCCGAGCGCCGGACCCTGATCCGCCGCGCAAGCATGGACGTGATTGGATTGCCGCCGACTCCGGACGAGATCGATGCCTTCGTGAATGATCCCGCGCCGCTGGCGGAGGCGTTTGAAAAAGTGGGCGATCGCCTGCTCGCCTCGCCACACTACGGCGAACGATGGGGGCGGTACTGGTTGGACCTGGCACGTTACGCGGACACGCAGGATTGGCAGGCGCAGGCGGACGTTCGATACCCGTTCGCCTACACGTTTCGCGACTACGTGATCGATTCCCTGAACGACGACAAACCCTACGACCGATTTCTCACCGAACAAATCGCCGCTGACCAGATCGGATTACCTTCCGATGCGCCGGAGTTAGCCGCGTTGGGTTTGATCACCGTGGGGCCGCGGTTTCGTAACAACCGTCTCGAACGTGCCGCCGATCAAATTGACGTACTCACCCGTGGGCTGATGGGATTGACGGTCGCGTGTGCCCGATGCCACGACCACAAATACGATCCCATTCCGATCGAAGACTACTACTCGCTCTACGGCGTTTTGGCGAGCTGCGAGATCCCTGCTGAATTTCCTGAAATCGCAAGCGACCCAACCGACAAACAATTGCAGCAAGATTTTCGAAAACAACTCTCGCAAGCCAAAGCCGCGATGACGGCGTACCGCAAAATGCTCCGCCAGGAAGCAATCGCCGTCCTCACCCAAGACTGCCGGCCATACTTTGCGGGGTACCACGACATGCACGTGGGCAGCAACAAACAAATTCGCGCCATCGTCAGCAAACACAAAGTCAACCACACCGCGATGACGCCGCTGGCAAAAAGCCTTTCGCAGTTAACACAGCAAAAAGGCCGTGCGAAGCATCCTGTTTGGGGCGTCTGGGCCGAGTCGCTTTCGATTTCGGAAGAACAATTCCAAACGCAACGCGAAGCAATGCTCGCGAAATGGGAAGCGAACCAGCAAATCAATCCTCGCCTGCGTTCGGCGATCGTCAGCGCCGAACCTCAAACCCGCCAAGACGTTTTGAACACGTACGCGGACGTTTTTTACGACGTGCTGAAGCGATGGCAGCAATTGGTCCAGCAAGCCTCCGACGCTGATCGAATGCATCAAGGTGCAGACGAACAAATCCGGCGTGCGTTGTTGGGACGCGATGGGCTGTTCATGCTCGACGAAGACGCCGTCGTTGCCGCATCGCGTTTGCTCGGCACCGGTCGCCGCAAACTCGGTGACCTTCAGAAAGCGATCGGCGAGGTCTACGCGACTCACCCCGGGGCACCTCCCAAAGCCATGGTGATCCGTGACAAAGCGAAACCGATCAATCCGTTTGTCATGCTCCGCGGGGAACCCGCACGTCGCGGTGATCGGGTGCCGCGGCGTTTCGTGTCCATCGTTGCGGGTGAAGACGCCGACGCGTTTACCCGAGGCAGCGGACGCGTTGAACTCGCCGCCGCGATCGCCTCGGCCGACAACCCGCTCACCGCCCGGGTGCTCGTCAACCGTGTTTGGAGCAAGTACTTCGACCGCGGGTTGGTCGATTCGGTCGATGACTTCGGGTTGCGATCGTCACCTCCGTCACACCCCGAGTTGCTCGATTGGTTGGCGTGGGAGTTTATGGAGCACGGCTGGTCGCTGAAATGGTTACACCAAACAATTCTCGCGTCGGCCGCCTATCAACGCACCAGCGCCGCGTCGGACCGAGCAAGCGAACACGATCCGGAAAACCGCTACCTCAGCCATCAGAACCGCAAACGGATCGACTTCGAAGCGATGCGGGATTCCATGTTGGCGGTCAGCGGCAAACTCGACCGCCGCATCGGTGGCCGCAGTGTCAAACTATCCGAGACGCCGTATCCGACACGCCGGACCGTCTACGCGTATGTCGACCGTGTCGAACTCGATCCGATGTTGCGTGCGTTCGACTTCGCAACCCCGACCACCTCGACGGCGCAGCGAGCGGTGACGACGGTACCGCAGCAGTCGCTCTTTGTCATGAATCACCCGTTCGTCATCGAGTGTGCCACGGAACTCGCCGCCCTCGTTCGACCGTCCGCGGAAGTAACCGACGCCTCGACGCCCCGAACGAACACGACGTCCCGAACGAACACGACATCTCAATCGAACACGGCGATCAACAAACTTTTTCAGCGGGTACTCGGACGAGACGCATCCGCCAAAGAGTTAACAACACTGAACGAATTCCTCTCGGTCGCCCGGCAAGCTAACGAAACCACAACACCGGTATGGCAGTACGGTCTCGGCAATGACGCCTCCAACGATTTGACGTTCGAACCGTTGACGCACTGGACCGGACAACAATACCAATTCGGCGATGCCTTTCCTGACGATCGACTCGGATACGTCCGCTTGACGGCGCACGGTGGGAACACTCCCCGCGACCGAAACCGCACCGTTGTTCGACGATGGGTGTCCCCTTTTAATGGGGCCGTCCGCATCTCTGGCAAACTCCGTCACGAACGGGAGAAAGGCGACGGGGTCTACGCGACCGTACGTTGCGAAACGGTTCCGTCGCCGCCAATCTGGTCGGCTCACAACAGCGAGTCCGACACCAACATCGATCGGGTCCGGGTCACGGTCGGCACCACGATTGACTTTGTCGTCTCTCCCGGGAAAAACGCTTCGAACGATGTGTTTTTATGGGCTCCTGAGATTCGGTGCGTGGACGGCCCCGATCCCGGCAAACGATGGAGCGCGTCGGATGACTTTGCACCTCCGCCGGTGCCGCCTCTGGACGAATGGGAGCAACTCGCCCAAGCCCTGATGCTCACCAATGAATTTTTCTACTTGGACTGAACGCCGATGACTCGCCACGAAACCTGCCGACTGCCTTCCTGGCGCGGACTGCTATCCCGACGCAGTCTCCTGCAACAATCAGGAATGGGGTTGGGAATGCTCGCCGCATCGAGTTTGCTCGCTGAAGAAACCAACAGCGCCGGCGACTCTCTCGCCCCTCGCCAGCCACACCATCCGGCTCGTGCAAAAAGGGTCATCCATATTTTTGCCAACGGCGGACCGTCGCAGATCGATACGTTCGATCCCAAACCGATGCTGCAGAAGATGCAAGGCAAAACTCTCTCGAAACAACTCGAGAAGGACCGACGTCTCGGAGGTGTGGCGCACGGGTCACCGTTTCAATTCAGCAAACACGGAAAATCGGGAATCGAAATCAGTGAACTGTTTCCCAAGCTCGCCAAGCACGCCGATGATTTGTGCGTGATCCGTTCGATGGTGACCGACGTTCCCAATCACGAGCCGGCATTGTTGATGATGAATTGCGGCGACATCGTTCGCCCTCGTCCGGCCGTTGGCTCGTGGGCGTTGTACGGGCTCGGAACGGAGAACCAAAGCCTGCCCGGATTCGTGGCAATGTGTCCCAAAGGTTTGCCAACCGCAGCGACCGCGAATTGGCGAAGTGCTTTCCTGCCGGGGATCTATCAGGGCACGTATGTCGATTCGCAGTACAACGATCCGGATTTGTTGGTGGCAAATATCCAGAACGAATACCTGCTCGCCAAGCAACAGCGCGAACAGATCTCGCTGGTCCAGAAACTCAACGCGATGCACCTCGCCGATCGTCCTGGGGACCATGCTCTTGAGTCACGTATTCAATCGCTCGAACTCGCGTTTCGGATGCAAGGAGAAGCCTCCGATGCGTTCGATATCAGCCGCGAACCCGCTCACGTGCTCGACGCATACGGGGATACGCAGCAGGGCAGGCAATTGCTGATCGCGCGACGTTTGGTCGAACGAGGCGTGCGTTACGTGCAGGTCTATCACGGTGCGGGGCAACCGTGGGATGCGCATGCGAATATTGCTGTCGGGCACCGTCGCTTGGCGGGCGAATGTGACGGGCCGCTCGCTGCACTTTTGGGCGATTTGAAACAGAGCGGAATGCTGGAGGATACGCTCGTGATCTGGGGCGGAGAAATGGGGCGAACCCCAACGGTGCAGCTCCCTGTCGGTCCGAAACCCGGACGCGATCACCACGACGACGGCTTCACCATTTGGATGGCCGGTGGAGGAGTCAAATCAGGTCACGTTCACGGTACCACCGACGAGGTCGGACTGTCTGCCGTCGAAGATCGGGTGCACATTCACGACCTGCACGCCACCATCCTTCATTTGCTCGGCTTCGATCACAAGAAGCTGACCTACCGCTACAGCGGCCGAGACATGCGACTAACCGACATCCACGGCCACGTCGTCGAAGGCATTTTGGCGTAGTCTCGTAAACACCCAACATCGCAGCGAATGTCGCCAACACATTCGGCACCCCACGCACTCCGCCGAAACTATTGACGAGTTTCTCTACGAAGACGCACCGGCAAACCGTAGCTGGACTCGCCAGAGTTCAGACTCCCCACAAACAAACCGCCAACCGATCAACACCGCAATCGCGAACACATTCGGCAACGCACTTCCTCCGCCGAACCTCTTGGGGCGTTTCGCAACGTTAGTTATCAAAAACCGTCGGCGGTAATCAGAACTCTGGGACCAAACCCGCGAGGCGGTTAACCTTCCAGCTCGGCCAGATCCGTGGTACCGGCCATCGCACGCAGTTTGTCCATTGCGCGTCGCTCAAGCTGACGCACGCGTTCTTTCGAAACGCCCAAACGATCGGCGAGCGATTGCAATGTGTGAACGCGGCGGTGGGATCCGAGCGAGAACCGAGCACGGATGATGAACTTCTCGCGACGGTCCAAATCACCGAGCATCACGCTCAAACGACTTCGCAACTCGTGCCATCGCTTTTCGCTGATCGCCGATTCGCGTTCTTCTTCACCGATATCGATATCCATGTCCTGCAATCCTCCCATGACTTTCTGGCGTTCTTGCTGTCGAAGGACAACGGTACGGTACGCGTTTCGACGAACGACCTGAGTGGCATAGGTGCTGAAACGGAAGCCACGGTCAAAGTCGAACTTCTCGACGCCACGGATCAAGGCAACAATCCCATCGCTGAGCAGTTCGTCAAAATTGTTGTTTGGATTCACAAACTTCTTTACGATCGAGAACACCAAACGCAAGTTGGCTTCCACGATCCGGTCGCGATGCCAATCCGCGAGCGCCACATACAGTTCGATCAACTCGAGACGATGACGTGACGGACGGTCGGGGTACAGAACGCTGCGGTGGATCGCCGCTTGTTGCAGCAGGTAATTCATCCGCTCGAACAACAAACGTTCTTGTTCCGGTTTGAGCAACGGGGCTTCGCACAACCGTCCGAGGTGGATCGGCAAATCCACACCACTGCGTCGGATCGCGGCAATCCCGAGGGCAGTTTGCCGCTCCGCCAAACCGAGTTCTTCGGCGAAGATTCGTTTGCCTTCTCGGGCGGAACTAAAACGTTCGTTGCCGATGAAATCGATCTCTTGCCGAAGACGTTGTTTCGTAATCGCACGCAATTCCGCCGGGGTCGCGTTTTCTAAATTGCGGACCTGATCGCGAGTCTCGGCGATTGGCACCACCAACTCGGGGCACTGCACCCAAGCAGGCATTCGGGCGGCGACAGACGACGCCGTCAAACCTTCGAATTGATTCGGCTGGGAGGCCGCCTTTCGAGACTTGGACTTGGTTGAGGAACTCATATTCGTGACCTAAAGCTGCTCGACAGGACTGAACATTAGTAAACGCCGCAGGCTGCAAACTGAGACGACAGACGGTGAACGTTTTGGGTGTCGAAAACGTTCATCGCACTCAGGTATATGCATGCGGGTGATGATAGGCAAGCGGAAGAGGGATCTTTTTTTACAAAAATGAACGTTTTTCACTTTTGTTTCATTCGTTCGCTTTGGGAATTCCGAATTGACGCTGACATACACTGGTCCAAAACGATCAGGTTCGTTTAAAAAAACGTTCACCCGCTGGGTACACACGTTCAAGATGATCGTTTTGTAGTTGCGTCCGTCATCAACTCTCGCCGAAATTCCAAAATTGGCTGCAGAACAACCACTCTTTTCGCCGAAACAAGTCGCTTGCGCGTTGAGCGTCAGCGAGTCGTCCGTGAAGCGCTGGTGCGATTGCGGTGCCATTTGCAGCCAAAAGACGGCTGGAGGCCACCGAAAAATTTCTCTCGAAGCGTTGCAGCGATTCCTTGCGACCTCGCAACGGAGCCTTTGCAAGCCGGAATCGTTGGGTTTGCCGAAGATGCTGCCGACGCGGCACGTTTGTTTGGAGGGAAAAAAATCTCCTCGAAACCAGTGTTTTCGCGACGCCTTGGCTCGCGGCGAGTTTGAGACCTGCCGCGGCCTGCTCTATGAGATGGTCGACGAGGGAGCGTCTCGCAGTCAGGCGGCGGAGTGCTTGATCGCCGACGCGATGCACGGCGTTGGCAAGGCGTGGCAGTGCGAAGAGATCGACGTTTACCAGGAACGCAGGGCGTGTGATGTCGCTCTGCGTTTGATTTTCGACCTCAACAGTTCCCTGCCGCCGGTCGCTGACGACGCGCCGGTGGCGATCGGCGGGTCGCCCATGTGCGACCCGTATCAATTGCCGACGGCCTTGGTGGAACTGACGCTACGAGAGGTTGGCTGGAAAGCGACCAGTTTGGGCAACCAACTGCCGCTGGAGAGTTTTATCCAGGCAACCGTGGACTGCCGCCCGCATCTGGTTTGGCTGAGCGTTTCGTCGATCGACGAGGAGGACACTTTCGTTGCCAAACTAAACCAGATGGCCGTATCACTGGCCAACGACGTCGTTTTGCTGGTCGGCGGGCGGGCGTTGACCGACTCGCTGCGTCCACGTTTGCGATTCACCGCACACTGCGATTCCCTACGGCAACTCGGCGAGATGGCGGAGATCCTGCGTTTGAAATTCGAATATCAAACCGCTCAGGCGTGCGCAGAAACCTCATCAAACCACGGGTAAATCGCCGGTCGCGAAAGCGTTACTCGGTTGCCACCGCCAACACCCCACCGCCTGAAAACTCGCCGCCTGGCATCTGCGACAAAACGCCCGTATATGGGCAACACCGCATCTGCCGATGCGCAGGTGCGCACCCTGCGTCGCGGACACAGCCGCCGGTTACCCGCCAACAGAATCGCAGCCCCACGCAAACGCCTTTTTGGCGAAACTTGATCATCAGAGCGCGAAAGATCCGCCTGCAATGCTTTGCATTGCGGATGCAAACGTGTGCGTTGACCGCGGCTCTCTGGGTCGAAGAGCCGCGGTCGTAACGTGAATCGCCCCCACGGGCGTGGCAATCACGTTGTTCTTGATCACTCGTATCGAATCGAGCGTTTTCGAGCGGAATGGAGTCGCTTTTCCGGTGGTGAAGCCGCGCTGATCGCCGGCTAATTGCTTTCACCTCGCCGAGCTACGACATGGCATTCATCGAGAAGTGCCGAGTCTGGCGACTCCGGCTACATCTGTCATTGGGTTAGCGGTTGTAGGCGTTTGCCCGTGAATCCGAACGCGCCATTTCGCTGGATTCCTGATTGCTCGAATCGGCCACGGTTGATCGGTTCGACGAGCGACGTCCGGCGGGCTGGCCACGGCGTGCGACCGTGACGATCGTGTCGGCAAAGGCTTTTCGGATCGGCGGCTCGACTTGGGGCAACCGGTCGGCAATGTCCAACATCGCCGACGGGTTGTGGCTGCTCGACTGGCTAACCTGAGCGATAAAGTGGGCCGTTTGCATGAAATTGCTGTCGGCCGATCGTCCGATGATTGGGCTCAGCGTGCGGGCGATCAGGTCGATGCCGAGACTTTCGAGCTGCACAAAACAATCGAGCGTTCCCGACACGGTCGTCTGCCCGTCGGAGCCCTTCGCGTAGCTGGAGTGCAGCACGAAGACGCCTTTGCCGCGGATCGGCGTGGGTGTCATTTTTCCGTCGTAGGATCCGTCGACGACGAAAATATGCTGCGACGCGTCGCCGTAAACCAAATCCACGCTACACACGGTCCCGACGCCGTCTCGGGCTTCGATCTGGTACGGTCCCAAACGGCGGCTCTGCACCTTGGTGATCTCCATCAAATCCCACAAACCGACCAACACATCTGGGTTGCGGGTCAGGAACAAGAACATGTCACGATCGCACGTGATCGCTTGGCTGGGCAGTTGCCGAAACAGCGTCGGGTTCTCGGCGATTTCGAGAATCTGCGTGCGAGCGGCCGGGGTCAGACGATCCAGCGGCAACGAATTAATGATCGAGCGACGATGGGCAGCGGACCCGACCCGCGGCTCTTCCTCCGCGTTTCCGCCCCACCGGGGCACCGACGGAAATCGGCGAGCAGGGGTGTTTTGAGCGTGCAGATGTCCCGCCATCACGATCCAGATTGAGCAACCGGCGACCAGCGTCCGGATCAATCGCAACGTAAAGCGCGTGCACAAGTCGTCCATCACGGGTGTGGATATCACCAGCACCGCCCCCATACTTGCAAAAAATTAGCGTTCACCTATCGGCGCCACCGCGACTCGTTCCACCAAGGTCGCGACAGACCGGCATCGTTCGCGATTCGTTACAACCGGACCGCAGGGATGCACTCTCTGGTTTCGGTTATGCGGATAGTGACACGTGAGGAAACCGTGACGGAGAGATCGAAAAAGCATCGTCCCCTTCGCGACCGCAGGAATCTGTCCGATACTGGGACGCCCGCTCGAACGAACATCAATCCGATTTCGAACTTCCCTGCTTTTTTCCAATCAACCGGAGCACTTTTTCCGATGGCCAAGAAAACGATCGACCAAACCGAAGTCCAAGGCAAAACCGTCCTGATGCGGGTCGATTTCAACGTCCCGCTCGATGAAAACCTCGCCATTACCGACGATCGCCGAATCCGCATGGCATTGCCCAGCATTAAGAGCGTGGTGGACCGCGGCGGCAAACTCATCCTGATGAGCCACCTCGGACGCCCCACCGGTGGCGAAGGCGACGAAAAGTTTTCTCTGCAACCGGCCGCCACTCGTTTGGGTGAGTTGCTCGGCAGCACTGTTCATTTCGCGTCGGACACGGTCGGCGACGACGCCAAAGCCAAGGCCGCCGCACTCGGCGAAGGCGAAGTCCTCGTGCTCGAAAACCTTCGTTTCAACCCGGGCGAGAAAAAAGGCGATGCCGAATTCGCTGGCAAACTCGCCGCGATGGCTGACGTCTACTGCAACGACGCGTTCGGAACCTGCCACCGCAAAGACGCCTCGATGGTCGCCGTCCCGGAAGCCATGTCGGGCAAACCCCGCGTCGTCGGACACCTCGTCGCCAAAGAAATCGCGTATCTCTCCGATGCCATCAGCACACCGGCACGCCCGTTTGTCGCCATCCTTGGCGGTGCCAAAGTCAGCGACAAGATCAACGTGATCAACAACCTGCTCGGCATTTGCGACGCGATCCTCATCGGCGGTGCGATGGCCTACACGTTCTCGCTCGCCCAAGGCGGCAAGGTCGGCAACAGCTTGGTCGAAAAAGACAAAGTCGACCTGGCGAAAGAACTGCTCGCCAAGAGCGACGGAAAACTGCACCTGCCATCAGACACCCACTGCGGCGACGATTTCGGCAATATCGCCGGATGCAACAAAGTGGTCGTCAAAGCCGGTGAGATTCCTGACGGCATGGAAGGCCTCGACATCGGGCCGGAAACCGCCAAGTCCTACGGCGACATCATTAAAGGCGCCAAAACCGTCGTCTGGAACGGACCCATGGGCGTGTTTGAGAAGCCGCCGATGGACGAAGGCACCAAAGCCGTCGCGCAAGCGGTCGCCGACAGCGATGCGACCAGTATCATCGGCGGTGGCGACAGTGCCGCGGCAGTCGAGCAACTCGGGTTCGCCGAACAGGTCAGCCACGTCAGCACCGGTGGCGGTGCGTCGCTGGCGATGCTCGAAGGGCAAGCCTTTGCCGCAGTCGACTTGCTCGACGAAGCGTAAGCCTCACCCCAAAACGAAAACGCATCCAAACCCTGCCGCAGGCTCGCCCTCCGGCAGGGTTTTCTCATTCGCATAACAAACACCGAACACCGCAGCGAATGCCGCCAAGCCATTCGGCACCCCAAACCCCCTGCCGAAACTCTCGGCGAGTTTCGCCACGAAGCCATGCATACCAAGCCGTACCAACGAGCCGTAGCTGGACTCGCCAGAGTTCAGACTCCCCTCCACAAACCACCAACCGATCGCAACCGCACACCAAAAACCGCAGCGAATGCCGCCAAGACATTCGGCACCTCAAACCCCCTGCCGAAACTCTTGGCGAGTTTCTCCACGTTGGTTCCACTCGCGTTGCCGAACTCCCAATTCCATAGGGTTTCCGATTTGCGTCAAAGCATTGTGACTTTGGTTCATACCGCCTGATTTCGGCGGATTAGCGGAAAATTGGGCGTACAATTTGTCGCAGTGCGGTAGTAAACCCCCGAGCTGCTTTGCCACGGACCGCTTCCCCGCACGCCCGCTTCGTATTTTCGGCACGCCCCTGGGCGCCAAAGACGCAGCGTCCCACCTCCCTCCCCCGCCAATCGCTACGTCAATGTTTGCAAAAACAATGCATCGCCGCTGGACTCATCTCATGGCGGCGTTCTCGATCCTCTGCGTCTCCCCCGCCCTTGGCGGCGACGCGATCGACTTCAACCGCGATATCCGGCCGTTGATTTCGGGCAACTGCATCATGTGCCATGGCCCGGACGAGGAAGAGCGTGCCGCGGGCTTGCGGCTCGATACCGAAGAGGGATCCCGCGAGGACCTCGGCGGGTATGCCGCGATCGTGCCGGGTGCCCCCGACGAAAGCGAACTGCTCGAACGGCTAACCACCGACGACGAAGACATGAGGATGCCGCCCGAGGGCAAAGGCCGCGCCCTCACCGAAGACGAAATCGAACTGGTGCGTCGTTGGATTCGTGAAGGGGCCAGCTATGCGAAACACTGGTCGTACTCCAAACCGCAAAAACCCGATCTCCCCGAGGTCAGCAACCTGCAGTGGCCGATCAACGAGGTCGACCATTTCATCCTCGCCAAACTCGAGGCCAGCGGTCTTTCGCCCTCCGAACCGGCCGACCGCCTCACGATCGCTCGTCGCGTCGCACTGGACCTGACCGGACTGCCACCGACGTGGGAACAAGCCAACGCGTTCCTGAATGACAAGCGTGACAACGCCTACGAACGCTACGTCGACGACTTGCTCGCGTCACCTGCGTTCGGGGAACGATGGGCCCGCGTGTGGTTGGACCTCGCTCGCTATGCCGACTCGTCCGGTTACGCCGACGATCCTCCGCGAACGATCTGGGCCTATCGCGATTACGTCATTCGCTCGCTCAACGACAACAAACCGTTTGACCAATTCACGATCGAACAGATCGCCGGTGATTTGCTAGACAACCCCACCGACGAGCAACTCATCGCGACCGCGTTTCATCGCAACACGATGACCAACAACGAAGGCGGCACGAACGATGAAGAGTTCCGCAACGTCGCCGTCGTCGACCGCGTCAACACGACGATGGCGGTTTGGATGGGCACCACGATGGCGTGCGCCCAGTGTCACACGCACAAATACGATCCGATCACGCACGACGAGTACTACCAATTCTTCGCGTTCTTTAACAACACCGCCGACGCGGATCGAAAAGACGAGAAGCCGACCTTCGGTGTTTGGTCCGATCAACAACGAGAAGAAAAACAACGTCTCGAAAAACAAATCGCTGACCTGAAGGCGGCCCTCCAGCGGAGCACACCACAGATCGAGGCCGCCCAATCGAAATGGCTCGCCGAACTGAAAGCGTACCCTTCGTGGAACACCGTTCGTCCCATCGCGGCGACCTCATCGAACCGGCCGCTCAACGTCGACGAGAACGGTTGGATCTCGACCGATTCGGAAACACCGCACGAGATTGTTTGCCGCATCGACGTTCCGCTCTCCGCCCCCGTCACGGGAGTGCGTTTGGTACAGCAACAACACGACGCCGCGAGCGGCAAAAAAGTGCCTGTCCCTCAATCAGTATCCGCATCATGGCGACCTCACGCCGCCTCTTCGGTCGACGCGAGATACGTCCGCATCGAATTGCCGGGTAAGAATAAGTTTCTGCACCTCGCCGAGGTTCAGGCTTTCGCCAACGGCGTCAACGTTGCTCCACAAGGCACGGCCACGCAAAGTTCGTCGAAATACAGCGACAATGCCCACAGTGCGATCGATGAAAACACCAACGGCGATTTCACAGCCGGTTCGGTAACGCACACCGAAGGCGAAGACACGCCCTGGCTTGAGATCGATTTCGGCTCGGTGCAGCCGATTGATTCGGTCGCGATT
This sequence comes from Rhodopirellula sp. JB044, assembly GCA_043101355.1. Classification (GTDB taxonomy): domain Bacteria; phylum Planctomycetota; class Planctomycetia; order Pirellulales; family Pirellulaceae; genus Rhodopirellula. The sequence goes on from JBICHZ010000264.1 coordinate 17,217, forward strand.
TGGAATCGTACCGACGGCGGCAGCACCATCATTCAACGCCTCCGCGGTTTCGAGATTCAGCTACTCGACGAGCAACGAAACAAAGTTTGGACGCATCAACCCGAAAAGGTTCCCAGCCCGAACGAAACCTATCCCGCCGACGGCGCCGTCAGTCTTTCGTTGAATGCAATTGCCTCTCCGCAGACGAGTCCTGGTTCGCCCCACGCTCGCTTCTTTGCGTTCGAAACGCCACGTGATCTGTCGAACGGTTTGCTGACCGTTCACCTGTCCGACGTGCCGGCAGAATCCGATCGTATCCGACTCTCGGTAACGACGGACGACTCGCTGCCGCGATGGACGAAACTGCCCAAAGACATTCAAGAGCTGGTCCGCACGTCGACACCACTGAGTGCTAACGAGCAAAAGAAGCTCGCCGAATACTATCGCGGGATCACTCCGCTGCTCAACGACCGGCGTGCCGAACTGAAGTCACTGCAATCACGGCTTGCGAAGATCCAACCGCAAACCACGGTTCCCATCATGAGGCAACTGCCCGAGAACAAACGCCGAACGACGCACGTGCATCTCCGCGGCAGCTATCTCAGTCACGGGAACCAGGTCGAAGAGGGAGTCCCGGCCGCGTTCCACCCATTGAAGATTGCTCCAGGCAAAAACCGCCCCGACCGCATGACGCTCGCCCGTTGGCTCGTCGACGAAGACAACCCGTTGACCGCACGCGTGATCGCGA
>JBICHZ010000265.1:0-21518 GCA_043101355.1 Rhodopirellula sp. JB044
ACAGGCAAACCGAACGTCGATTCAGTCACCAATAAATGACACGGAATTGGCTGCCACGATTCACAGGTTGGATCCGCACCGAGTTTATAGTCGCCGGTGACGACCGCAACCTCGCCGCGATACTCGAGCCGAACCTGCGCCGACCCGAGCATGTGGCCGGCGGGATGAAAACTAACATCCACTCCACCGACGGTCCTCGATTCCCCGTAGGGCATGAATTCAAACTCGGCGTCATCGTTCATTCGCATTCGCAGCAAATGCTCGCTCGGCGAGGCCGCTAGATAGTGGCGACATCCCCACCGCGCGTGGTCGGTGTGCGCATGCGTGACCACCGCCCGATTAACGGCAACACGAGGGTCGACGTAGAAGTCGCCGACCGGACAGTACAGCCCGCGCTGAGTGGATTGAAGCAGCGAAACCATAAACCGAGATGATAGGAGAAGGACGGAGGAAACGGCGTCTGCGATCGTTTGGCCCGAACGCTGAACGGAAAACAATAAAACCATCCGTGGCACTTTTCGACGCTCACGCGACCGCGGTCACGAGATCGCTGACGAGATTCTCGATCATCTGCGACTTTCGTGCCGGATCTGGCATTCTCAAAATCGCTGCCGGGTGCCAGGTGGCGATCGTCCGTTGACACCATTCGGTCGGTCGCAAGGATCCGCGACCGCTCGTGATTCGAAAGTCGCGTCCGAACAGGGCCTGAGCGGGAGTTGCCCCCAGACAAACCAACGTGGTCGGCCCGATCGCCGCTAGCTCCGCTTCCAGCCAAGGTCGGCAAGCGAATATCTCTCTCGAGTCTGGCTTTTTGTGCAAACGACGCTTTCCCCGCTCTGTGAACTTAAAATGCTTGACCACGTTGGTGATGTAAATCTCATCACGCCGGATTCCAGCGGTGGCGAGGCACTCGTCGAGCAATTGTCCGGCAGGCCCCACAAACGGCCGACCTTCCAAATCCTCACGATCGCCAGGCTGTTCCCCGACCAAAACAATCTTCGCGTCGCGTGGACCTTCGCCGAAAACCATTTGGTTTGCGAAGCGATGCAAATCACATGCCTGGCAACATTCGGCAGCTACTTTCAACGAAGCCAAGTCTGATTCGGTGGGCATGTAGTTCGTTGCCGTCTCGGCGAACCCTTCGTTCTTCTCAATCATTTCCGAAACACGCCGCGGTGCCTCGTCGAGCAAATCTTCAATCACGGATGCTTCGGGAAGTGTCTTCCAATGACGCACCGGCATCTCGCGTTTCATCGCGTTGACTTTGACGCGAGCGGGATTGAAGATCGACGCGTAGTAGGTCTTCCAGAGTTCTTCAAGAGAGTCTTCGTCCGACACCTCGCTCGCCGGAACTCCCGCGCCATATCGCAATTGCTTTTGATCCCAGACGACCGATTCCCAGGGCGTGAAAATCGACCAGTTCATCGCTTTAAAACGACGGGAAAAAAACGGTGCCGCGAGCCGAACGATACGATGATCGGGGCGATGCCATGCCACGTAAGTTTCTTCCGCCTCGGATTCGACCAGACGGAATCGCACGAACGCCTTCATTTTGTGAACATCGCGAGTGACCGCTTTGCTCATCTGCTGCAATTCATGCACGTCATCGTCGGTCGCAATCTCGAGCAACGACGATTCGCCGTGCGTTAGCCGCCACAGCGTTCGATACAGAAGTTCCCACCGGGCAGGACTTTGGTGACAGGCAACAATTTTTGCAAGATCTAAAAATGACTTTGGCACCTTCGCGACTGCGTTTCGGACGTGTCTTTGATCCGCTGGGCCAGTCTGTGCATCGTCATTGTCGAAGAGCGAAGGCTGATCGCTGCGGGTATCAAAATGCACCTCCGCCGGAGGGACTTCGCGAGCGAGCAACTCTCTCGCCTGATCACGCCATTGGTCAAACGTTTCGATCGATAGAAATTGGTCCATATTTGCAGGATCTATGTTCGCAGTGCCATCGGGTCGTTCCCGACAGGTTAGACCTCACCGGTTATCGCGGAACCAGCGGCGTCGAATAACATCAGTTGTTGGTTCTTAGTGGTCACTTTTGACTTTAAATCCAATCGATCCAGGTCATGAACGCTCGGGTTGTGGTCCGCGGTCAAAACGAACGCCTTGGTGCGATTCCACGCGACACGTAACTTTCGCAAATCGGCGGCCCGCAGGTTCCGGTGTTTTCGAATCGCAAGGATCCGTTTGACGCTGCGAACACCAATGCCGGGGATCCGCAACAACTCCTCGTAGCTGGCTCGATTGACATCGACCGGAAAAAAATGCCGGTTCGCCAACGCCCACGCGAGTTTGGGATCAACGTCGAGCGACAGGTTTCGATCCTTCTCGGCGACAATCTCGTCCGCCTGGAAACCATAGAACCTCATCAACCAGTCGGCCTGATACAACCGATGTTCGCGAATCAACGGAGGAGACTGTCCCGGCAGGCGGGCGTCCGCATGCGGGATCGGACTGTACGCGGAGTAGTACACCCGGCGGAGTTTCTGTTGCGAATACAAATCCGATGCCGTCTTGAGCACATCCACGTCGGGCGTCTCGGTCGCCCCGACGATCATTTGCGTGCTCTGCCCTGCGGGCGCGAAACCGCGCGTCTTCATACCGGCTTTCTTGTCGGCGGTGGTTTCCTCGATTTTCTCGCGAATCCCGCCCATCGCGGCGACAATTTGAGGTTTCTTTTTCTCCGGGGCCAGACGCACCAAATCGCGGTCGGTTGGCAATTCGATATTCACGCTCAACCGATCTGCCCACCGCCCGGCCTCGTCGATCAGGTCCTGAGACGCGTTCGGAATCGTCTTCAAATGGATGTAGCCACCGTAGTGCTCGTCAGTGCGGAGACGTTTGGCGACCGCAATCATTTGCTCCATCGTGTAATCGGAATTTTGAATGATTCCGGAACTCAGAAAGAGCCCTTCGATGTAGTTACGTTTGTAGAACTGCATCGTCAACGAGACCACTTCGTCAACGGTGAATCTCGCACGCGGCGTGTCGCTCGAAACGCGATTCACGCAGTACTGGCAATCATAAATGCAGTAGTTCGTCAGCAGGATTTTCAGCAGCGACACGCACCGACCATCGGGCGTGTAGCTGTGGCAGATCCCCATCCCCTCGGTACTGCCGATCTGGCTACCCTCGCGGGTTTTCTTTGATCCGCTGCTGGCGCACGAAGCGTCGTATTTGGCGGCATCCGCTAAAACGGCTAGTTTTTCTTGAACGTTCATGCATCCATGTGTCGAGGGTCATCGGAACCCGTACTAACCGCCAACACGGAGGCGTTCATAACCGGCAATTTCGAGATAATGGCGTCGGCCGAAAAGACATGTGCCGCGACCACCGACTTTTCTGGGGCGCGTAAAAATTGGCCGGATTCGATACGCCGGCATTCCTCTGGAAATCGCCGACTAACAAATCACCATTTAAAAATCGCCGAGGTCCAGATCCACCCGGCCGAGCTCCTGGGTCAGTTCGCTGAGCACGTCGCACTGACTCCGCACTTCCTCGTCACAACGGCCGCACCGAATGAACCCGAGAGGGCCATTGGAACAGTCGTGTGAGATCAACCAGTCGACGTCAAATTCGGCGGACACCGCGCACAAAATTCTTACGAGATCGTTCAGTGTTCCGTCGCGGCGATCGGATACTTGGTCCGAAGCAACTCGGTCCACATGTCCCGAGAAATTGGGCTTGCTGGCACCGGCGAGAATCCCGTCACGGTTGCTCAAACAAGGCGGTTCACAACTCAACCAATTCCACTGACTCGATAATTCATCCGCGAATGCGATCATCTCTTGCTGAAGCAACGGGGAGATGAGTTCCGTGGTTTCGTAAGCTACCGAAAAATGCATGGTTCCATCCTTGTGCGTGATGTCCCTTGTGTACGATGTCATCAAAACAACAGGCTGGCTCGAACGCCCAAACGTCGAATCCGCAGAAGTCGAATCCACGGAAGTCAACGCCGCAAATCGCCAACTCGTTGCAGCACAGCGACAGTGAAAACGCGTTGGTCGACCGAGAAAGAGTGCCCTAAGTGGATCCGCCCAGTCAATTATAGAGCGTCGATGATTTCTGCAAAGCCGCAAAGTATTTTGTCGCGGCAACTTCTCGGCATGATCGGTAAAACAGTCCGATTTTTCGGAGCACGCGTGTTCGCCACTGGGGTCGCCGCACGCGTGAAACACGTCGTCACCGACCACTCGATATGGGTAGCTATTGATCCCGACTCGCCCGGTTAGGTAGTGGTTAGTTCGCAAGAATCCGCCACTTTCCTCACTGACTGAATCCGCGTTGCCACTCGCCATCGCTCCTCGCCGACGAGTCGTCACCCTGATCGGAATCGGGGTCGTGTTCGCGCAGTGGGCATGTCATCCGTGTGCCTCCTCGGTCGCGGAAGAGTTCTCAGTCGAAAACGAGATTTGGTCGGTGCAGGAGTTACCGGTTCAGCCGGAAGAACCGGTGCCAGAACCGTTGCCGTTGACGATCACCTCATCCGCTTGGAATCAAAACACGTTGGTCGTGGACAACAAGATCAGCATGTCACCGACGCCCGCCTGGTCTGCGGTCGTGCAGGGCGTCGTCATGCACCGCGACGACGATATTGATTTGCGATGGGATGACGGTGGTAACCAACGCGTGTCGACCGTCGAATCCGAACTCAACGGTGGCCTTGAGCTACGCGTTTCGCACCAAACTCCATTTGGTGTTTCACGTCCGGGAAAATTTGCTGAGTTCTCTTTGTTGAGCGTTCGTGGTGAAGGCGAGACACCGTTTCGTCCGGGCGAGTATTACGCCAACGAAGGCGAACTGCTGACAACGCGTGCGGCGTACGGATGGACCAATCTGTTGCTGCGCGGACGCAGCGAAACAGCGTTCGGAATCCGCTACAGCCACATCCAAGACGCGATCGACTACGTTTCGCTCGACAACGTGGCGGTCGGCGAGAACCACGTGATCACCTTCGACGCGTCCGCAACCGGATATTGGGATTGGCGTGCGTTGGTATTTTCCGCTGGATTGTCGGCAGGCATCGGTGGCAGCCTGATCGATCAACGCGGGGTGCGAACGGACGGAACGTTGGCGACCTTCCACGCGGAGCGAGCCGAGTTCGCCGCCTCCTATACGGCCAACGCCGACGTACTGTGGAACCTCACCGAGAAAACCTTTCTTTCTGTCGGGGCACGCGGGTTCATGGTTCACGGCGTCGCTCAGGCTCGCGACACTTGGGGCTATGCCGACGAGTCATCGACGGCGCGATGGGTCGGCATGTCGTTCGGCGTTTGGAGAGATTTTTAAACGTGATGAACGTCCATCATTTTTCTCTCGTCGTGCTCCTGATGTGGCTGCCATGGTTCGCGGGTTGCCACGTGCTCTCGCCTCAACCGATTGCGATGCATCCTCGCAACGTCGCGCCGGAATTGATCCTCGAAGACGAACCAGAGATCGAAGCCGGCCGGCCGATCGGGTGGCTCGACTGCGCGGGATGGGTGTGGGGCATCCCCAGTAAACTGTTGCTGTGGGATCGACGTATCGATAACCACCGGATCACCGAACCGACCATCGAAGCGGCGACCAACTACATGCAGGACGCACATCTCGCTCACGTCAAAGTGCGGTTGAACCAGTACGCACCGTTGAAAGACCTTCACCGTCTGAGAAAAAACCGCACGGTAGGTTGGCCGTATCGTTACACCCTCGGTTTGCTATCGGTGGGCGGTGAAGCGATCTTCCCCGGTCGTTTGATCGGTGGCGATCACTTCAACCCGTACACGCAAACCGTGCACCTCTACAGCGACGTGCCAGCGATTGCGCTGCACGAACTCGCGCACGCGAAAGACTTTGCTCGTCGAAAGTATCCGGGCACCTACGGGCTGCTGTATCTGTGGACGCCGTTGTTTCACGAAACGCTCGCCTCGCGTGATGTGATGGACTACCTGTACGCCCGCGGCGATCGGGCGGGCATCATCGAAGCCAACCGGGTTCTCTATCCGGCATACGGAACCTACGCGGGCAGTTCACTGGGAATGTTCGCACCTGCGGTTGCGACGCCGCTGTACTACGGCACCGTCCTCGCCGGACACCTCAACGGCCGGATGCTCTCTCGTGAGGTCGATGCTCATCTTCACGAGTATCAAACGTTATTCGCTTCTCGTCCGCGATAGTTCGGCGGTGGGTTGTTCAGATACGCTCTCGCTGAGCAACGCGACGCAGTCGCTTCGAAAACGAGTGTAGCCCACTCCAATCGTCACCAAACAAAACGTGATGATCGACAACGGATGAGCTCCTGCGGCATGAAGTCGCGGGGCGTCGAGAAACCGATCCCCGCTGATCCACGAAAGCGCCAAATAGCTACCATTGGCGAGCTAGCAAAAGTCCGCGATGAACCACATCCATGGCCGTCGCAGCAGCAACGCAACCGCCAACGGCATTGCGACTCCGATGACAGGCCCCGACCACAACGTCAGTCACGGATAGGGGTCAGGCGAATGGAAAGAATAAGGCAGACGCCAAGGTGCGAGATCACAATCCACCAGCGTGGCTCCTCCCACAAAACCACCAATGAGATGCCCGGCCTCATGACTCATTGTCATCCCGACCCAACCGGCGGCCAACAACGTCACCAACCAAACGATCCGCGTTTGCCACACCATCTCGCCCGCCCCTTTCGTTAGCTCGTTGCGTGTCACGGCGTGTTACAGCGGCGTGTCCGCACGCAACCTGTCCATTCTACCAAGAGGGGCGGCAACGCGGGAAAACCGATCAACTCACCAAATCGGTGTCCTTCCCTGAACGCGAACCGAAACGAATGGTTCGTCTCTGGTAAAACTGCCACTGCGGCATGGCACAGCAGTTGCCGCCTAGCAGCGTGGATAATCGAATGATGACGGATTGCGCTTGATTACGGATTGCGCTCGCTCGCTCGCTCGATTCAAACAAAAATCCGGCAGGACATCGGCTGCCGAAAGTGAACCTGGACAACGCTATGCAACTTCCTATCGCGAACCCGGTCGTCGGCGACGACGATCCTGACTCAAAGGCAATCGACCCTGTTTGTGGGATGCGGGTTGATCGGTCGACGAATTTGCACAGCGACTACCAGGGCACTACCTACTACTTTTGCCATCCGGGTTGTCTAGAAAGGTTCGAAAAGACCCCAGAACAAATCTTGGCCGAACGGACTGCCAAAGATGCTGCGAAGGCCCAAGGTGGTTTATCAAACGGGCAGCCCGCCGATCCCAACGCGATCTACACCTGTCCGATGGACCCTGAAATCGAACAAGTTGGGCCAGGCGACTGCCCGATTTGTGGAATGGACCTGGAACCGAAATTTGTCGACCCGTCGGCGTCGGGCGATGACCAGCAGTACCTCAACATGCGTCGGCGGTTCTGGATCGGAGCGGCGTTGTCGATCCCGTTGCTGGTGTTGGCGATGGGACCGATGGTCGGCATTCGTCTGACGGACAACCTCTCAACAACCACAACGGGTTGGTTGCAATGGTTGCTGGCCACGCCCGTAGTCTTCGGCTGCGGTTGGCCGCTACTCGTCAGGGGCGTCAAATCGTTTCGAACGATGAACCTGAACATGTTCTCGCTAATCGCCGTGGGAACGATGGCCGCCTACCTGTTCAGCCTCGTTGTTATTCTTCTGCCGGGCGTGATCCCTCAGGCCTTCTACGAAGACGGTACACCACCGCTCTATTTCGAGGCGGCTGCGGTGATCATCACACTCGTGTTGCTCGGACAGGTTCTCGAATTGCGGGCGCGACATCAAACCGGTGGTGCGATCCGCGAGTTGTTGCAACTGACCCCCGAAACCGCTCACCGCATCACGGGCGACCGCGAAGAAGACGTTCCCCTCAACGAAGTCAAAAAGGGCGATCACCTCCGCGTCCGACCGGGCGAAAAGATCCCCGTCGATGGAACAATCATCAGCGGAAGCAGTCGCATCGACGAGTCGATGTTAACCGGAGAACCGATGCCTGTCCCTAAATCGCAAGATGACATTGTCACCGGCGGCACACTGAACCAGACCGGTGCATTTGTGATGGAGGCGACTGGCGTCGGTTCCGAAACCGTGCTCAGCCGGATCGTCCAAATGGTTGCCGACGCACAGCGAAGCCGGGCGCCGATTCAAAAGCTCGCTGATGTCGTTGCCCAGTATTTCGTCCCGACCGTGATCGTTGCTTCCATTACCGCCTTCATCGGATGGGCGTTCTTCGGCCCCGAACCCCAACTCGCCCACGCACTCGTGGCAGCGGTTGCGGTCCTAATTATCGCGGGCCCATGCGCACTCGGATTGGCGACGCCCATGTCAGTGATGGTCGGAGTCGGGCGTGGTGCAAAGGACGGTGTGCTGGTGAAGAACGCGGAAATGCTTGAAATCATGGAACGTGTCGACACGATCGTGGTCGACAAAACCGGCACGCTGACTCAAGGACGCCCCGAGATCATAGCCGTCGAAACGGTTGGCAAGTGGAACGAGGATGAAGTGCTATCGTTTGCCGCCTCGCTCGAACGTCACAGCGAACACCCGCTCGCTCATGCGATCGTTCGTCGGGCGGGAGAAACAAACCGTTCCGTCTCTGACTTCGATAGCATCACCGGCCAAGGCATTCGCGGAAAGGTGGACACACACGATGTGTTGGTAGGCAACTCGGCTCTGATTGACGAACAGACCGAAGGCTCAACCGAGCGATCGCAAATCGACGCCAGTGCCCGCGAGTATCAACAACAAAACGCCACGGTGGTCTATGTGGCAATCGATCATGAACTCGCTGGGATCCTGGCGATTGCGGATCCGATCAAAGAATCCACACCGGCGGCGCTCGCGACATTGCATGACCTCGGACTGCGTGTCGTGATGCTAACCGGCGACGCCCAGGCGACCGCACAATCGGTTGCCGAAGAACTCGGCATTGATGAGTTCCATGCGGGCGTGTCCCCGGACGAGAAACTGGAATTCATTCGCGAGTTAAAGAACCAGGGCAAAGTGATCGCGATGGCGGGTGACGGCATCAACGATGCTCCTGCGCTGGCCGAAGCGAATGTTGGCATTGCGATGGGAACGGGCACCGGGGTCGCGATCGAGTCTGCGGGAATCACATTGGTCGGTGGCGACCTGCGTGGAATCGCGGCGGCGACCAACCTCAGCCGAAAGACGATGCGAAACATTCGGCAGAACCTTTTCTTCGCGTTTGTATACAACGCGATCGGAATCCCGTTGGCCGCCGGATTGCTGTATCCCGTGTTCGGCCTCCTACTCAGCCCCATGGTGGCCGCCGCGGCGATGAGCCTGAGCAGCGTGTCCGTGATCGGTAACGCGCTAAGACTGCGAACCGCCCGCCTGACATGAAGTCTTCTACTCGGTCCGTTCGGCAAAGGCAGGATCGGATTTGAACGTGTACCCGGAAACACTCGGCGAGCTTCGCCACCCGACGGTGCGGCAGTCCTAGACATTGAGAATTCCGACGCAACCAATTCCTCGGGTGGGCTGTACTGGATCCTGAACGAGCCCCACTCTCCGACAAAACGCTGCCTCAAACGATTACTCTTCGGCTAGCCGTTGGGCGGACTCGCGGGCGATGGCGAGTTCTTCGTTGGTGGCCACGATCAACGTTCGCACGCTCGCCGATTTATCGCTGATATCCGCGATGCCATTCTCGAGCTTGGGTGACTCGTTCGCCGCTTGATCAATCGCAATTCCCAAATGAGCAAGAGGTCCGGTTACCAGCTCTCGGATCTTCGTCGCGTGCTCGCCGACTCCGGCGGTGAAGATCAACGCGTCGAGGCCACCGAGAATCGCCAAGTATCCACCGATGACTTTTTGGATTCGCCGGACGTAGATATCGATCGCCAACTTCGCGGAACAATCATCGGCTTCGCGGCGGGACAGAATCGCTCGCATGTCGGCTTCGCCACACAACCCGACGAGGCCGCTTTCCTTGTTCATCAGTCGGTCGACATCATCGGCCGACATTCCCGCCGAACGAATCAAATGCAGCGGCACCGATGGATCGATGTCACCGCAACGCGTTGCCATGACCAATCCTTCGAGCGGCGTCATCCCCATCGACGTATCGACAGCTTTTCCGTCGAGCGATGCGGTCACACTGGCGCCGCCACCGAGATGCAGCGAGATGATCCGAACCGGTGAATCATGCTTAAGATGTTTAATCGCTTGGGCCGTCACGAAACGATGCGACGTTCCGTGAAAGCCATACTTCCGCACGCGGTGGGCGCGGTAGATCGGTTCGGGGATCGCGTATCGGTACGCCGCCGGTTCGAGGGTACTGAAGTATGCCGTATCGAACACCAACACCTGCGGCAACGGGATATTCAAACTATCGATCGCCACGACCACCGAACGGGCCGACGGGTTGTGCAGCGGAGCAAGCGTGTCGAGAGTCTTTAACTGCGCGAGAACATCCGCATTGACAATCGCCGGTTTCGGATAGCTGTCCCCACCCTGCACGATTCGGTGAGCGATCGCAGAGAGTTCTGGCATGTCATCGTGAGCGGACGATTCCGCGCCGGGCAGCAATCCGAACTTTTCGAGGACACAGCGGGCAGCCGAAAGGTGGTCCGGCGCGTCACCGCCGACCTGGCCGATGCGGTCGACCAAGCCTTCATAAAGCCGTTTGCCGGACTCGACTTCGATGCACGCGTATTTAAGAGTTGTCGATCCGACATTGAAAACAAGGATATTCATGAGACGGCTTCTTCGTCGATGATTTCGGCAGGTACCGGGTCGAGTTCAATGGACTGGGACGCCTGCGCCTGCACCGCAGTAATCGCAACCGTGTTCACAATGTCGGCAACGGTGCAACCACGCGAAAGGTCGTTGACCGGTCGTCGCAGCCCCTGCAGGACCGGGCCGATCGCCAGGGCGTTCGCCGATCGCTGCACTGCTTTGTAGGTGTTATTGCCGGTGTTGAGGTCGGGGAAGACAAACACCGTTGCCCGTCCGGCGACTTTGCTGCCGGGCAGTTTCTTCGCGGCGACGCTCGGATCGATCGCGGCGTCGTATTGCAGCGGACCTTCGACCAAGAGTTCAGGACGGGCTGACTTCAGCATCGCAGTGGCGGAACGCACGCGGTCCACGTCCTCTCCCTGGCCGCTCTCGCCGGTGGAGTAAGACAACATCGCGACGCGTGGTTCGATTCCGAATTGGCTCGCGGTGTCGGCACTGCAACTGGCGATCTCGGCGAGCTGTTCAGCGGTCGGGTTGGGCACGACGGCACAATCGCCGTAAACCAACACGCCGTTCTTGAGACACATCAAGAACACGCTGCTGACGCAACCGATTCCCGGTTTGGTCTTGATGAATTCGAATGCAGGACGAATCGTGGCGGCCGTTGTGTGCATCGCCCCGGAGACCATCCCCGCGGCGAGCCCTCGGCGAACCATCATCGTTCCAAAGTAGCTCACCTCCTGCATCCGATCGTGAGCGACATCGCGAGTGAGCCCCTTGTGGCGACGCAGTCGGTAGTACTCGTCCACGAACGATTCCAACAGCGGGCTCGACGGTGGATGGATGATCTCGACGGTGGGCGCGTGATCGTCGGGATCCCGCACGACAACATTCCCGGATTGGATCGCATCGAGTTCAGGCAGCATGACGCCGACTTGGCTGGCGGCGCTGCGGATCTTCTCGGGGTCACCCAACAAAACGATATCCGCAACGTCACGCCGCCGGAGCACGTCCACCGCCTGCAAAATACGGGGATCATGTCCTTCGGGCAGAACAATCCGAACACGTTTCTCGCGGGCGCGTTGGATCAGCGAGTGCTCGAACAACATCGGGGTGACACGGTGCAGCCCGGGGGCTTCGAGACGTTTGGCGAGATCCTCCATATCGATGTTGCGTTCAAACAACCCGAGTGCCGACTCGACTTTTCGCGGCGAGTGTTCTCCGATTTCCGCGCGCACTTTCGATGCCATCGTCGCGGCGGTGAAGGTATCCACGTTCGTCGTCAGAATCGGCAACCCGCTCGTCGGATTCACCATCCGCCGCACCGCGAGCGGAGGCAACAACCCGCCGGTCAAAACCAACCCGGCCGGCGACGGGCTGGCGGGATCCAAACTCGCCAACGCGCACCCGATGATGATGTCACTGCGGTCGCCGGGCGTGATCACCAAACTGCCCGCTTTCATCCGTTCGAGGAAATCAGGCAGCAACATCGCGGCCACCTTCAATCGAGCCACCTCGCGATCGAACGTCGATTCATCACCGCCGAGGACCGATGCGCCGAGTCCGACCTGGATCTCTCGAACCGTTGGTTGACGCAGCAGCACCTCTTCGGGCAGCGTATAAATTGGCGCGGTGTCGGCGAGCCCCGCAGCCGAATATGCCTGGCTGAGTGCGCCGCGTTGTTCCGGCGGGACTTGGTTGACCACGGTCGCGAGCAAATGCCCGCCATGATCGGTCAACGAATCGTTACCGATCCGAATCGACTGCACGCTTTCCTCAACCGATTGACTCGCCGCCGAATAGACCGACATGATCGCGCAGCCAAGGTTGACGGCGATGTCGGCGTTGAGTTCAAATTCAATCTCCGTCGCGAGCCCCTGAAAGCTGGTCCCTTCGACGACCGCAAAGTCCGCGGTCTCTTGCAGACTCTTGAACTTCTGCTGAATGCGTTGGATCAGGGCATCGTACCGATCCTCCGCGAGCATCTGGCGGGCTTCCTTCCGGGTGACACCAAACATTTGTTCGGGTGCGGCCGGCAATTGATAGCGAGACCGCATCAACCGAATGCTTTGGTCATCGACGGCGGAATCCCGCACGACGGGTCGGAAGAAAACGACGCGTCCGAAACGCCGCATCGCGAGTTCCATCACCCCGAGGGCGATCATGCGTTTGCCCGTCGCGTTCTCGTTGGTGGCCAAATAAAGACTGTCGGGCATGTTGCGATTCGGTATGAAAGGGCTTTAGAAATTCACGTTACTTCGTACACGCTCCGGCGACGGCACAGGAGGCACAACCGCCCCCCGATGAACACCCGCCTCCCGCCTCGGTCCCGCAATCAGGACCACAGCCGTGGGTCATCAATTCAGCCAACCGGATCGATTGCACCCTTGCTTCGTATTCGGCCACGATCCGATCGGTGATCTCTCGTCCGAGCGCATCCACCGGACCGAGGAAGTGCAACACGAGTGTATTGCCGTCGAATAACTGATCCACGTCAAGGAGAACGGCGTCAGATTCACTGTTTGCTAACACTTCTTGGCACTTGCGAACCGCGTCGCGTTTGTACCGCCGCAAACGTTCGACCAACAAACGGTCTTCATCGGTCAGCGAACGTAAAATCCGCAGCGGCAGGGAGTCACCTTTCAACGATTCGCCGAGTACCTCACTGAGAACCTCGCCCAATTCGATCCCGCGGGGTGTTTGCACCAACACCTCACACCCCCGCGAGTAAGTCGCCAATTCCACAACGGGAACCGCGACGAAACAATCGCCTGCGAAACCGATTCGAACGAGGTAAGCAGTCACCGCTATTGGAGAATCCGGCTGCGAATTTCGTCGACGACGTCGTCGATCTTGATGCGGGTTTGTTCGAGCGAGTCGCGGTCACGAATGGTGACCGTTTTGTCCGTCAGTGAATCGCCGTCAACTGTGATGCAGTATGGTGTGCCGGCTTCGTCTTGGCGACGATAGCGACGACCGACCGCACCCTTGGCGTCGTAGAACACGTTGAAGTGTTGCTTCAATCCGGCGTAGATCTCTTGGGCGATCTCGGGCATTCCGTCTTTCTTGACCAACGGGAAGACGGCGGCCTTGATCGGTGCGAGCCGTGGATGCAGCTTCATCACCGTTCGCGTTTGCAGTTTGCCTTTTTCGTCGGGAGCCTCATCTTCGGTGTACGCTTCGCAGAGGAACGCTAGCGCGCCCCGGTCGGCACCGGCGGAAGGTTCGATCACGTGCGGGACGTATTTCTCGTTCGTGATGTCGTCACGGTAAGTCAGATCCTTCCCGCTGCCGCGATACTTGGGCTTGCCGTCTTCGCCGAGCTGCACCGTCATCGGATTGGTCGCCGGATCGAGTTTGCCTTCCATGTGGCTGCGCAAATCAAAGTCACCACGGTGTGCGATTCCCTCGAGTTCGCCGTACTCGCCTTCGGGCAAGAACGGGAAGGCGTATTCGATGTCCGCCGTCCCGACGCTGTAGTGAGCCAACTCGGATTGTTCGTGCTCGCGCATGATCAGCGACTCGCCTGACAAGCCCATTTCGGTGTACCACGCCATGCGCCGATCACGCCAATAGCGATACCATTCCTGCGATTGATCGGGATGACAGAAAAACTCGATCTCCATCTGCTCGAATTCACGCGACCGGAACGTAAAGTTACGCGGCGTGATTTCGTTGCGGAAACTCTTCCCGACCTGACCGATCCCGAACGGCACTCGGACCCGCGAACTGTCGAGAACGTTCTTGAAATTGACAAAGATCCCCTGTGCCGTTTCGGGCCGCAGGAACGTGGTGTCGTCCGCCCCGCCGAGTGCCCCCAGCGTGGTCTTGAACATCAGGTTGAATTCTCGCGGTTCGGTCAGCGTCCCGACCGATTTCGCGTCCGGACCGAGGACGTCGTCGTGGGAATCGAGCTTGTCGAGCGTGATCGACTCGTCGCCGATCGTGATGTCGTCCGCGTTCTTGGCTCGCAATTTGAAAAACTTCAGCGCCCGGCGGCGGATCTCATCGACTTCGTGCTCAATCTCCGCGAGTGTCGTCACAAAGACTTTCTGATCCTGGTACTCGACGTAGCGGCCCCGCACCTGATCGTGCCGGTAACGTTTCTTCGACTCGCGGCAGTCGACCATGTAATCGTGGAACAAATCGTAGTGGCCGCTGCACTTCCACACCTGCGGGTGCATCAGAATCGTGCAGTCCAAACCGACCATTTCGAAGGGGCTCGGGGCACCGGCGGGGGCGGTCAACTCATTGTGGCCGCTGATCATGTCTTGCCACCACGCATCCTTGAGATTGCGTTTGAGCTCGACGCCCAACGGGCCGTAATCCCAAAAGCCCTGAACCCCACCGTAAATTTCGCTGGATTGAAACAAAAAACCACGTCGTTTGCACAACGACACGAGGGCGTCCATGGATTTCATGTGAAATTGGGGGCTCAGAGAGGGAAAATTCAGTGTTTGAGGCACGTCGAGCGAGCATTGTCGGCGAAAAGCTGCGCAACGCAAGCATCCGCACCCCACTCGCCCGCACACCCGAATCACGCGTGCGCGGTATCGCTCTCGGGAGCGGCCGGATTCGAGCAAGCGATAAAAAACGTGCGAAAGAGCACGTTTCCTGTGTGCACTTGTTGTTGAACTAAACCGGTCAGGTCAGATTGCGCAGATCGTTTTTCGAAACACGATTGATACGGATGTGCAGCCCGATACGGCTACCAGTCCTTTAACGGTTTCACTCCAACTCAATGACGATCATGAGTATCCACTATCGAATCGCGACGATTCTCGCCGTGATCGCACTCGCATCCGGTCTCAACACGACTCACGCTCCGGCAGAGACCCAATACACCACGAACGCTCAACTGGCCTCGTGCGGAACCCCTGCCTGCGGAACACCGAACTGCGGCGGGGCGACCTACAGCTCCACGCCTTATCAAACCAGTTACGGCAGTTACGCCGCCGGAGGGTACAGCACGATGCCCTACGGCGGTGGTGCGTCTTGCTACGGAGCGACCGGCGACACGTCGAGCCTATATGAATCGGGCTACGCGGGACCGGTAATGGCAGGAGGATCGGCCGCATCGGGGACAGGCATGATCTATGCGGACGGATACTCGGTCGCCGGCCCGTCATCCGCAGGCATGTATTCATCGTCGGGCGGGACATGCGGAAACGGTAGCATGATGGCCGGCGGGGGAAGTTTTGGCGGCGGAGGCATGGGCGGCGGCACAGTGATCGGCGGCGGGTATGCCACCGGCGGCGGTGCGGTCTATGGCGACCCTTGTGGTAGCGCTCCTGTCGCGACCATGCCGACATTCGGATCGGGGTCGTTCGGAAACTTTGCCCCCGGGTTCTACGGCGGGTTCGAATTTTTGTGGTTGCGTGCGAACTTTGGTCAGAACGTCGCGTTGATCATTGACCCACCCGTCGGCAACACGCTCGTCCCGTTTGAATACGAGAGCGACCTCAGCCCGCGGGCTTGGCTGGGTTGGCAATCGTGCCGAGGCACTGGTTTCCGTTTCACGTACTTCTCCTTTGATAACGAACCGGATCCGGTATCGGTCACCGCGGTTGCCGGTGCGACTCCCGTCTTCGTTCATGTCTTCGGTGCGGGTGCTAACCTGACTCGCAACGCCAACGCGAACGTGGGCAGCACCCTGACGTCGCATCATGAACTCAAGATGCAAGCGTATGATATCGAGGCAACGCAGCAATTCTGCTTCGCATCGACGCAGGCCATGTTCGGTCTTGGCGTTCGCATCGCCGAGATCGAACAGTTGCTGCGAGGCGACGTCTACGACGGTGGTGGTGTTTACGAAGAAGCCGTCCGCAATGACCTTAAATTCCAAGGTGCCGGTCCGACCGCATCGCTCTGGTTAACTCGCCAGATCATGTGCAGTCGTTTCTCGTTCTACAGCAACCTTCGCGGGGCGTTCCTGATCGGCGACACCGACCAACGCATCTACGAAATGAAAGGTGCCTACACGACCGAATTGGAAGACCGCGCCGTTCACCGCGAGATCTTAACCAACGCGGAATGCTCCGTCGGATTGCAGTTCGGTCAATCGTTGACACCGCGTTGTGGTTGCTTCCTGCGGGTTGGCTACGAAGCCCAGGTCTGGCTCGACGCCGGTGGCCCGGTGAACTCGGACTCGTCCATCGGACTCGACGGAGTCACGTTCGCGACCGGACTGGCGTTGTAGTTTGGATGCCGGAACGTAGTGTGCATGCCGGACCGGCGCTACGCTTGGTCCGGCCTGCAACTCATGCAGGAGGATCTTTCACGAGATCCACGACACGAAGATTGAGCCGACCCAAACGGCTAGAGATTCATCAGAATCTCGAGCATCTCCGACGCCGTTGAGATCACACGCGAGGAAGCCTGAAACGCCCGCTGGTACGAGATCAACTTGATCGACTCTTCGTCGATGTTGACGCCCGTAATGGCCAAGTGCTGACTCCGCAACGTCGCATAGAAATCGTTCAGTCCCTCGGTCGCACTCGTTTGGAGACTGACTTCGCGACCGATCGTGGCGAGCATCTGTTCGTGCAAACCGCGGATCGATCTTCCGTCGAGGTCGTCAACAGGTTGATCGATGAGATCCAGTAGCGCGTAAAGCGTATCGGTGTCCTGATCGATCCCGCCCGCCGACACCGCGAGCAGATCGAGGTCGTCCTGGATCACTTGATTGACCGCGATGTCCTTCGCCGACGTGCCGGTAAAGAACGTGTTGATTCCCGCGGCGGCGAGGAAGCCGCTGGTGTCTTCGCCAAAGGTAAACTGCGACGTCGGCGAGTCGCTCTCGATTCTCAAGCGGCCGTCGCTCGATAACGATGCCGTGACGCCGGTGATATCGTTCAACTGGGCAGCGATCGAATCCAACGTCGAGTCACCGAACTGGCCCAGATTGCGGACCTCGATACGCGTCGTCGAAAGCAGTTCGCCGGAGTTATCGACGAGATGAAAATCAAAACTGCCGTTCTTCGGCTCGAACGACAAACCGGCGTCTCCGATCGGCGTGCCCACTGCCCCAGGGTAGGCGGCTTCGATCGAATCAAAACCGGTTCGCCCCTGTCCCTGAGAGTGCACCTCGTTCACACCCCGAATCAGAGCCTCCGCCATGTAGTCGAGGTTATCGATGTAGCTTCCAAACACACCACTGCGAACCTCGATAGCCGCACCGAGTTGGCCGCCTTTGACTTGCAACGGAGCATCCGTCTCGACGATCCGCACTTCAAGACCGTCCGCGGACTCATCGAACGCCGCATAGACCTCGCGGTAATGCCGGTTACTGACGAGGTAGTCACCACCGACGAAAACATTGACGGTCCCGTTCTCTTCTTCTTGAAAGTTAATGTCGATGTAGCCGGCGAGTTCTTCGAGATCGCTATAGCGTTGATCGCGAAGACCGGTCGCGTCACTGCCGAGCTGGCCGCCTCCTTCGATCGTTGCGATCTCCGTGTTCAGCCGTGCGATCCGTTCGGTCAAACGGTTAATCTGCGTGGCCATATCGGACATGTCGCCGTTCCACTGGTCGGCGAGTTCCCCGGCTTTGGTTCGAGCGGTTTGCAAACTGTTGGCGAGACTTTCCCCCTGAATCACAACGAACTCTCGCATCGCCGCGTCGTTGGGTTGGGTCGACAGGTCATGTAGCGCGTTATTGAACAGCGAGAACTGCTCGCTCAGCCCACCTCCGTCGAGGTCGGTAACGAGTTCCTCGAGTTGGTTGTACGCCGATTGCAACGCTTCGCTACCCGCGACGGCTGTCTTCGCGTTGAACATCCGCTCGGCGAGAGCTTGATCGATGACTTGCTTGACTCCGGTAGCCCGAACGCCGGTGCCGAGAATCAACCCGCCCTCGCGAACCGCCACCGCAGGAGTCTGCTCGAGACGTTGGCGGATGAATCCGTCCGTGTTGGCGTTGGCGATGTTGTTGCCGACCACCTGCAGACCGACCTGCGCGGTGTTGAGCGCACCGGCGGATTGCTGAATCGTTCCGAATAGTCCCATGGCGGCCAGCCCTCACGAAGAACGGAAAAACCCTCGGCGGAGAGTCCACGCATCGAAAGTCTTTTCGACCGTCACAACCGTCAAACTTGATCAAATCCGATTTATTTGCCCACCTGAGCGGCGATGGGTCCAACATCACCGAGCGACGGGGAGTCGCGAGACGCCACCCCGAGCGTTCGAATTCCGCAGTTTTGGGCCAGAGGTTTTGGGTCAATAGGCGATATCGGGCGCATGTCGTAGGATGTTGGGTTCCAGTTTGCGAGTCGTTGCCACACCTTTTTGCGTTTTCACCCCCATCGATGTCATTGTCACCCGAACCGCTGTTAGTCGTGTATTGCGTGCTGGTCATTATGGCTTCGCTAACGGGGGGGCGGCTGTCCAAAATCTTCCGCATGACGCACCTGAGGACGCAGCTCCTGATGAGTGGCGTCGGCGGTCTGATGCTCGGGATCGCGTTGCTGCACCTGCTACCGCACGCGACCGAGGTGCTCGGATCATCATCCAAAACGGGCGGTGCCGCGCTCGCCGGACTGATCGCGATGTTTCTGCTGATTCGGCTTTTCCACACCCACGATCACGGGGCGAAAGAGCCCGATCACGGGCACAACCATGCATCGGAACCGACCGCTGAAACGTTGGACGAAACACATGATCATGAACACGACCATGAACAGCATGCGGCGAGCGCCCCGGATCACTCGCATTCACATTCTCACTCTCATTCCCACGCGGGGCATCACCATGACCACTCTCACAAAGGGATCAGTTGGGCGGGGATGTTCTTCGGGCTTGCGTTGCACACGGTGATCGACGGAGTCGCGTTGGCCAGCAGCGTGATCGCGGACGCCCACCATGGTGCATGGTTGGGCCTGGCAGGGCTCGGAACTTTCCTCGCAGTTGCCCTCCACAAACCGCTCGACGCTTTTGCAATCACGTCGGTCATGAACAAACAGGGATGGTCCGAGACAGCGCAAAATACTGCTAATGTGTTCTTCTCGGTGACGTGCCCAGCGGGGGCTTTGTTGATGTATTTCGGTGCCACCCGCTGGACCGAGGGAACCGAGGTGCTCGGGTGGGGGCTCGCCGTTTCGGCAGGATTCTTCATCTGCATCGCGCTCGCTGATCTGCTGCCCGAGGTCGCGTTCCACGACCACGACCGCGGAAAACTGACTGCGGCGTTGCTTCTCGGAGTGGCTATCGCGGTTGGGATCGAGAATCTGCCAGGGCACAAACACAAGTCACACGAGGGGCATGATCACGCGTTTCCAAACATGCGAGAAACGTTCAACATCAGCGAATCCTGGTAAAAACTCATATATTCTCAAAAAACACAGATTCATTCTTTCGGTTTTACGCGTAATCTATTAGGGCTTTAATTCTCGGCCGACCGTGAAAGACACGTTACGTCCATACGACAATCTGCACCATTCATTGCACTTCATGCAACGTTTCACCGCTCAAATCGCATTGATCGCCTATGTGGTCGGTGGCTGGCTGATGCCCGCCGCCCACCATCATTCGCACGATCATTCGACTAGCGGCAATGCTTGTACCTGTGTCGTTGTCGCGAATACCGGAGCCCCCTCTCCGGACGCGACGAGCTCTGGTTCGATTGGCAGCGTGGCATTCATTGGCGATCCTGCAATCACACAGGGCCTCACGCATTCGCCGATTGAAACTCTGGATGCAACCGCATCAAAGTCTCACGATTGCTGCTGCGACCATGCGGAACCACATGTCGCTCAATCGGACGGTTCCGACGGAATCGACTGCTGCAGTTCGGATCACTCCCCGCTCCTACTCGCTGCCAAGTGCGGTCCAGAGAAGAACGTGGGTCTGTGCGCGATGTGCTGTGCGATCAGCATGGTCGGAAAGGAGTGCGTTCAATCTCCCCAGTCGATCGCACCAGCTCCGAGCCCCGAACGGATTCTTCCGAGTGGACTTTCTTGCCCGCTTCCGCCGCTCTGTAGCGGCCTCTCTTCTCGCGGGCCGCCAACCGCCTAGTTTCCGCGGATTTCGTCTCCGCGGATTGGCCCTGCCGCTCCGGATTTAAGCGGACTTTGGCTGTTTCATCCCCGTGAAGGGATACCAGCCACGCACTCCCAAAATCCGTGCAGGCGGCGAACAGGCACATACCGGTCTAAGACTGTTTGCGTCGTCGCATGTCAACGCATCGCAACGGAATCCATTTGAGCAGGCGATGTTCCGCTTTCTCAACAGCGCGAGCTGGCATAGTCCGTCGCCACGGTTAGCCCATTTAAATGCCATCCCAGGCCAAAAAGATCATCGGCGGATCATCCCGACAACGGCGTCTCCATGGCGTTTGAACTTCGGTATGCCCGCTGACATGTGATGACCGATTCGTCCTCAACGGTGAACGGTCACCGCGATTTCCCATCGCATACCCGATTCTATTGATTGATCCATTTATCCAAACGCACATTCCTCCCTATCGGAGTTTTAAGATGAAGTCTTCGTTCTCGGCGCGTCGCGTCTCCCATGGTTTCACACTCGTCGAACTGCTGGTCGTGATCGCGATCATCGGCGTACTCGTTGGCCTCTTGTTGCCCGCTGTGCAGGCGGCCCGTGAGGCGGCACGACGGATGAGCTGCAGCAACAACCTCAAACAACTCGGACTCGCCGTCCACAACTACCACTCCGCGTACAACAAAATGCCGATGCACGGCGGGGGAACCTGGCAAGACGGAGCCGCCGTTGGCAGCAACCTGACCAACCGAATGGATCTTTCGATCTGGGTTGGCCTGACCCCGTTCTTCGAACAGCAGGCGTTGTGGGAACAGGTTGTCAATCCGTTGTC
>JBICHZ010000266.1:0-8631 GCA_043101355.1 Rhodopirellula sp. JB044
GGCGAGGACTTCTTCGACCTGGGTGTGAGCCAATCGGTGTTTGAGGGCATCGACCTTGCCGCTCGACAGGCTCGACGATTGGTTACTGGAGGCTTGATCGATTTCTCCGAGTGACCAGCCCGCCGAGGCGACGCAGCGGTGAACGCTCCGAGGGAACGTCCGGTTGAACAGGAAGAAGTCAACGACGTTGGGAATATCGATCTCGTGATGGTCACGTCGGTAGGCTTCGAATCCGCTGATCGCGAGAAGCAGCGCCGACCACTGCATGTCGTCGATCGCCGTGCCGACGTGTTCGACCGAAGGCAGCAGGTTGAAGTACTTCACATCGAGGATACGGGATGTCTTGTCCGCGCGTTCGAGCATCCGACCGACGTTGGCAAAGTGCCACGCGGAGTCCTGCGCCATCGTGCTCTCGAGAACGCCACTCCACAGCAACGTTTGTTGGCGTATCTCGTCAAAAAATTGGCTCGATCGGTCGAGCGACTCGTTGCTCGAGGCGTCGTTGACGAAGTGATAAAACTCGTTGATCTGTTCGAACGCTTCGGAAGAGAGTTTCTCACGCACCCCACGTGCGTTTTCGCGAGCGGCACGCAGGCACGTCAGCATCGAATTAGGATACGCGTCGTCGAACGCGAGAAAGTGGACCACGTTTTCTTGGTTGGGGACACCGTATTTTTCGGTGAACCATTCTTCGTCGCCCGTTACCCGGACCAGGGGTTCCCAGGGATCCACCAGGTTTTCAGGCTGGTCCAAAATCAAGTGAAGCGTGACCTCAAGGAACCGAGCGATGTTCTCGGCTCGCTCGATTTGGCGGCTCATCCAATAGATCGATTCGGCAACGCGGGAGAGCATGTTGAGAAAGCTGGCTGAGGAAGGAAATGGTTTCGAATTCTGCGTACACACGCATCAACTAACGATCCAGCGAGATGGGGAGATCGATCGCTGGAAAAACACAAACACGCCTGCGCAAACGTTAAGGACGCGCGACGACCTGACCGGGGCTGGCAACAACCCAAGTATCCTTGCTGCCTCCGCCTTGCGATGAATTGACCACGAGCGAACCTTTCTTAAGCGCCACGCGAGTCAACCCGCCAGGCAGCACCCAAACGTCGTCCTGGCTTTCGCAAAGAATGTAAGGACGCAGGTCCACATGCCGGCCTTCGAGCGTTTCCCCCGCCATTGTCGGAACGCGGGACAACTGCAACGTCGGTTGAGCGACATAGTTGCGAGGGTTCTCGCGAATCTTTTCGGCGAATTCCGCGCGTTCTTGTTCGGTCGCGTGCGGCCCAATCAGAATCCCGTAGCCGCCGGATTCGCCCGCCGCCTTGACGACCAACTCATCGAGGTGAGCGAGCACGTAGTCGCGATCTTCATCGCGTTGGCAAAGGTAAGTCGGGACGTTGTTGAGGATCGGTTCTTCCCCGAGATAGTATCGGATCATTTCGGGCACGAAGGCGTAGACCACCTTGTCGTCGGCCACACCGGTTCCCGGGGCGTTGGCGAGAGCCACGTTGCCGGCTCGGTAAGCACGCATCAACCCGGGGACGCCGAGAACGGATTCTTTGTTGAAGACCTCCGGGTCGAGGAACGTGTCATCGACGCGGCGATAGATCACGTCGACTTGTTGCCGCCCGTCGGTCGTCCGCATGTAGACATGGTCGTTTTCCACGGTCAGGTCTCGCCCTTCGACCAACTCGACGCCCATCTGATGAGCGAGGAACGAATGTTCGTAGTATGCGCTGTTGTAGACCCCAGGCGTCAACACAACGACAGTCGGGTTGGGCAGTTCCGGCGGAGCCATCCGGCGAAGCATTTGATAGAGCCGAGCCGGATAATCGTTGACCGGCCGAACGCTCGAGTCGGCGAACGCGCGAGGGAAGTTTTTCTTCATCACCGCACGGTTTTGCAAGACGTACGAGACCCCCGACGGACAACGCAAATTGTCCTCCAGGACAAACACCGATCCCGCGTTGTCACGAACGAGGTCGGTCCCGGTAATGTGACACCAAACACCGGCAGGTGGTTTGAGGCCAATGCACTGAGACATGTACTGCGGGCAGGAATCAATGATGTTGGCCGGGATCAATCCGTCGTTGATGATCCTGCGTTCGTTGTAAACGTCATCGAGAAACCGGTTGAGCGCCCGAATGCGTTGTTTCAAGCCCAACTCGATGTCGGACCACACCGTCGCTGAAATGATCCGCGGGATGATATCGAAGGGCATGATCTTTTCGGTGCCCTCTTCGTCGCTGTAGACGGTGAACGTGATGCCCATTTGATAGAGCGAACGTTCGATCGCCCGTTGGCGGCGAATCAACTCGCCGGCGGGAAGACGGTTGAGCAAATCGACCAACGCGACCGAATCCGGCCGTGCCACACTGTCGGGGCAAACAACTTCGTCGTAGAAGCCTTCCGGTTGATAGTCTTCCAACCTCGGATAGTCCGTGGTCGATTGGCCGTCCGGTGTTTGTGACTGCGACTGAGATTGCATAAAGGTATCCATCTCTCGCGTCTGCCAGTCCGCCTCTGACAACGTGGAAGTTAAGCTAAGAAGTAGGATTACAGTGTATCGGAAACAATCTGCGGAAACATGATTTCAAGCGGAATGTTTGGCAATGAGGCGACGTTTGCCGCAATCTGCTGTTTTCGGTTGTTTGATTTTCCGCGAAAAGTGTTGTGGTGGCAGAACGTTCGACTCCGCGACGTATTCATGGGTTTACCGATGCCTGCCGCACGATCGAGAAATCTTACTTGTGAGTGAATTCGTTGTTGTCGATGGGGTATTTCTCGGCGTTTCGAATCATCTTCGCACGTAGGGTGGGAGCCAAGTCGATGTCGAGTTTGTTGGCGAGTGCGAGCAGATAGGCCAAGCAGTCCGCCACTTCTTCTCCGACGGCCGTCCGCGTGTCCGGGTCTTCCATAATGCGAGTGGACTGGTCCGGTGTGAGCCACTGAAAGTGTTCCATCAACTCCGCGGTTTCGATCGCGAGCGACATGACGAGATTCTTCGGGTTGTGGAAGCGGTGCCAATCACGCTCGTCGACGAAAGTTTCAACGACCTGTTTGAGTTCGGCAACGGTCGTCTCGAGGTCGGTGTTGGAAGGGGCGCGATTGGTAGGAGGGCCAGGCGGTGAGCTCATGAGGATCGTCGTTTGGGATGGAGGTGAGGGGGATGTGTTCGCCGTGTCCACGGGTGCTGCGCGTTATAGGGCAGGCATCACTGTGGCAGGCATCGTTAGGGGAAAGCAGTGGTCAAGTTTGACGATTGATACGCTCTTGTCGATCGTCCGTCCCTGTCGGGTTGCTCCGATCACGAACGGGATTCGCGATTCGCTCGGTCAACGTGGGGCAGTTGGTCGATGTTCAGACGACGTGGCATCTTCGTTTTTCGCAATGGATTGAGCGAAAACGGTCACCGATCGAACTTTCAAGGACGGAATCCCATGTTCGCCCCTCCCGCACGTTGTCGTCATGCTGATCGCCAACCGCTGCATCGCCACGCACCGCTAGCTCTCGTCGGTTTGGTTGCGCTGGCATGTGCGTCGTTCGGTGTGCTCTCCGGGTGCAATACGCCGATCAAAGCACTCGTCGGTGGGAAGATGAATCTCGGCGGAAACATGGGAGTCAACGGTGATATTCGCATGACCGGCGAGATGGTGACGGTCACCCGCAACGATAACACGGTGACCCCGGTCCGTCCGGTCGTCATCGAAGGGGGACACGGTCACGGTGGAGGACGTATCGCCATCATCGATGTGGACGGATTGATCGTGAACCGCAATTTCAGCGGGTTGAATTCGATGGGCGAAAACCCCGTTGCGTTGTTTCGCGAGAAGATTCGTCGCATCGAATGTGACGCATCTATTTCTGCGGTCGTCCTGCGGATCAACACGCCCGGCGGTGGCGTGACCGCGAGCGACATGCTCGCCCATGACATCGCAAAGCTGAAGCAATGCCGTGATATTCCGGTGGTTGCCTGTTTGATGACGACGGGATGCGGTGGCGGCTATTACCTTGCCACGCATGCCGACCAAATCATCGCACACCCGACCTCGGTTGTTGGTGGCATCGGCGTGATTCTCAACAGCTACAACATGGAAGACACGTTGGCCCAGTACAACATCATTCCGGTGCCGGTGAAGTCAGGAGATCGGATTGACTTGGGGTCACCCGAACGAACGATGGAAGAGCGCGAGCGAGCGATCCTGCAGAAGATGGCAAACCAATTCCATGACCGCTTCATCGCTCAGGTGCGTAGCGCCCGCGGTGTTCGGTTGAGCGAGACCGAAGACATGCTCGCGCTGGGTTTGAGTGACAAGGAGAAGGACGCGGAGGACAACGACGGGGAGGATGCGGAAGACGGCAGTCGTGAGTTCGGCGAGTTGTTTGACGGTCGCGTTTGGACGGGGGAGCAGGCCGTGGAGTTAGGCCTCGTTGACAGTACCGGGTATCTCGACGACGCGATCGAAATCGCCTCGACGATGGCGGGATTGTCGGCGAACGCACCGGTCGTGTTGCTTCGCCGGGATAACGATCGGGCGATGAGCGAATTCGATGTCACGCCGAATTCACCGATGAGCAGTTTGTTGCCGCTGAGTATTCCGGGGCTGGATCGTTCGAAGATGCCGACGTTCCTGTACCTGTGGCAACCCGAGCCGAGCTTTGTGACCGCAGGCGGCTGATGCGACGTGGGTGTCGCCGCGTGAAAGTTGTCGGCGCACGAAAAACGGCGACCAACCCGTGGCCGCCGTTTGCTGTATGTGTCACTTCGCCGGAGCGATTATGTCTCAGGTCGTTCGCCCCGCGGGGCTGCGTTTAACTGCAGCCCATCGAGTTCCCGCAGTTGTGACAGAGGTAGCAGTTTCCGTTGCGGACCGTGATGCTGCCGCAGTTGTCACAGCTCGGTGCGTCGGTTTGGAACCGCGAGAACTGGTCGGCTTGGCCGCCGAGTTGGTTTTCGGGTTTGGGTTCCGAGTGACCGTTGCGTGAGGAGCCGTTGGTTCCAGAGATGCTGGCCATCATGATTGCTCGCTCGGCGATCGCGACAGCGGCACCGGCATCGTTCTTGAGTTCCTGCATGACCGAACTGGTTGCTTTCGCAGCCGGCGGGGTGCCGGCGACGGCGACACCGTTTTCGACCGTCACGCCACCGAGGATTTCACCGCCCGATGCGGTTTCCGGTCCGTTGCCCGGCGACGTCTGTGGTGCGTGGTCGTGACCCGACATGAACGTGATTCCGAGCCAACGTGCGATGTAATCGACAACACTCTTGGCGATGCGGATGTCTTTGTTGGACGTGTGGCCCATCGGTTCAAAGCGGGTGTGGCTGAACTTGTTGACGAGCACGTCGAGCGGCACGCCGTACTGCAACGCGATCGACAACGCGGTGCCAAAGCTGTCCATGATGCCACCGATGGTCGAGCCTTCTTTGGCCATCGTGATGAAGATTTCACCCGGACGACCATCGGGATAAAGGCCGACGCACAGGTAGCCTTCGTGACCGGCGATGGTGAATTTGTGCGTGAGGCTTTGGCGGGTGTCGGGCAGACGTTCGCGGCTCGGCTTGTAGACGATTTTCTCGACCGTCTTGGTGACGACTTTCGCTTCACCGGCTTCGTTCGATTCGTCTTGTTTGGTGTTGAGCGGTTGCGACTGCTTGCTGCCGTCACGGTAGATCGCGATCGCTTTGAGCCCGAGTTCCCATCCCCAGAAATACGCGTCGGCGATGTCTTGTGGCGTGACATCGTTTGGCATGTTAACGGTCTTGGAGATCGCACCGGAGAGGAACGGCTGAGCGGCGGCCATCATCGTGATGTGGGCACGCCATCCGATGCTGCGGACACCGTTGGCGGGTTTGAACGCACAGTCGAACACGGGCAGGTGTTCGTCCTTGAGGCCCGGTGCACCTTCGATCGTGTCGTTTTCGTCGACGTACTTCAGGATCTCGTCGATCGTGACTTGGTCGTAACCCAACGTCTTCAAACCGAGTTTGACGGTTTGGTTGACGATCTTAAGCATTCCGCCGCCGGCGAGTTGTTTGTATTTGACGAGTGCGATGTCCGGTTCGATTCCGGTCGTGTCGCAGTCCATCATGAAGCTGATCGTTCCGGTCGGAGCGAGAACCGTTGCCTGGGCGTTTCGGAAGCCGTACTTCTTGCCGACCTTGGTGACTTCGTCCCACAGTTCTTGGGCAGCCGCCTTGAGTTCCTCAGGGCCTTCGTCGCTGATGTCGTCACAGGCATCGCGGTGCATTTGCATCACGCGATTCATCGGTTCTTCGTTGCCCTTGTAGCCTTCAAACGGTCCGACCACGGCTGCCATCTCGGCACTGGTGCGGTTCGCTTCGCCGTGCAGCAACGCGGTCAACGATCCGCACATGCCGCGGGCCGCGTCGCTATCGTAGGGCAGGCCAGCGGTCATGACTACGCTGCCGAGGTTCGAGTAACCAAGGCCGAGTGGGCGATACAGATGGCTGTTGCGGGCGATCGGCTCGGTCGGGTAACTCGCGTGGTCGACGAGGATTTCTTGAGCGATGAAGAAGATGCGTGCCGCGGCGCGGAAACGCTCGACGTCGAAGCTGCCGTCTTTGCCGACGAACTTCATCAAGTTGATGCTCGACAGGTTGCACGCCGTGTCATCGAGGAACATGTACTCGCTGCACGGGTTCGATGCGTTGATCGCTCCGCTGTTGGGGCACGTGTGCCACTTGTTAATCGTGGTGTCGTACTGCACGCCAGGGTCGCCACAGTGCCATGCACACTCTGCCATCTTGTTGAGCAGTTCTTTCGCGTCGTACTTCGGCGGTGTTTCGGTCGGTTTGTCCGTGACCCAACGGGTCTGCCATTGTTCGCCTTGGCGGACGGCGTCCATGAAGTCGTCGGTCAATCGGACCGAGAGGTTGGCATTCTGGAAGCAGACGCTGCTGTAGGCTTCGCCGTTGAAGTTCGACTCGTAGCCTTCGCGGATCAACGCGTGTGCTTTCTTCTCTTCGGCCCATTTGCACTCGATGAACTCGAGGATGTCCGCGTGCCAAACCTTGAGCGACTGCATCTTGGCGGCGCGGCGGGTTTTGCCACCTGATTTTACGACGCCAGCGATCGAGTCATAAACACGCATGAACGAGAGTGGGCCCGACGGGGTTCCGCCGCCGGAGAGTTTTTCACGTTGGCTGCGGATCGTCGACAAGTCGGTTCCGGTACCGCTGCCGAATTTGAACAGCATCGCTTCGCTGCATGCCAACCGCATGATGTCGTCCATGTTGTCATCAACGCTTTGGATGAAACATGCCGATCCCTGCGGATACTCGTAAGGGTTCTCGGGTTGTGCGGTGGTTTGGGTTTCTGCGTCCCAGTGCCAGTTGCATTTTGCACCGGTCACGCCGTACTGCGCGTGTAGTCCGACGTTGAACCATACCGGGCTGTTGAACGCACCGTGTTGGTGCAGGCACAACCAAGTCAGATCGCGGTAGAAACGCTCTCCGTCTTCGGCGGTGTCAAAGTACCCGTCGGCGAGACCCCAGTCCGTGATGGTACGGGTCACGCGGTGGACGAGTTGACGAACGCTGCGTTCACGTTCGCCTTCGGTGTTCGGGTCGCCGTAGAAGTATTTCGAGACGACGACGTTGGTCGCCAATTGGCTCCAGTTCGAAGGGACTTCGCAATCGTTTTGCTCAAACAGGACTTTGCCGGTTTCATCTTTAATCGCAGCGCTGCGGAGGTCCCACTGCGTCGTCGCGAACGGCGTGCGTCCGTCGTCGGGGCAGAAGCGTGCGTCGATTTTCAGTCCGCTGCGTTCGCCACGTGGGGCGGCGTTGAACTTCTGGCGGGCGTATTCGACGCCGTGTTGGGAATCGACCTTCTCCAAGGCGGGGTCGTTGTGGGGTGACCGTGCTTCCACCCCGGCTTGCGCGCCGCGGTCAGACTTGGAAGCGGTGCGATCGGACTCGGCGGCGGTTTTGGTTGGCAAAACGGTGGACATAGATTACTGGCTCCGGAAAGAAGTCATCCTTGTGGCGGTCATCCTTGCGCAATTCTTTCTGAAGATTCGAAAGTTGCTGCGGATTTCAGAAACGACTCATTGATCAAAAATCAACTCACATCGCCTTCCCACATGTCAGCTACTCACTCCCAAAAAATTGGGAAGGGCGGGCCATTGGTATCGGCAATACGTGACCCGCAAACTCGCCGTGAAACGAATTGCTATCACTACCGGTAGTGGCTTCCATGCCTTCGAGGCACTACATGTGGACGACGCAGGGAATGTTAGGGATTTGTGAGGATGTGTCAACGAAAAAATTTGAGGCGTCCTAAGTTGCTTCTCCGGAATGGGTTGCGGAAGTGCTTCGATTTGATGACGCGCGCTATGTGTGTCCCCCTTTTCGACGTAAAGTGCCTGCGGCTTGCGGGTTAGTAAAACGCCGACAGCGGCCCAAACCGGCCGTGGAAAAAATGTCAGAAGTTTCTTTTTTTACGAGCTCTTCTCGCAAAGCTCATCGGAACCGACAGCGAAGGTGGCAGAATGGTTCGGTTGCACGAAATATGTGTCGTGTGTCGGCCCGGTCCTAACTCCATTGGGGGTGAAGCAGGCTGGGCCGATCACCGCGAAGTTGGCATTCGTATCGATCGGGCTGGG
>JBICHZ010000267.1:0-4491 GCA_043101355.1 Rhodopirellula sp. JB044
GTACGCTCAGCACCGAGAAAATTACGCGCGCGTGCATCGTATTGGTAGGCAGGTTGGATAGTCGGGACGGCCTGTGAAAGGCCGATTGAGTTCAGCCAAGAATGGCCGGGTGGGGACCCGCATTAAACTCGAACCCGCTAACCTTTTCCACCCTCAACGCTGCGACATTCGCGACCGGAACGGTTTCCAACACCGGTGGTGATCGACGTACCGGCGCCAACGAGCACTCCATACATTTCACAACAAACTGCCGTTGAAATTCTATTGACTTCTACGTCGCTCGAACCGCTGTGACAAACGCTCGTGAACGCACCTTCAATTATCTCGATTGGCGGGAAAGATCCCCAAGCGATACGCCTTGCTGACCGCAGCGGGTGCGTTCTGCACATCGAGTTTCTCGTAGATACGGCGGATGTAGGTCGCCACACTACTCACACTAATATCGAGTTGACGTGCGACTTCTTTTTTCACAAATCCTTCGCCGAGTAATTTCAGAATCTCGAGCTCACGCTGCGACAATGCCTTGAGTATTTCATCTGGCTGTGACTGCGTTAGTGCTTGAAGCCGACTCAAAACGAACTTCGCCACCCCACTATCGTGAGTAGCGCCGCCGGCAGCGACGGTACGAATCGCATCGACGATCTGCGTTACCGTCGATGATTTCAATAAGTAACCCGACGCGCCGAGTTGAATCGCCATCAAGACATCGGCTTCGTTTCCCGACTGCGTCAGCACGATCACCTTTCCATCCGGCAGAATCTCACGAAGCTTGGGCAAGACATCCAAGCCAGAGATGCCGGGCAAATTCAAATCCAACAAAACAATATCAGGCAACGCGGATTGCTCTCGATGCTGGAGCACCGAGATGGCACGTTCGGAGGATCCGACCTGATCGGTCAATTCAATGCCCGGCTCGTCTTCGAGAGCCAACTGAATGACCTCACGATACTCCGGATGATCTTCGACCAACATCACCCTTGTGACTGATTGCATCTCGCGTCCGCGTCTAACGACGGCGTCCCCATTTTCGTGTTCGCAGTACAAGCTCGATTCGCATTCCGCCTAGTTCCCCACGCTCCGCTGTCACGCCCGCGCCGAGCAATTTGGCTCGACGTTGCAGTGACGGTGGAACCTCGACCGCACCGGCCGCCGACATTCCCTGACCGTTGTCACAGACCTGCAGAACGAGCTGCCGGTCCGTCACCTCGAAGCGTGCACAGAAGTGTGTCGCCCGACTATGCCGACTAATATTCACTAAGCATTCTTTGTAAAAAAGAAACAGATCGGCACGTGTCCGAGGCTTCAATCTCTCGAGCAACTGCGTGTCCCCTTTGAAGGACAGCTCCCCGTCAATATCCGCCATGATCCGCTGGGTTGTTCGCTGCATGTCATCGTAGAGGTCTTGATAGAGCCCCTTCGCTTCGAGAATGTTGGTGCAATACTGCACCGCGGTGCCCGACCGTTCGGTCATGGCTCGAATGCGTTGATGCAAACCTTTCAGCTTTTCGGGTGACCCTACTGCCGCCTGGGCCAGATCACCGAGCAATCCGATCACGTGCAAATTCGCACCGAGCTCATCGTGCAAATCCGCGGCAAAACGTTCTTTCAGATTTGCCAGTTGCCTCATACGAACCATCCGTTCGATCAGAATGGTAACACCAATTCCCACCGCGAGCAGCACCGCCAACCAAGTCAACCACAACAACTGCCCACGCTGCCTTGAATAGCGTCGATTCAGCTCCGCCACAAGGAAAGGTCGTTCTACCTCCAGGTCGTGCCGACGCGCCAAATCAAACAACCATTCACGCACCGGAAGGATGGTCCCATAGAAGTTCCGACCGTCGGTCAACGCCGATAAAGGACGGTTAGGGTTCTTCTTCTCAAAACTACCCTCGACCGGCAGATGCAACGCAACGTTTTCTCCCTGAGAGAACACCTCGATCTCCGCGAATCCGATTCGAGCGATGGAACGAACTCCTCGTCGGACGGTATCGGGCTCAACAACAGTCAACCGCAGATATCGACAAGGTGTCCTGGGAAAACGACGCACAATAATCGGCCCGAGGTCATAGACCGTCGGCAAGTGAAATTCATGCAAGGTCACCGCGTTGGAGAAATCGGAACGCGTCGCCCCCTCGAGTATCATCCTCCTGGGAATCCCGATGCCGTCCAAATTCGCTTGCGGGATCGTGTCACTCAGATCGACTGCGTGTAGATGAACTCGGTTCACCGGAACCGTTCTACCGAGATCGATTCGCAACTCATAATGTTCATCGACATTGCCTTCACGCAAGAAAGCGATGCTTTGTTCGCCTTGCATCGCGTCCATCAGATACGGCACGAAACCGTCGACGAGAAAGCGTGGATGACGTCCCTCCACGATCGAACTCGACGATGCTTTCACCGGTCGATTCTGTGCGACGTTCTCTTCACCGCTGAAAACGAACAGTTCGGACAACTGCAGCACGTACATCGAATCCCAAAGTCGAGACGACAACTCGACCGATTCGATCCTTACCCAAGACGCGACGACGCCCGAGCATTCAATCACCACCGGTGCAATCCGAGGCAGCAAGCCATCTTTCTCGGTAAACCTCGCAACGACAGTCCCCTCACCGTCTCCGTCGCTCCCCACAACAACGCGAAACTCGATCGGGAAACCATCCGCACGCAAACCCATCTTGGTGTCGCGCCAAATCGTTGGCACCAACACAATGTGATGAATCGGAGTCGGGGCAGCCAACTCCACTTCGAACCACTCCGGAGCGTACGGGTCCGCACGCACCGACGAACGGATGCCTACACCGCCGACCCCACTACGCAAACTGATCGGACACAAGCGATCGAGTTGCGCGTCGATCGCATCCAACCGGCGTTCTAGCTCCGCCAACGAAAGTTGCGACGCGTTCGCCTCCATTCTCTGGTCCGATGCACCCGATGCCTTGGCAGGTTCGCCCGAGCGAGCCTGCGGGAGCACACCAATCACGACATTCCACAAAAGCAGACTCGCAACAATCGGTAACCGCAACTCGTGTATCCCAGGCATCTCGATATTTTATCTTCCAGCGTCGTCCGTGTTCTACAAGCAGCGACAAGTGTCACACAAACAGAGAACAGTGTCATACAAACGGAGGACAGACGAGCAACATAAAGGCCAGTACGATACCACAGTATCGCTTGCCCAAACGATGGTCGCACACAACACCGGACTCGTTCCTGAAACCACGCCTTAACATATTCGTCTCCAACCGGAAAACCGTTTCTGCCGGGCCTGCGAACCGAAATCAAGTTCGTTCGATTGCTTACCAGTGCCGACGCATCGCAGCTCAATTTAACACGAGTCCAGCTCGACCGCCTTCGATATACCAATCATTGCACCGGACTCACCCCCCCTCCCCACTGAGATCCCTGATGATTCGAATAATCCTGATTGTTTCGCTGGCGTTCACCTGCGCCGCGAACGCCGACGACTTCGCGACACAGCGATCCAAGGTGACCGCCCTCGGTGAACTCACCACCGCACCGCAAGTGATGACGGCGGACGGTTTCGAGGAAGCAGATAACATTCGCCCAATCTATTTCAATGCACTTCCGTACGAAGGCAAGCCGACCAAGGTCTTTGCGTGGCTCGGTCTTCCCGAACAATCACAAGCGGATTCGCGGGATCGCAAAACGGTGCCAGGCATCGTTCTGGTCCACGGTGGTGGTGGCACCGCGTTTCGTGAATGGGTCAAACGATGGAACGACCATGGTTTCGCCGCGATCTCGATCGCACACGAAGGACAACTCGAACGGCGCGAAGCCTCTCGCAAATGGGCAAAACACGACTGGCCCGGCCCATGGCGGCGCGGGCACTACCAAGACGTCGACAAACCGATCGAAGACCAATGGATGTACCACGCCCTCGCCGACACGATCCTCGCCAATTCGCTGCTGCGTTCCCTCCCGGAGGTGAACCCAGACCAAGTCGGTGTCATGGGCGTTTCCTGGGGAGGCGTGATCACGAGCACCGTGATGGGGATCGACTCGCGATTCGCATTCGCGATTCCGACCTACGGTTGCGGCGACATGGCCGACGCCGAAAACCATTGGGGGCGGGCTCTCGGCAACAACGACTTTTATCGTCAAGTGTGGGATCCGGTGAACTATCTGCCTGACGCAAAAATGCCAGCGATGTGGTTCTCGTGGCCGAGAGACAACCACTTCCCGCTCGGCAGCCAAGCGGCGAGCTACCGAGCGACGAAGGGGCCAAACATGGTTGTGTTGCTACCGGGAATGCGGCACAGCAGCCGAGCGAGTTGGACGCCACCGGACAGCTACGCGTTCGCCAAGAGCATCGTTGCCGACCAACGCCCCTGGTGCCTTCAAACACGATCCAACGTCAACGGCGAACGCCTGACCGTTGTCTTCGATTCGACGAAACCACTCGAACAGGCGTCAATCATTTCGACCAAGGACACGGGCTTCACCGGAAATCGTAATTGGACAGAA
>JBICHZ010000268.1:0-12385 GCA_043101355.1 Rhodopirellula sp. JB044
GCAATGGTCCACGTTGCATCGATCGGACGGATGCTCAGACGACTCGCTCCTACTGGCGACCAACCTCCCTTCAAATATGGACTTACGACTTGAATGTGTTTCCGAATAGGTTCTTACTGTTGTGCGTAGATTTGGGCGACGTCGGCGGCCCATGCGTCCCAGTTTTCTGCGGCGGTTTCGAAGTCGACTTTCATCCAACGGATCGGGGTGTCGGGCAGGACCGCGGGTGGGAATTTGCTTTCTTTGCTGATCGGCATCTGGCTGCTCGGCCCCATGGCGAGGCGGTCTTCGGTTTGAGGCGTCATCAGATAATTCGCCAAACGGTGAGCCGCGACCGGGTGTGGTGCGTTCTTAAGAATCGCGAGCGTGTTGGGGATTCGTAAGGTTCCCGGTTGGTCGGGTTGTTGATCGGGGAAAACAATTTCGACCGGATAGCCGAGTTCTTTCTCGATCATCGCATCGTCGGTGTCGGTCAGCCCCCAGGCAACACGTCCCGCCGATACGGCCTGGGCGACTTGTTTATTGCCCGAGAGAATCAACGCGTTGTCGGCGATTGTTTGCAGTTGTTCGAGGGCAACTTCGCGTCCGAGTCGATCCCGAAGCACGGCCCAGTGAGTAGCCGTTGTGCCAAACAGGGGACGGGCCATCGCGCAGTTGTCTTTCCATTTTTCGTCTAGCAGTTCGTCGACGCTTTGTGGGAATTGATCGGACGAGTCAATCAGTTTTGTGTTGATGATCAAAACACGCGCTCGAGCGGCAAAGCCACACCATGTCGAATCGCTCGAAATCATGTCACGCGGCCAGTCGGTCGGGACGGGCCAGTCATGCCGGGCGAGCAGGCCTTCCTTCTGCAACCGGACTGTGTGCAGGATCTCGTTGTTCCAAAACAAATCGCATCGTGGTTGGTTCTGCTCGGTAAGAATTTGGTTTACCAGTCCCACCGTTTTCGTCGACTCGACATCAAATTTCCCAACGACTGATGTCTCGTAGTCCACCGAGCGTTCGAAGGCCTCGAGTATCGGATAGGCGAATTCTTCATCGAGCGCCGAGTAAACAACCACATCCTCTTCCGTACGAGGGACGCACCCGCAAAACACGACCGTGAGTAACAGCGAAAACATTATCAGCGTCGTGCCTTCAAAGCCTGCGTGAATGGTTTTGAGTCGACGGTCGATGTGAGTCAATGAGTAAAGCATGTTGCGAGTTAGGCGAGTTTTGGTCGTAGATGGGGACAGGCGTGTTTGTTAGGTGTTTTGCCAAGGCGGTGTGGCTTTGTTCAAGAACGCTTCGATTCCCTCACCCGCCGATTCGGTCGTGCATGCCGTGGCGCTATCGGCTGCAGCGGCGGCGAGTTGAGTGAGCATCGTCTCGCCAATACTTTCGTTGATCAAACGTTTGGTCGCTTGGATCGCCTGCGGTGAACCTTGTGTCGATTCCGTCGCCCATTTCTGGGCGGTTTGGATGAGTTGATTTGAATCGATGGGCGGTTGGCATAACAGGCCTGCATCGTTTGCCGCGTTCGCGGTCAACGCGTTTCCCGTGAGGCTCATTCTCGCGGACAATGACGTGCCGGCTCGGAACGAGAGCAATGCTGCGGTAATTCCACCTACGAGACAGTGACGAACCGCTCCTGCCGAGAACGTTGCGTCGTCCGATGCGACGATCATGTCACAGGAAAGCGCAACGGCAAATCCCGCTCCGATCGCGGGACCTCCTACCGCTGCGATCAACGGTTTGGGGAAACGCAGGAATGTTTCACATAACTCCGAGAAGCGTCGCCAATACTCGAACCATTGCTGCAGTTGGTCTTGCTCAGGGAGAGAACGAATTTCCTGCAACACGGACAGGTCCACACCGCTGCAGAACGTCGATCCTGACGAAGCGAGAATGACGGCGCGGACGTGTTGATTCTGGTGCAACTCATCGAGGCCCTCGTGGAGATCGGCGATCAATCGAGGGCTCAACGCACCGTGCTTTTCGGGGCGTTCGATGGTCAGGGTTGCTAAAGGACCATCGGTTTGGAGGGCGAGATGCTGCATGTTGAAAACGCGAAGATGGGGACTGTCTTGGAGCAAAGCGTCCATTCTAACGCTTCGTCCCAAGGAAAGCTTCGCGGTGTCCGGGGCACACTGCTCGAACGGTTCTCATCGCGCAGGAAGGTTTCGTTCTCCACGCGGTCCATTGGTTGGGCCGGACGTGGACGCTGCCGTTTTTTATCCCTCGTCGATCTGTTCGTTGAGCGTGCAAATGTCGTACACGTAACCGATGCCAAACAGGCCTCCGGTGAGCAGGTAGATCACGCCGGTCACAATTTTACCCATGTAAAATCGATGGACTCCGAACAAGCCGAGGAACACCAACAGCACCCACGCAACGCTATAGTCGGTTGCTGCGGGACGGTATCGTCGCTGCGCTTCCTCGGACATGGCGGGAATGAAGAAGAAGTCGATGATCCATCCGACCAGGAAGATCCCTCCGGTGAAGAACCACAACGCTCCCGTAAGCGGTTTCCCGAAATAGAAGCGATGCGCACCGGTGAAACCGATGACCCAAAACAGGTATCCGAGCAACGCCGGATGCGTCGGCTCCATGTTTCGCATCGTGTCGACGTAGTTCGGATCGTCGTGAGAATATCGGGGTTGAGCGTAGGGATCAGGGTGCATGGATGAATAGGTTGCCATGAGATTCGAAAGTTTTTGCTGGTAATTTGGTTGTGTCGTCTACCCTTTAGGCGGGAAAACGGGTGAACCTGGGCGGCCGTTTTGGCATCAGTGGACGGGGAAGTTGCAGTTTGTGTGCCGTGAATTCGGCAAAACGGTATGTTTTCGAGGGCGTTCTCTCGTTTTTATTCGTCTCAGCGGC
Source organism: Rhodopirellula sp. JB044 (assembly GCA_043101355.1). GTDB lineage: Bacteria > Planctomycetota > Planctomycetia > Pirellulales > Pirellulaceae > Rhodopirellula. The sequence continues at coordinate 2,863 of JBICHZ010000268.1, forward strand.
TTTGATCTTGGCAGCCGTAACGAGGATAAACTCCGCTATTCATGCGATATGTCGAACTCCACTGCCGAAGCAACTTCTCGTTTTTAGAGGCCGCGTCACATCCCGACGAATTGGTGCAGCGGGCAGCGGAGTTGGGGTATGCCGGACTGGCGATCACCGACCGTGAATCAATCGCGGGAGTCGTTCGAGGACACGCACCGGCCAAAGAGGCAGGATTGCAGTACATCGTCGGGACGGAAGTGCACCCGTCGGATGCCCCGCCAATGGTGTTGTGGCCAACGGATCGAGCGGCCTATGGACGAATGTGCCGTCTGCTGTCGACCGGTCGGATGCGATGTGAGAAGGGTAAATGTGAGTTATCGTTCGACGACATTGCCCAATTTGCCGACGGAATTTTAGCCGGAGCGATTGTCGATCGCGGGGCCGCGACAAACGTGAACGACGAGTCGCGAGGCGGCAAGAACAATCGAACACGCGCGTTTTTGCGGGGCCCGTTTCGGGAAGTGTTCAGCGACCGAAACTACGTGTTAGCGTCCTTCCATCGAGGTGTTGATGACTGCGGCAAGGCGGCGTGGTTGCGTGATCTGTCGATCGCGTGTGATGTGCCGTTGGTAGCCAGCGGTGACGTGCGATACCACACGGCGCAGCGAATGCTGCTGCATGACTGCGTGACTGCGATCGCGGCAGGAACAACCGTTGACCGGATCGCGGACGAGCGGCTGGGCAATAGCCAACATCATCTGCGTACGCTCGACGAAATTCGTGAACTCTACCGAGACGTACCCGATGCGATCGCGCGAACGGTCGAGATTGCATCACGTTGCCGGTTTCGTCTCGACGATCTGCGATATGAGTATCCGGTCGAGATCGCGCCCGAGGGGATGTCACCGATCGAGCATCTCAAACGTTTGACTTGGGAGGGTGCCCGCCAGCGGTGGCCCGACGGCGTGTCCGAGCGGGTGATCGAAATGCTGCGGCACGAGATTACTCTGATCGAAGAGTTGCACTACGAAGCCTACTTCCTGACTGTTTGGGACATGGTTCGTTTCGCCAGGTCTCGCAACATCCTTTGCCAAGGCCGCGGGTCGGCGGCGAATTCGGCGGTGTGTTATTGTCTCGGCATCACGGCGGTCGATCCGACTCAAACGGATCTCTTGTTTGAACGGTTCATCAGTCGTGAACGCAATGAGGCCCCCGACATCGACGTGGATTTCGAACATCAACGTCGCGAAGAGGTTTTGCAGTATCTCTACGAAAAGTATGGCCGTGATCGGGCCGGGATGACGGCAACGGTGACGACGTATCGCGCCAAAAGTGCGATCCGAGAAGTCGGCAAGGCTCTCGGTGTTTCTCCGGATATCATTGACGCGGTTGCAAAGTTGGCAGGCAGTTTTGACCGCAACCCTGAATTGCCGGACCGGTGTCGCGACGCGGGGATGGATCCGGACACGCCGTTGGGCAAGCGGTTTCTGTTTCTGACGCAAACGTTGATCGGGTTTCCTCGCCATCTGTCGCAACATGTCGGCGGTATGGTCATGACAGCGGGAAATCTGTGTGAGTTGTGTGTCACCGAAAACGCGGCGATGCCGGGACGCAGTGTGATCCAGTGGGACAAGGATGACCTGGACGAACTCGGTATTTTGAAAGTCGATGTGCTCGCGCTAGGGATGTTGTCCGCACTGCGTCGGTGTTTTGAGTTAGTGCGAGTTCACCATGGGCGTGATCTCACCTTGTCGACTTTACCGGCGGATGATCAGCCGACGTATGACATGATCTGTGCAGCGGACACGATGGGGGTGTTCCAGATCGAAAGCCGGGCGCAGATGAGCATGCTGCCACGACTGCGTCCGCGATGTTTCTATGATCTCGTGATCGAAGTCGCGATTGTTCGTCCGGGGCCGATTCAAGGCAACATGGTGCACCCGTTTCTAACCGCGCGGGAGAACCCGACGACTGCTGTTTATCCCAATGACGCGGTTCGTCGGGTTCTCGAAAAAACGTTGGGTGTTCCGATTTTTCAGGAACAAGCGATGCGCCTGGCGGTGGTCGTGGCGGGGTTCACGCCCGGCGAAGCCGATCAACTGCGACGTGCGATGGCGGCGTGGCGACGACCCGGGGTGATCGACCGGTTTCGGATCAAGTTGCTCGACGGAATGCGGGCCAACGGCATGTCCGATGAGTTTGCCGAACAAGTGTTTCATCAGATCCGCGGATTCGGGGAATACGGATTTCCCGAGTCGCACGCGGCGAGTTTTGCGTTGTTGGTTTATGCGTCCTGTTATCTCAAACGTCACTACCCGGCGGCGTTTTGTGCGGCGTTGCTCGACAGTCAGCCGATGGGTTTTTATGCGCCCGCACAATTGATTGCCGACGCGAAGAAGCATGGGGTTCGGGTTTACGGGGTGGACGTGAACCACAGCGATGTGAAAACGCGATTGGTCGAGGACCCGAATCGGTTCGGGCCCGCGATCGGGTTGGGTTTGCAGATGATTCGTGGGCTGCCCGCTGCGGTGTCACAGCAAATCTGTCAGGTGCGAGAGAAAGGTGGGGTATTCCGGGATCTAAACGATTTGACGGTTCGCGCGGGGTTGTCTCGTTCCTCGGTCGCGATCCTGGCTGACGCCGATGCGTTGGCCTCGATCGCCAACGACCGACGTGCTGCGGTGTGGCAGTCGCTCGCGACCGATGAGGCGACTGCCTCGATGCCGTTGCTCGAGGGGCTGGCACCGGATAACAGTGTGCCCGACGAACTCGTTGCGATGTCACCGATGGAAGAGGTTCACCGCGACTATCAAACCACGGGCCTCAGTTTGAAAGCGCATCCGGTTTCCTTCATACGCCATCAATTAAAGGAATTAGGATGTCGCGCAGCGAGTGACTTGCCTGACCTGCGTGACGGAAGGCATGTTCGTGTGGCGGGCATTGTGTTGATGCGGCAACGGCCTTCAACCGCGAAGGGAATCACTTTTGTTACCATCGAAGATGAAACCGGTGCGATGAATCTGGTCATGTTTGCGGCGGTATGGAAGCGGTTCTTCAAGATCGCGCGAGCCAGCAATGCTTGGTTGGTCGATGGAAAGCTAGAAAACCGGAAAGGCGTCATTCACGTAATCGTCGGACGAGTGGAAGATTTGAGTTCGATGATGGAAAACCTCTCCACCAAAACACGAGATTTTCGCTAGAGAAATTCATGAAGCTGATTGAACGTTATGGCTACCGAATCCTTCGCGAGGTTGTGACCGAGTCTGGGTGCGAACAGATCGGTCGCAAGATTGCATCGGTCTTGGACGCGAACGCGGAAGATCGCATTGAGAATCGGGAAGGCAGCGTTGTCGGTGGTCGCAACTTGATCGAGCACGAGTCGTTATGGAAAGGCTGGATCGAGGACATCAGGATCTCGCGAAGGATCCGCGAATACGTCGGCACGAACGCTTGCGTGGTACGCGTGCTGTACTTTGATAAACCGCCTGGTCAGGGTTGGGCGTTGTCTCTGCACCGAGACCGAACGATAGCGGTTCGCGAACATCACGACCCGCCTGCACCGTTTGCCAAGCCGACTCGGAAGGCGGGCGTTGCGCACGTGGAGGCGACCGACGATGTGCTTTCGCGGATGCTGACGCTGCGTCTGCACCTCGATCCGATGAAGGCCGACAACGGGGCGCTGTTCGTGGTGCCGCGTTCCCACGTCATCCCATCGATCGCCTCGACTGTTCGGGGAGAAGAATTGGAAATCGAAGCGATTGTGGAAGAGCAGCCACAGACGATTTTTTGCCGAGCCGGAGACGTCTTTGCCATGCGTCCCTTGCTGAGCCATGGCTCTCACGCGACAGACCCCAAAACGCAACTTCGCCGACGGGTTTTGCATCTCGAAATCGCCCCAGAAGACATCCTTCCGTCACCGTATCGATGGCACACCGCGAAGTCGCTGCACATGAGTGATGACGTCCACGAATGATCTCGTGCATTGTCTGACCCCAGAATTATTTGGCTGTGGGGGGCGTGCCAGCGTGGCACGGAGGTGACATCGGCGAGACGTCAAAGAGGCGTTTTCCCTCGTTTTTTTGGCGGGCAGAGGCGTTCGTCAGTGGCTCGGGCGACTCTTTTTAAGGCGAGGGGCGAGAGATTTGTTTGTCTGTCGAACCGGATTGGGGGCATCGCCGTACAGGTCCGGGTAAGATGGGAGCGACGTGTGTCCCGCGGTTTCCGATTCCTCCGCCGCTGAAAGGTTGACTTGCCGATGCAAGAAGATTTACTCGGCTATTTGCTTGGTGCTCTCGAGCCTGATGAGATGCGTCGAGTGGAGCAGTGGTTGCGGGAGGATGCCGAAGCGCGGCGGGAATTGGCGGAACTGGAGCAATTGCTCGAACGTTTAGAAGAGGCCGACGAGCCAGACGACGTTCCGCCGGTTGATCTCGTTTCGCGCACGCTGGCGAATCTGCCGCCACTACCACCGCCGGTCGATCCGGAAGACACCGCCGATGAGTTTTCGGAAACGGATGAGTTTCCGGGGGGCGATGACTTTGCCGGCCCCGGTGACTTTGCTGGGTTCGATGACTTTGCCGACCTCGATGACACTGTCCGATGGCAGACCGTGGACGAGTCTGCCTACCAATCCGCTGTGGACCGAATTAGTCCTGGAGACGAGTCAGCATCGGGAGACGGCGGGGAGCCTGCTTACGGTGAACTGACGCTTAGCGAGTCAAACGAAAAGGGCGGTGATTCGTCGTGGACGCTGCGAGATTGGGGCGCGTCGATTACGGCTGCGGCGATCCTTGTGGCAATTTCGATTCCGCCGCTCGTTGAAGGTCGCTTCGCGGCACGCAAAGCAGCCTGCCAGGATCACCTGAGGGAACTCGGGGTCGCGATGACCTCCTTCGCGAATCGCAACGCCCAGTCTCGGTTACCATCCGTTGCCCCGGACGGGTATCAAGCGTTCGCGGGTGTTTATGCACCGCGATTGCATGAGGCCGGTCTGCTGAGCAATCCCTTGACCACACTTTGTCCATCGATCGATCGCGATCAACTCTTGGAGACGAGTTGGTCGCCGACCCTCTCTCCCGAGTTGAGTCAAGAGGATGCCGGTGTGCCGACGATGGTCACGCTACGAATGCTCGATGATGTGGAACGCGATTTGACGCATGCGAGCGAAGAAGCGTTGCGCGATGAAGCGGCCACGAATCTCATGGTGCGTGCACTCGAGCGTTTGCGTTGGTTTCAAATGACTGCGGGTGGTCACTACGCGTACACCCTCGGCGTGCGTGATGGTGAGCATTTCACGTCGCCACGGTTTCAGGGGCGTTCGCAGTTTGCCGTCATGAGTGATGCGGCAATCACTCGCGTTCATGTACCTCGCGATGATCATTCCAGCCAACCCGCGTACCGCATGACTCTCATGAGCCATGGTGGTCGCGGGATCAACGTTCTCTACGAGGATGGCCATGTTGGCTTCCTGCCGAGTGAATCACTCGACACGATTCCTGACAATCCTTTGGTCAATCACGACGGATTGATCGAAGCCGGTGTTACGATTGATGATGCGACGCTCGCACCGAGTTGGCAGCCGCCATTCATTCGGGCGAGCCAGCGTTAAGGTCACCGATTCGCGATCATCGCACGTCCTGAACTACGCGACGCGACGGAAGCCGATTGGCTCGGTCCGGCCTGACGGAGCGCGTCGAGGACGGTCTTCTGAGAGACGAGGTCTCGCAACAGGATTGGTTTTTCGGGGCTTTGCCCAGGGTAGATTGCCAGCAACGGAATCGACTTGCTCTGTAACTCTTCGAGTTTGGCTTTGATCTCCGGGTTCCGGTCGGTCCAGTCCGCGTACATGGCAACCGCATCGAGTTCGTCAACGAGTTCCGCCGTCGGTTTGGTGTCAATTGCGACCTTCAGGTTAACCAGACAGTTCACGCACCATTTCGCCGAGAAATCGACCAAGACCGTTTTGCCTTCTGACTGAAGTTCTTGCAGGCGGACTTCGTTGTACGGTTCCCATGCGATCTTTGTATTCAACGCTTTCTGTTCTTCGGTCATCGGGCCGAGGAACTGGAAGGCGAGGATGGAGATCGCGACCGCTGCCGCAATACCGGACGTCCATGCGATGACTCGGCGTTGCAGGGTTTGCCATGAAGGGACTTTGCCGATGATCCAGCACCCGAACCACACACCGATCAAGGTGACAAACACCCATAGTTTGTCTTCATCGTTGAACGAATAGAAGAAGAACGCGACCGTGGCCAAGAAGAGGAACGCCAGAAACTCTTTAAACGTCTCCATCCATGGGCCGGGTTTGGGCAACCAGGACATCAGGCTCGGCCAAATACCCATGATGATGTAGGGGATCGCCATACCGACGCCCACAACGAGGATGACCAGCGTTGATTGCAACGGTGGCAATTGTCCACCGATGAGAGCAAAAATACCTCCGAGGAACGGGCCGCTGCACGGTGTCGACAATACCGTCGCGAACATCCCTTTGAAGAACGCACCGGTGTAGCCTTCGCGTTGTTGCAGGTCCTGGGCACCCTTGCTCGACGCCATTCCAGGGGCCGGCAGTTCCCAGAATCCGAAATAGCTCAGTGCCATCGCGAACATCAGAACGATCAAGCCGATTCGAACTTCGAAGTGCGTGAAGAGTTCGCCCCACGCCATCGAGAATACCACCATCAGCAAAGCCAGGGCGACGTAGATCGCCATGATGCCGCCTGAATAGGAGAAGTTCAAAAGGAACGCACGTTTGTGATCCGATCCCGCTTGCTGGACAAAGCTCATCACCTTCAGGCCGACCACGGGAAGGACGCAGGGCATGAAGTTCAAGATGATGCCGCCAATGAATGCGAGCCCGAGGATGACCGGCAACGAGGTTGCTGTTTCGGCCGGTTCGCTCGCGTCGGTAGTTCCCGCAGCGTCGACATCAGTTTGAGCCGATTCCGTTTGAGCGACACCATCTTGGTTGGATCGGGGTTCTGTCGCGGCGATCGAATGGGCTGTCTGTTGTGAAGGTGTGCCGGTTTCCGGCAGGCTACCTTCGGGAGCTTGGTTGGCAGCGGGTGATTCGTTTGCTGCGGGGCCGAGTGAACTCGTGGTGATCGGGGTGATCTCGTCGACCCATTTGGTATTGGCGGCGAGTGTTTTGATATCTTTCGACTTGGCCGGTTTGAGCGTGATCGGGGAGGCCCGATCTCCGTTGCTCTCGGTCGATTCGTTCGATGCGACAACGTTGATCGTTGCTTCGAACTGCAGTGCCATCGGCAAGAGGCAGTTTTGTGACGTGCAAGCCTGGTAGGCGATTCCGCCTTTGACTGTCTTGGCACCGGGCTCCGCATCGGTAGGGATTTCGAACGGCATCGTCCACGCGACGTCGCCATCGTGATACTCGTTGACGAGGCCGGGAATCGGTTCTTCTTTGATGATTTTGGCAGGAGTCTCAGGCGCCGCGATTCGCAGTCCGGACTTGTCCGTCACGGCAAAATTCGTCGACATCGGCTTGTCGCCGGCAACGCCTGGATAGATGTGATACTCGCTGTCAGGAATGGCAACGAAAACCAGTTTCCCCTGCGAGCCTGGCTCGAGCGAGGGAGTGGTCACGTACGCCCGCCATGAGATCGCATAGTCGTCGTCTTGGAACAACGGGATGTGTGATGCGTCATCCTTTGTGATTTCGCTGGCGAGCTGATTGGTGGGGGACGTCTGATCGCCAGGGTTTACTCCAAGTGCTCTTGCGATTCGCCCGGGTGTCGGTCCCGCGAGAGTGGCGGTGAGTGTTTCGTCGAGCGGTTGGCAGGCACCGCCGGAGATGCACGAGAGGGCACTGATTTCGATTTCGACGGACTCCAGTGATTCCGGTGTCTGTCCCTCTTTCAGTTTGGCCTTCGCGAAGAAGGTGACTTCTCCGTCGTGTTCTTCAATCGTCAGTCCGCCGAACTCCTGGGAAACACTTTTCTTTGGAGCAGAATCGCTCTGCCAATCGCCGATCAGCTCCAACGAGTCCGGTCCACGAAGCGTCAGTGTGGTCGGCAGTGGGCCGCCTTTGGGCTGAGTGAGCGAGTAGATGTGCCACGGTTCTTGCAACTCAACCTGCACCTGCAAGACGACCACGGCGGGTTGTCCATCGAGGCTCGTGAAACTCGCCTCGACGCTCGCCGGTTCCTGTTGCCCGAAACTCGCAACGTCGGGTTGTCCGTAGCGACCGAGGGAGAGGTTCGGGAACAGATCGGTAACGCCATCGTCCGCTGCGAAGACGGCACCCGGCATGCTGGTCGCGACAACGACCGCGAGGGTTGCCAAAAGAGTTCCCGTCATGCACCAGAGGCCCCGGAATCGGAGGCGTCTAGATGGATGCAGGTGCGAGGATCGTTTCGAGTTCGATTGAGTCATCTTCAGAGTCTTCAACGAGGTCAGATTCGTTTGCAAAGGGGAACAAACCGTTGCGTGATCAACGGAACAAGAATCCAAAAAGCGGCCGAGAATCTTAACAGATTCGGCAGACTGACGCGATTAAATGAGTAATCCGGTCGCGGATTCGCAAAGCAGAGACAGGAAAGTGCCTATTTTCTGCAATCAGCCAGCTCGTCCAATTGGCGAGTCCTCCGACTGAGTTGACGTCCATTAGTGTTGTCGCTAGTTCAAGCTCCCATTTTGAAAATGGGCGGACGTTGCGATATCCCGCCACCGCAGCGTCGAGGGGCGAGGCATGGGAGGGACTTGATGAGTGTGTCTCATCCGCACACGTCGGGCAAAAGTCGCCCGCCCACCGCGCGAGGTCGGCGGCGGGGCTGTCGGTGTCGACGGCGTCGTAGTCCAGCACTCCACGAACGTTGCTTGGGGAATCAACACTCGGCGGGCTGAAGAGAACATGGTCGCGGTGGACATCGCGGAGCACCCAGGACACCGGGTAGCAATTTGGGTGGCGTTGGAACGTTGCGGCGTGAGCTTTCAGGCGGCCGAGCAACTCCGGCGCGACGGTCTTCCAATTCCGCTGCAGCCAAACGCTCGCTTCGAACAAGGACTCCGCTAGCTTTCGGTGATGCATTGAAGTGGCCGGATCGGAAGAGCTTCCTAGCACGACTTGCCGAGTCAATCGATCCGCAATCCTTTCAACCGAGCACTCATGTTTTGACAACAGTTCGATCGAACCAGAAAGATGTTGCAGGCGTTGGATGCGATCGGTGATGCATCGTGGCAGGCGTGGGTGTGATAGGTGCGGTTTTGGCAGCCTCGCGTTGTCGAGTACCGATGAATCACAGGTGCCGAGCAACAGTACCGCGTCGCCGTTAGCGGTTGTTGATTCGTCGGCAAACGCGTTGTGGACGTGCGCGATCGCTTCGCCGCCTTTGGCGATCAACTCCGGTTCTGCGTGACGGGGCAGCGCGACGCCTTCGATCCAACGAGACAGTTCCCAACGATGGTCATATGATTCGATGCAGGTTGAGATTTCCGCTGCACCGGAGGCGGCGTTCGATGGCAACGGAGGTGTCAACAGATCACATCGTAAAGATGCTGCAACAACACGTCGGGCTATTTC
>JBICHZ010000269.1:0-6453 GCA_043101355.1 Rhodopirellula sp. JB044
ATTTCCGCTGAGTTCGAAAACTCCGGCGAAGACTCCGAAATGCCAGGACCAACCGCCGAAGAAGAAGCGATGAATCGGTCCTAACGCCAAAACAAACACGAAAACGTTTGGTTGCCACATCCGGCTACCCGTTGAGTAAACACGGCCTCGGCTGAATCAGTCAAACGAGGCCAACGTCACCTTGATCAGCTCGCACCTGCCGTTGCTGATTTCCCGATCATTTTTTGTTTTTACTAAGTGAGAAAACCATGAACACCATGTCTCGTCCCAGCAACCGCTCCTCGCGAGAAGGCTTCACGCTCGTCGAACTTCTCGTCGTGATCGCAATCATTGGCGTGTTGGTCGGTTTGCTCCTGCCGGCCGTCCAAGCCGCTCGAGAAGCCGCACGCCGCATGAGCTGCAGCAACAACTTCAAACAAATCGGTTTGGCGATCCACAACTACCACTCCGCCTACAACCAATTGCCCAAAAACATGTCCGGTACGGACGCCCGTGGCACCGGCGACAACAGCAAGAACAACGCTCTGCTGTTGAGCTGGCTCGTTGGAGCCACTCCGTTCATCGAGCAACAGGCCATTTGGGAACAAATCACCAACGGCGTTGATGCCGAAGGCGACCAATACCAACCAATGGGCCCAGCACCATGGTACGGTGGCTTCCAACCGTGGGCTCTGGACATCCCCGCCTTCCGTTGCCCGAGCGATCCTGGTGTTGGCCTACCGTCGCTCGGACGCACTAACTATGCGTGTTCCCTTGGTGACAACCCACGCATGACCCACTCGGGCGGCAAAAACCGAACCGACTATTATGACTGGAACGGAACCGCCGCATGGCCTGGTTGGAACTCGGTTCAAGACCTCGCGGCACGAACCACCAGCGACTTGGCAAACGTCCCCGCTTGGGTACGCGGCAGTAACCGCGGCATGTTCTGGAGTCGTCACGTGACCAAATTCCGTGACGTTCTTGACGGTCTCTCCAACACCATCGCCGCTGGCGAAATCGCAACCAGCGTTGGTCAAAAAGAGCTCATCGCCGAAGTCGCTCAGGGTGTTCACTACAGCAGCCTGTTCACCCCGCAAAAATGCCAAGACTTGGCCGACCCGACTCGCCCACAATTCTACCCGAGCAGCCAAAACGTTCTCTCGGGAAACCAAAGCCGTGGCTCACGTTGGGCTGACGGACGCTGGGTGTTCTCGGCAGTGCATACCGTGTTGCCACCGAACAAAGCAACCTGCACGACCGGTGGCGACAACGGCCAAGGCATCTCGACGATCTCCAGTCGTCACCAAGGCGGTGCTCACGTGCTGATGGGAGATGGTGCGGTCAAATTCATCACCGACTCCATCGAAGCCGGCGACGCCAACGCCGACCCAGTACAGAAAGGCGAGAAGAGCCCTTACGGACTTTGGGGTTCGCTCGGCACGCGTGCTTCGCGAGAAATCATCGACGAAGAGTTCTAAACCACCGCGTCCGAATCGACTCGACCAAACATCCCGTTGTCAAAAGCTGCGGGATGTTCTTTTGTAGACAGACAACCTGACGTGCTCGTACGGCTTACGAAATCAGCAGCCCGTTGTCGAGTTTCCGTACCCAACACTTGCGTTCTGACCCATCACGCACCGAGCGTTTTCTAGCATCGCGTTCACCACGGCCCCGGGTTACCGACTGCATCTGGTACGATGAGCCGCATGGCTTCGATCCAACGTTTGCAACCGGAAACAAACCGTGCATACCGAAACGGCTGAAAATTGGGGACACCTACAAGACCTTCTACTCGGCGGCGCCTGGAATGAACAGCTCGGCCGTTTTCGATCTTCCTGTGCATTCCGCGGACTTTCCGATGCCGCCTACCCGCTCGACACCACATTGATCCGCCTCGGCGGCGATTTCGATCGGCTCGAGCAACACCTGCTGCGAAACTTCAAGAAGTACGCCCATCGCAACGTGGTCGCCCGCGACTCGTATTGGCACTGGCTCTCACTCGCCCAACACCATGGATTGCCGACGCGACTGCTCGACTGGACGCACTCCCCGTTGATCGCCGCCCACTTCGCAACCGCGAGCACCGACAAAACAGATATCGACGGTGCGATCTGGCGAATCGATTACGAGCAGACTCATAAACTACTCCCGGCAAAGATCCGCGACGCACTCCAGAAAGAAGGCGCCAACACCTTCACAACCGACATGCTCAATCATGCGGTATCGTCGCTGCGGGAGCTCGACATGATGTCCGAAGATCCCTTTCTACTGTTCTTCGAGCCTCCCTCGATGGACGACCGGATCGTCAATCAGTACGCACTCTTTTCGGTGATGTCGAACGCCACGCTCGGGCTGAATAGCTGGATCGAGGAACACCCCGAGTTGTCCCGCAAAATACGGATACCTGCCGAGCTGAAATGGGAAATCCGTGATAAGCTCGATCAGTGCAACGTCACCGAACGAGTCCTGTTCCCCGGCCTCGAAGGACTCAGCCGTTGGTTGCGAAGACACTACAGCCCGAAATCACCCGCATCGTGAACGCGGTTGTTTTGTTAACAGCCTTGGTGTCGGGAGATATCAATTTTTGAAGTGCTAGCATACGGCGTTGTTCAATCGCGAAGCGTTGGCAGGCAAAAGGTCCTCATGAGCCGAAGTGCGTCAGCACTCGGGTGTTGGGCTGGTTAGCCCCAACACTGCTCGATCGTTCCCACCCGAGGCCTTACGGCCATTCGGCTCACTCCCCGTTGCTCGGTCTATCGCATCCGTCATCTTGCAACTGGGGAAACCGTCAGCCACAAAATCCACACCCCGAGAGACCGGGATACGTGGAAGCGGGGCAGGGCAGGGCAGGCAAAATTTGCGAAGGGCGCGGATGTTTGGATTCTCTGGCCCGTGATTTGCATCCGAGATGCATCCGATTCAAAACAATCGCAAGCATCCCTGTAATTCTAGTGATGCGTCACGATCAAGCACTGGGGTTCCAGGACTTAGCGAATGTCACCAACGGCTTGTTGCTTTGGTCGCATACCGAATAACAACAATGAGCCGGTGGGCGTTCGCCCCGGTTGTCGTCTAATGAACCGCCGCCAACGCGGTACGGCTGATTACATCGACATCCCGCCAAGACTTTTCGCTGATTCACAGGTCTGCCGAAAACACTTGGAAAGTTTCGCTACCCGAAAATTTGGCGTCGACGCACCACGAGACATCTCTGGAGAGTACGAAATCATGGCTACGCTCAACGTTCACTGGCGCCACACCGCATTTTCTCATGATGCCGGCATGAGAACAAACCAGGAAACCGCTCGGATGAATACCGACGCAGCACGCACCGGCGTTCTTACCGATGAACACCAAGAGGTCAGTGACAACCGACCCGTCCTCGTCGAAGACGCCACCGGCCGAGTCTACCGTCCGGCCGACCTACCGCCCGATACGCGTGTCGTCGTCAGCGATCCCAATCACCTCAAGGACACCATCGTTGATCATGCAAAGCGAGCAGGATTTGAAATCCAAGTAAACGCTTAGCATCTCGCCAAAAGAAAACTCGCAACACATCCTGCCACGAGCGATTCGCCGCCGGCTCTTGCATCACCGGCCTCTTGCATCACTGACGCTGATTCGCTCGTGTCTCGAACACCCACCGGCTCGTGGCGGTTCGGTCTAACGGCAAATTAAAGGTAGCTCGATAGGTCTCCGTTGCGGTGTCAAAATCCACCTGCCAGAAATCCATTCCGTGCACCGATTGGTCCAATGCCACGCGGCGTCCATCGACCAATCGATACAACGCAAAACCTTTCTCGTTTGGCAAGCCACGAAACTGAACCGGGACCGCTCCCACACCGCCTTTGATTTCCATCGAAACGGTCGACTGTTCCACATCCACCACCACCGGATATCGCTGGCGCAGCCGCCCCCCATCGACCGTCACGTGCAAGTCATTTCCGTTCGCCTCGCGGTAGGTTGTCGCCCAAGAAGCCGGATTTGCCTCCAAGTGATTGCGAAACGATTCGTTCGGGCCGTAGTAGTCATCAGCGACTCTCGGCAGAGTAATCAGCTCGAGTTCTAACTCGATTCGATCTCCTTTGCGAAAACGCAGTATTCCCTCGGGAGGCAACAACTCCAGGTCCAGGTTGGTCGGCTCGGACGCATGTGCAGGACAACGGATCGTCGGCTTTTCATACTGTCGCCCGTTAATCTCCGCGTGATAGCGACGCACGATCAATGAACGGTAGCCGTTCGGTTTGCTGCGTTTTGCCCCCGCTTCGGACGCGCCGGTGAAGGAAACCCAATACGGCGCGTCACCGGTGAAGTCAGTGGACTTCACAAACAATTCGCCTTTGGGAACGTCAACCGGAACGTCGAGGGATCGAATGATTCCCTCCGCATTTCCATAGTCCAATCGCGGCGTTTGATAGGTAAACGTTCGCCCGAGTTTGAATAGCCAAACTTTCTCAACGTCCACATCACGTTCAAATTCATACGCCAAATTCATGAACGTTCGGCAGTAGTCGTCGGTCCGTAAAGTTTGCACACGAGCACTGAATTCAACCTCGCGTTCCTGCCCGTAATAGCCTTCATGGCGAACATCCGTGAGGCAGGGTCCGTGCGACAGGTACGCGGTTTTGAGTCCGTTGGGAAAGTACTTCGCCTGCCGTGTGTCACTCAGGTTGAGCCAATCACCTCCCCAACCCGCGTTGGTCCATCCCCATTTCTTTCCTTTCACACCGTCACGCGTCATCAACGTTCGGATATCCGTGACGGCGACATCGACCAGGCTCATGTCCATGTCGAAACAAATCGTCTCGCCCCACGAACCGATCGCCAACTGGTCCCATCGACCATTGCCGCCGTACCCGATCAAACACAATTGCGCATGGCTCGCCGCGGGAAGATCCCCATAAAACCCGTAGACCATCTTCAATCGATAAGTGGTCGGCTCGTCTGCGGGCGGCAAAATCGCGTAGGTCATCACGTAAGAGCCCATCGGTGCGTAGTGCCAGTTTTTACTCAACTGAACGGGCAACCCGTTCGGCCTGCCTGCTTCGTCACAGAGAACCGGACAAACACCGATAACACTCGCGGGAGGACGCAGGTCGATCAAAAGAGGAACAGACTCGTTTGTGCCGGCAACGGTGATCTCGAACTCATCGTACTCCCGCAGTTCGCGAGATTCCGGACCTCGCCGCCTTCTCAGATCCTCCGCAGTTGCCACATAACAGTTCTTGAGACGATCAAAACGGACCGGCAGAGACTTCCCACCAACCACGGAAACCGACACTTTGGCTGAATCGGCGTTCCCCTCCGAACGGGACGCATCCCGCATCGGACAGGTGAGGGTCAGTCGCTTTTCCTCGCCGTCGCGCAGCGGCCCGTCAAACGCAGTCGCTTCCTGCCATTTCCCCACGCGGCTATCCACACCGAGTCGCATCTCGCAACGATTGCAATCCATTGCACCGGAGACGATCAGGTTCAACGTCAAAGAATCCGGCCAAGCCACCAAATCCATACGAGCGTCGCACTTCAAAACACGTCCCGTCTCGGAAAGAAACTGCAATTTCAAAAAGTCATAGTGCTGAACGTAGCGTCCTGACTCCCAAAGCCTCACCGAAGAGAGATGTTTGACGCCTGACTGCAGTCCCGCCTCGCATGTTCGCGCGACATACCGCACCCCGTCAACTTCCATTTCGATCAACAACTCTGCGTCCGGAAGCCGCAACAACTTTTCCGTCTTGTGGCGAACGGCTTGTTCATAACTCACCGAGTTCTCAATCCGCCCCAGCCGAAACCGATCAAAGTCGGCAACGTCGAGAATCATTGCATACCGATTGGTCTCGATCGCGAAGACGTCCGCGCTCGAATCGTTCGCGTTTTTCCGCCACCCGTTGAACCAACAACTGAACGTGAAGTCTTCGGCACCAACAGGCGTCCAGGTCGAGAGAAGACACCCCAACACGAAGAGGGTGATCCATCGTAACGGGACGTGATGCGTTCGCCGCCGAAGACGTTCGCCGGCCCAACGGGACCTCATCGAATTCAACAGGACCGTTTTTCGAAGAACCAGGTTTTCGTGCATGACAAATGAAATACTACGACGATAACGAACGGGCAGACAAACGGTTCTCAGACAGGGCACCGAGCCCTTCCAATGCCGAACCAAACAAATCAAACGAACGAACGCAAACAAACGTTCAGCAACGACAAAAACGTCCTGAGCAACGTTCCGGGAGCACCAGCACCGAGTGCGATTCGGTGCAAACGCTTCCATGATGCAAAGTTCACGACGCAAAGACATGGTGCAAACGTGGGATAAGGAAGAAATAGGCGGGGAGAGACGGTCGGCGACATGCGGTGAGGGAGGTTCGCGTTGGTGACGCAGTGGAGCGGGCCGAAACAAACTGCGGAACTGCAGTGCAGGGCGGTGCTCGGCAGGGCAGGGCAGGGCAGGGCGGCGCTCGGCGGGGCAGGGCG
>JBICHZ010000270.1:0-11705 GCA_043101355.1 Rhodopirellula sp. JB044
AAGTCTCAACGGCGATTGGAAATTCAACTGGTCAAAGGACCCCAGCGAACGCCCGCAAGATTTCTTCCAAAACGACTTCGACGTTTCCGGATGGGACGACATTCCGGTCCCGAGCAACTGGCAACTGCAGGGCTACGGCGTTCCGCTGTACACCAACATGAAATACCCGTTTCATGTCGATCCGCCTCGCGTCATGGGCAAACCACCGAAGCATTTCACCAACTACTCGCAGCGCAACCCGGTCGGGTCCTACCGCCGCGAATTCAACGTCCCCGAATCGTGGGACGGACGAAAAATCTACGTTCAGTTTAACGGTGTCGATTCGGCGTTCTACCTGTGGGTCAACGGCGAAATGATCGGATACAGCCAAGGCAGCCGCACGCCGGCCATGTTCGATCTGACCTCACACGTCACCACTGGAACCAACACGATCGCGGCCGAAGTCTATCGCTACAGCGACGGCAGCTATTTGGAAGACCAAGACTTCTGGCGGCTGAGCGGGATCTTCCGTGACGTTTATCTGTGGTCCGCCGATCAACTGCAGATCCGCGATTACTTCGTCCACACGGATCTCGATGACAACTATCGCGACGCATCCTTGTCGGTTGACGTGGAAGTCGCCAACGCACTCGAATCGGCCGCTGACTTCACCGTCTCCGCCGAACTGCTCGACGAAAACAGCGACGTCGTCACGACCTTCGAAGCTTCGCAAACGGTCCAGCCCAACGACGCGGCAAAGCTCACACTGCAAGAAGACATCGCCGCGCCCAAACTGTGGACCGCCGAAACACCGAACCTGTATCAGCTCCTCCTGACTCTCAAAGACGCCGACGGGAACACCGTCGAATCGACTTCCACGCGGATCGGTTTTCGCGAAGTCGAGATCAAAGGTTTAAAACTGCACGTCAACGGGAAACCGATCTACCTCAAGGGAGTCAACCGGCACGAACACGATCCGGAAACCGGACACACCGTCACCCGCGAAGACATGATCGCGGACATCCAGTTGATGAAGCAATTCAACATCAACGCGGTCCGGACGAGCCACTATCCGAACGTGCCGATGTGGTATTCGCTCTGCGACGAATACGGTTTGTACGTCGTTGACGAAACCAACATCGAGTCGCACGGAATGGGCTACGGCAAAGAGTCGCTCGCCAAAGACCCGAAATGGGGCAAAGCCCACATGGACCGTTTGCAACGAATGGTCGAACGCGACAAGAACCATCCTTCGATCATCATCTGGTCGCTCGGAAACGAAGCCGGAAACGGTGTCAACTTTTTCGCGAACTACGACTGGATCAAACAACGCGACCCGTCACGCCCGGTCCAGTACGAACAGGCCCACTTTGGCGACCGAAACACCGACATCCGCTGCCCGATGTACGCGTCGATTGACCGAGTCGTCAAATACGCGACCGAGAATCCGGACCGACCGCTCGCTCAGTGCGAGTACTCCCACGCGATGGGAAACAGCGTCGGCAATTTCCAGGAATACTGGAACGCGTACGAATCCCACGACGCCCTTCAAGGCGGTTTCATTTGGGACTGGGTCGACCAGGGGCTACGCAAACCGGTACCGGATCGATGGACCGTTACGGATTCGCGATCGGGCGAATTGACATGCACCGTTCTGGGCGAGCGAGATTCTGAAAAAGGGGTCACCGGTGCGGTTGTGGTGCCCGATGAGAAATCGCTGCAATTGACTGACGCACTCACCCTCGAAGTCGTCGTTCATGGCGATCGCGTGGAAACCTACTGCCCGCTGATCAGCAAAGGTGACCACCAATACCTGCTGCGATTGGACAACGTGGGAATCAACTTCACCGTCTTCACCGACAACTGGAAGAGCCTGAAAGTCAAATACCAAGACGCCAACTTGACGAAAGACGCCAACCGGATCACCGCGACCTACGACGGCAGCGAAATGCGAATCTACGTCAACGGAAAACTGGCCGCGCAGTCGGAACTGTCTGGGAAGCTCGCCGCGAGCCCCTACCCGGTGAACGTAGGACGCAACTCGGAAGTCACCAAGCGTTCGTCGACGTTGCCGATCCAAACCGCACGCATCTACGACCATGCGTTGACGCAATCCGAAGTCGAATCACCCGCCGACCGCGACACCGACGGCTTGCTACTCGACCTCGACCTACGCAGCGTATCCAAAGCCGAGAACGCTGCATCGCAACCGGAAATGTTCTTCGCGTACGGTGGTGACTTTGGCGACCAACCCAACGACGCCAACTTCTGCATGAACGGTTTGGTTTCGCCCGACCGAAAACCCAACCCGCACCTTTGGGAAGTCAAAAAGGTTCATCAAAACATCAAGGTCATTGCCGACGACGTGGGGGCAGGACGGTTCCGCGTTCAGAACAAGTTCGTCTTCACCAACGCCAACGAATTTGTCCCGAAGGTCGAACTCCGTCACGCCGGAAAACTCGTTACCCGCGCGACGTTGAAACCGTTTGACATCGAACCAGGCACTGAAAAAACGTTCGTCATCCCGACGTTGATGAAAGACGACATGGATGACGAGTGCTTGCTGACGATCTACTTTGAATTGCCCGAACAAACCCCGTGGGCACCCGCAGGCCATCGCGTCGCCTGGGATCAATTCGAATTGGCTCCCGCCGCGGCAACGAACACATCATCAGACGCCGCCGACACCGAGGTGACGTTGACCGAAAACGAATCGACCGTCGTCGCCTCCGCGGGCGACCTTCGGGCAACGTTCGACTCACAAACCGGCGAGATGGTCTCATTGCAGATCGGCGAGGCCGAAATGCTCGACCAACCTCTCGGATTGAACTTTTGGAAAACACCGAACGACAACCAACGTGGCAACGGCTATCTCAAACGCCTCGGGGCCTGGCGTGACGCGGCCGACCAAATCGAAGTCACTGATTTTGACGCGACCAAAACGACCGACGGCGTTGAGATCAGCGTCAGGGGAAAACTGCCGATCGCCGATTCACGTGTCGAGTTGAAATACACCGTCGCCTCGTCGCAGAGCGTGCACGTGAAGGCCAATTACTTGCCCGGCAAAAAGCAATCACCGCTGCTGCCTCGGTTTGGAGTTTCATTCGCAATCCCTGGTGAGTACCAGAGCGTTGCCTGGTACGGACGTGGCCCACACGAAACCTACTGTGACCGCAAAACCAGTGGCGAAATCGCCACCTACGAATCGACGGTCGACGGGATGTTCTATCCCTACTGCCGGACGCAGGACACGGGAAACCGATGCGACACGCGGTGGATGTCATTCCGCGACGATTCAGGCAACGGCCTGATGATCACCGGCGACGTGCCGCATAGCATGAGCGTGTGGCCCAACTCTCTCGCCGACGTGGAAACCTCGCGGCACCCTCATGACCTCGCCCGTCGCGACTTCAACACCGTGTTTGTCGACACCAAAATTCACGGCGTCGGAGGAGACAACAGTTGGGGAGCCCGGACGCACCGCGAGTACACCCTCCCGGCCGACGAGAGCTACGAACTCGGTTTCACAATCACGCCGGTGAAACCCTAGTGGTCTGTCACGACTCATTTTTAGGGTAGTCGACGAGCCGACCAGTCCTTAGCAGGCGTCAAAACCAACGCCCCGTCGCCTCCGGTCGATTACCCACAAGTCGGTTTAATCCCGGCGGGATTTCAAGCCATTCGCCCCAGGTCGCGCCGACGCACCTGGGAAGATTGACTCGCAGCCAAGCTCTCACTCCCCTCAATGCCGGATCTTAAAACCGGTCCGATCGGGTAACGGGTCGCGGACGTCCACCAACGTCTCGTTGATCTTGTGCTCCATCGAAGACGCGACCCGCTTCTCGAGTTCCTTGACGTCGGCTGGGCTGCCTTGCACGTCCATCGTCACGTCTCCGTCGGGCTCGTTTCTGACAAAGCCCGCGATCGCCAAACCTTTGGCCTGCTGAATCGCGTTGACGCGGAACCCGACGCCCTGCACGTCACCTCGGAATCGAAAGATCTTTCGTACGACCGCCATTGTGATCTCCTATCGCCTTTTTCGTCATCGTCGCGGGTGTTCTGGCATTTCTCGGCTCGACCTATCTGCAATTGACGATAACATTTCCACACGCGGCGCAGAAGTGAACCGCCCGCCGCGACATCCAAACTGCACGAGTCATTCATGAGCGAACCCATCTCCGCATCGGACACCAACACGTTCGAAATCACCCAAGAGACCGATCGGCCGTGGGAACGGCTCGAGCAGCTCGCTGATGCCGGAGACACCGAGTCACTCAAGACGTACCTCGAGAATCTTTCGGTAGGCGACCAAGCCCTCGCGTTGAGCCGAACCGATGAAGCTCACGTGCAGACCGTTTTGACATCGCTCGCGGGTGAAGACGCCGCGGAACTGCTGCGTCACCTGAGCGAAAGCCAGGCGGCCGATATCGTTGAGACTTTGCCTGCCGAAGACGCCGCAGCGATCGTGCACGAGATGCCCAGCGACGAGCAAGCCGACTTGCTCGGCGACCTCGATGCCAGACAAGTCACCGCGATCCTCGACGCCCTGCCGCACGAGGAAGCCGACGCGGTCCGCGAATTGACCGCGTACAGTGACGACGTCGCCGGTGGTTTGCTCGTCCGAGAAATCCTGCGGTTCGACCACGCGACCAAAGTCGCCGACGTCATCAACACGCTGTCCGAAAACGCAGACGAGTTCCGCGACTATGACGTCCAGTACGCCTACCTGACCGACGCGGATAATCGGCTCGTCGGCGTCCTGCCGATGCGAAACCTGCTCTTTGCACGACGCAGCGACCCGGTCGCCGACATCATGATCGCCGACCCGCTGTCGTTACGTGACGACACGCCACTGGACGACCTGATCGACTTTTTTGAATCCCATCACTTCTTGGGTGTCCCCGTTGTCGACGCCGAAGGAAAACTGCTCGGCGTCGTGCACCGAAACGCGGTCGACTACGAGGCGACGCGGGCCGCAGAGAATGATTTCCTCAAAAGCCAAGGGATCATCGGTGGTGAAGAGTTGCGAACGATGCCGCTGTTCCTTCGTGCCCGACGTCGGCTGAGCTGGCTGAGCATCAATATTCTGCTCAACATCGGTGCCGCTGCCGTGATCGCGATCTATCAAGACACGCTCGAAAAGGTGATTGCTCTCGCGGTCTTCCTCCCCATCATCTCCGACATGAGCGGCTGCAGCGGCAACCAGGCCGTCGCGGTCAGCATGCGGGAACTTTCCCTCGGCCTCATCCGACCGACCGAGATGCTCCGCGTTTGGTTGAAAGAAGTCTCGGTGGGTTTGATCAACGGTTCGGCGTTGGGCCTGCTCGTTGCGATCGTCGCCGTGGTCTGGGACGGCAACCCGTATCTCGGTCTGGTCGTCGGACTCGCGCTGTTCGCCAACACCATCGTCGCCGTCTCCATCGGCGGCACCGTGCCGCTGGTGTTGAAGCGTTTCGGATTTGACCCGGCCGTCGCGAGCGGTCCGCTGTTGACCACCGTGACGGACATGTGCGGATTTTTCCTCGTGCTCGGCCTGGCCACTGCGATGCTGAATCAACTCATCTAAACGTTCGGCCGCGGTAATGAAATCGGCACCGCGGCAAACACAGCGATCAATTGACGCCCCTCTGCCGGCTACTTTTTTACTTAATCAAACTCTAACGCTTCCTAAATCCTTCTCAACCGATTCAAAAAAAGTGAATCGGTATCATGCCGACTTCCACGACTCGCTCGGACGGCCGACGGGTGCGACATGGATCTCGCACGCGACGTCCCGCTGCGAAAAAGGCTTCGTCACGAGGAAGGACCACCCAGCATGAGTTTTCTCGATGTCTTTGATTATCAGTTGGTGCACCGCAACGGAGACCAACGAGGCGAGGTGATCCACATCGAAGAAGGCAAAACACTGCTCGGTCGAAGTGAAAAGTGCCAGATCCATCTCCCGACACCCGACATCAGCCGCCAGCACTGTGTCTTCATCCGGACAAAGACGCAACTGTTCGTCTACGACCTCGAAAGTCGTAACGGCACCAAA
Source organism: Rhodopirellula sp. JB044 (assembly GCA_043101355.1). Lineage (GTDB taxonomy): Bacteria > Planctomycetota > Planctomycetia > Pirellulales > Pirellulaceae > Rhodopirellula. The sequence goes on from JBICHZ010000270.1 coordinate 6,014, forward strand.
GTGAATCGCGAACCGATCGAGAGCAAGAAGCCGATCGAACTGAGACACCGCGATAAAGTTCAGGTCGGCCGCTGGAAGTTCCGCTTCCTGATCAAAGACGCACTCTCGGGCGAGAGCATTCCGGTGGAAACGGTAACAGATCAAAAGAGCAAAGCGAAAACGCCCAAGAACGTGCTCAGCGAACTCGATGCCATCGCCGAAGCATTGGACATCTCCAACGACGAGATCACGAAAACGAGTAGTACCCCACGCGATCTGCGAACCGAAACGAAGACGCCGCCCGAACCGAAAGCCGATGAGGAAACACCGGCACCGGAAAAACCCGTCTTCGATCCGAAAGCAAAGCGACAACCGATCGGTCTCCCCGAATCGGCCAAACGTAAGTGTGCCGCGGACCCACGAACCGCAGCCGATCAAACCCTCCGCAAACTGTTCGGCAGATAGCCGAGCCCGAGCAAGTCATTTGTCGAAATGATCCAACGTCGCGATAGACAGATCTGCTCGACGGTTTGTTGCTTTATTCGCAAACCGCATGACGACAATCAGCCGATGGACGTTTCCCCCGGTTGGCGTCTGGTCAACCGCCGCGAACCCGGTACGGCTGAATAGATCAACAGCCCGCCTACGGAAGCGGAGCGTATCGAATGCCGCGACGTCGAATCGGCGGAGCCCCTGAGTACAAAGACACTTCCATCTCAATCGTTTGCTGCGGCACGTCCAACGCGACGACTCTCGCCTGTGCGTCTTCGAAACCGTTGACCTTCGACAACGTCTTGTCGACCGGTGCAACCACGAGCGACGGATGAGTCCGCTGATACGCGATCTGCCGCTGCGTCAATCCTTCGGCGATCAAACGACCTTGCACACTGCTCTGCGTTACCGAACGTCGGATGTTCAACCTTCGATGCGAACGCGCGATCGTGATCGACGCGACCGAAACGACCGCCATCGCCAAGAAGCACAACAGGATCGCCGAGCCCCGGCGGGGTCTTCGGACCGAACGCGACGCAGACCGCGTTGACGATTGATAAATCACTCTCATGGCCCCACCGCGAATTGAGGAACGAGACAAACCCGTGTGATTGTTTTTGCTTCCCGGTCGATCGGCCGCAACGTCGCAAACTCATCGCCGGTTTTCTTCAGGTGCAACCGCAACTCAACGCCCACCAGGATTCCCGCGACGGTAACAGGCTCGTACTCGAACGTCTCGAGCGATTCGCTCACGCATAACGTTTCATTCCCCGCATCATCAACGAGGTAGAGATCCTTGCCGAGTCCGGAGTCGGACTTTCGCTCGTCAAACTTGTACGTGTGTCCGGTGCACTGGATCGATGAAGTGTCGATACTAACAATGCCGTCGACCTCATGAAAAGCACGAAAACGGTTCGCCAAAAAGCGCAGCGTCTGGCGAGCCTCCGCTGGAGCACCAACGACACCGCGCGATGCCGCGGCGACTCGAATCGATCCCTGCATCACGCCAATGATCGACGTCGCCATCGCCACCACGATCATCACGCAGGCAACAGTCTCGATTAACGAAACGCCTCGACGGAGGGGCCGAAGATTACGCCAACGTCTGCGTGGCATACCAGAATTTTTTGAGTGGGCAGCAGCCATTATGGACGACTCCACTGCGTTTGAAGGACCTGTTGCGGTTCGCCCGAATCGAGCCTTCGGTTGCCATTGGTGTCTTGGTATGCGGTAGCGATAATCGTGAGCAGACCTGCGATGTCCGGATCGGTCACAAACTCAACGCGTGTTCTCCCGTCCGTGACCGGGTTGTCCGATACCGCCGCATCGATCGTCGCCGACGCGCTGTCGAACGCAGTGACATCGCACAACGACATCCTGGTCGTCTCGATGGCCCGTTCAGCTTCGAACAGCAATGCATCCTGCAACCCGACGTGAGCAATGCGGGTGGACGATTCGCCCATCATTTTCATCGCCGGTATCAGCATGATCGACAGAACCGCTGCACCGACGGCGACGTCGATCAACGAAGCACCGGCACGTCGCGCGGACCAGCGACGCAACCTGAATTGTTTGCAATAACAGCTCATGGCGACACCACCAATTCAATTTCTCCGGTTGCCGAGTAGGCCACCGCGGTTGCCACGGACGTGTTGTTCGTTACCTGCCACTTCGTGTCACGACCGGGCGTTCCGTCGGGCCGAAACGTGATCGTCGACGAACTGCTTTTGACCGTCGTCGTTTCACCGAGCCAAATGGGGTCAACCATCCAGTTCGTTCCGGACTTCACCTCGGCGCCGAACACGCCGACATCGTTGGAATCGTAAACCGGACGGAACGGGCTCGGCTGCACACGCATCTCGATCGCCACACGTTTGATTTTGGTGGACGGGTGCACCAGAGTCACGTGACGGACATCCACATCGCACTGCGACATGACCGCCGTCTCACGTGCCAATCGAAGACAACGCATGACTTCATCCGCATCGTCCATCACCCCAGGCCGCGCCAGAATCGTGCGATTCATCGACGTCCACGAGAGACTCGCGATCGATAGCGTTGCGGTAGAAATCATCACCACCATCAACACCTCCAGCAGCGTGACACCGTTTCGCTTCATCGATCTGCTTTGCGTTGAGAGGACGTTGGCGGGTGATATCATTGCAACGCCCATACCGCGATGACGACGGTGACAGATCGTTGCCCGATCGATACAAAAAAAGAAGGAGGCCCGAAGACCTCCTTTGTCTATTTATCAATAAGTGTGGAACGCTCGCGATACAGCGTTCGTTTTCGAACCGACCGAGCAGGTCGTGCTCAACAGCGTACTGACCGTTGAGCCGACGATGCTCGGTTGGTGGAGTGAACAGTCAGGAAGACTGCTCGACAAATTACGGAGTCGGAATCGAGAACGTGCCGGTCGCTTTGTCGTACGTGTACTTCGCGAGCTTCCTGTAACGAGTCTTTTCCGAATCGGTTGTGTTGGCGATGTAGCCTTCACGAACCAGGTAAGCGATGCTCGGTGGGAAGTAGCCTTTTTCGAGGTAGTACGTTTGCGACATCGCGTTGAGCGATGCGACGTCTTGAACGGCGAGTTTGTCTTCACTCTTCTGACGCATCGGAGCAACCGTTGCGACAGTCGCAGCAGCAACAACGGCGAGGATGACAACAGCAGCGATCACTTCCAAAAGCGAAAAACCGTTTTTCTTATTACGTTTCATGTTGAGAACTTCTTGGTGATTGGTTTCAGGGGGCACAAACAAGACCGAATGTCAAAACGACGCGCCTGTTCCTTTTTGATTCCGACGCAGAACCGATGGAGTGACTTCGTCGTCGGGCGAGGCTTGACGTCCTCGACCTACTGAAACCTAGGTCGCTTTTGTCCAGTGAGCGCTGGAATCTTGAAAAAAAATCCAACGGCTTCTCACACTGCTCAAAACCCGCATTACCGCCCCCCTAAGTACCGGGCGGCTATTTCGGCGGCATTGCCTGTTTCGGCAACAGTGCCGAGGCGACCAAAACCCGTTCGCAACCTGCACGCACGTAGGCATCGACATCCTTCGCTTGACGACACCCACCTCCCGATATCCACCGCCATCCGCGATGCCGCGCGGCGACGTCACGCAGCATCGCCACCGATGCATCCGACCGCCCGGTACCAACGGCCGAGACGTCGATCAGCAACGCTCGACGGATGCCCGTCTCCTTCCCGCGATTCATCCAAGCGTCCACTTCCGCAGGTCCGCTCGCTTTGCCTGGACCGATAAACACTCCGTCGCGAAAGTCGACACCGAGAACCAACGCATCCGGATCGCAGTACCGACTCGCTGAATCGATAACGTTCACCGACTCAGCCGACTCGCTGGCAATGATCCACTGCAGGATCGCAGCATTCGCAGAGGCGACCGACCAATCCAACGCCAGCCATTCCGAGTGACGCGCGATCACGTCCTCGCGAAGTCCCACATCGATCAACCACCGATCAGGCTGCAACGCGTCACTGCCACGCGACGCGTTTTCGATCAGCCGTTCGATCGCATCGCGTTGCACCTCACCGTCCGTCAACGAATCAAGGTCGGCAACATAAAACTGCGTGATACCAAACCTACGGTACCAACGCACCAGCGCAGACGGGTCACCCTCGGATGCTCGAACGTGCGCTGCGTCACGGCGAAAAAAAGAGTCGGGCGCCGAGTTCGCGGGCTTTTCAACGAGCGAGACAGGTTTGTACTTGTTGCGTTTTCCGGCGATCGCGTGAACCGCTTTGCCAGCTTTGAGGTCAATCACGCCGATCAAATGATCTGCCACACGCAGCCATTGAGCCGGATTAGCCAATCGGGCTTACTCTGGCAGACTGAACAACGATTCAACTTTCACGATCGCGTAGTCGTCCGGGAAAGTATGAATCGCCTGGATCAACATCGAATTGCGACGCGTTTCGATGTTCACATAACTGATCGCCCCGAGAGCCATCCGGCCGCTCGAATCGAAACGGTGCAGCAGACCTTCGGTTTGTCCCTTGCCGAGTTGTTGCCCGACCATCCAAAACATCTCCGCCGCAACCGTTTCGAGTTGGAAGTGGGTGCGGTATTCCAGACCACTTTGACACGTCGCTTCTTCGGTGCGACTGCCTTTGAGCGATTGCTGGATCAAACAACGCCGGGTCGGGAGAGGTTGTCCGGAACTCGTCGCGACTTCGCAAAGAGTCGACTTCGCACCGTTGAACGTGACGACGTGACCACAGTTGGTGATGTCCACCTTGGCGTCGTAGTTCCCACGTTGGATCCGTCGCGACTGATGCACGACGATCAACTCGGGATGGATCGGTCGGCTGAACAAACGAAATGCGAGTTCAGCGACTTTTGGGCGAACCGAAATCACGTCGAGGGGTCCATGAGACAAAGGAAAACAATAGATCGGAACACTCACCCCACTGCATCTTACGAAAACAGTCCGTCCGTTTCGGTCGAGCCGACTCGGAACATCGGTTTGGAAAATACCGATGTCGGGAGGGTGAGTTAACATATACGGAGCCAAACGAAGATTCGTTTCGTAACAATCGAACCAACCTTGCCGCTCGCCCCAATTATAGGCGGAGTCACGCGGAAGTCTAAAGAGCGTTTACGTCTTGACTCGGGAAGAATATCCTTTCCGCTATTCTTCGCCGATTTCATCTTGACATTTGAAAACCCGTTCGCCGGATCCAACCATGTTGCTGGTCATCGATAACTACGACTCATTCACCTACAACCTGGTACAACGCCTCGGCGAGATCGATCGCAATGTTGACGTCCGGGTCATCCGAAACGACGACCTCTCGGTAGAAAAAATCGAAGAACTTTCTCCGGAACGCTTGCTGGTTTCGCCTGGCCCTTGCACACCTAACGAAGCCGGCGTCAGCGTCGCGTGCGTGAAACATTTCGCCGGAAAAATTCCGATCCTCGGCGTTTGTCTCGGCCACCAATCGATCGGACAAGCCTTCGGGGCAACCATCGTGCGTGCCCCGCAATTGATGCACGGAAAGACAGACGGCATTGTTCACGACGATCAAGGGTTGTTTGCGGGCCTCGCCAATCCCTTCACCGCGACACGTTATCACTCGCTGGTCATTGATCCCCCGACGCTGCCCGATGAACTGGTCGTCAGCGCATGGACCGACACCGGTGGCGAACGACAAATCATGGGCGTACGCCACCGCGAATACCCGATGGAAGGATGGCAG
>JBICHZ010000271.1:0-11148 GCA_043101355.1 Rhodopirellula sp. JB044
CAGTGGTATTGAGAACTGGATGTCACGATGGCCTCGACGTCGAATTCGTTCGCGTAGAGTAGAAAGCGGACCATCGAACATTCGTCGTCAATCTCTCCATCAGTCGTGACGATGACCCGCGGTTTGGCGGAGACGGCGGCAGAATCATCGCTGGTGGCTAGGGACAACGTCTCAAACCTTTTCGATGGACCAACGCCCGCTTTCACAATGGCTGGAACATCGGCGGCTTCGTCTAAAACAGAGTCGTACTGATAGAAGTCGGTCGGTTTGAAACTTTTGCCTTCGTCGTCCTGAGAGCCGCGGCATTCGTTGAAAATATTGTCGGCCGATTGGCAAAAGCCATGATGGATGTCGTTTGGATCCGGGCGATACATCTGTTTGATCGGGTCCTTCACCTTTGCAAAGTAGTTCTGCTCGGCCAACACGAGACACTGCGAATGCAGTCCAATCCCATAGTCATTGTCGTTGTACAAACAGTTGAACACGTGCACTTTTCCGTAGCCGGCGCGTGGGTTGCGAGTATCGCTGCCGTCGAACCAGCAGTGATGGATCGTTGTGTTCAGTGTTCCAGTGTCTTCGGGATGGCTCGTTCCGCTGTTGATCAGCATTGTTTTGTGATGCTTGGAAAACCGGGTCCACGATACCGTCACGTAGTCGGATTGGTTGGTGATGTCGAGCAGTCCGTCGCTACAATTCGACAGGTCGCAGTGATCGACCCACACATGATGCGTTCGACGCAGCGCAATCGCATCGCGGGCATCGGAGATCGTCAGGTTTCGAAGGATGATGTTGGACACGCCGCTCATGCTGAGTTCCATTCCCTTGATCGTCGCATTCGAACCGACGCCGATCAGTGTTTTGTTCGATGCGATGTCCATCTTGCCGTCGCCAGCGAACGTGCCGTCGAGGCGAATGACCAGCGGTTCGTCACTCGACGCAGCCTTTTTAAGTTCGTCGACCGTGCGAACGGTCAAGACTTCGCTATCGCCACCACCGGTCGTCGTTTCGACGCCGTTTCCGCTGACCGTTGCCCATCCTATCAATTGATCGGCGCTACCTTTTCTCGGCATTGTGTCTTTCGCCGACAGCGAACGGCCATCAACGAACACCGTTGAGACTAGAATTAATGCAATGAAAAGAGAATGAATGGCTTGTGTTGCAATAGTCTTCACGGGTTCCGCCTTGCTGTCTGGGTGTTGTGGGGTGGTGAATGGCGGGATAGGTATCCAGCCTGTCTCGAATATTAAAGTTGAGCCTGTCCTATTTTTGGGAAAGAGATCGAGCAGTGGACTTGTTACAGACTAGAAGCCTGTGCCACGCGCCACTTTAGCCCGCAATCCGTTGATGTACTCCTCGATGTCGGTATAGCCGTCGTCATCGTGGTCTTGTGCTGCGTCCGACGCGTCATCAGGATTCAGATCGTGTGCGGTCTCCATTTTTTTGGCATGCCGTCTTCATCCGAATCCATGGGTGGCTCCGCTGACTTCAAAACCGGCCAGCCCATGACGATGCTTTCGTTTTCAGTGCAGACCAATTTTTGTACCATCCTGATAAGGAATTCTGGGAGAATCATTGCCAGGGTTGCTTCAACATAGCCGTTGGAATGCCGCCAAACTTCCTGGAATCCGAGCGGAACTAGCCGTATTCTGAGCCGACGGAATTCTGGCAAAATTCAATCCGGTTGCTATCGAGTTGGCCTTGGAAGCACAACGATGAAGGTCGTCGGTAAATAGCCGGTCATGTCGAACCATGTGTTGCGCTGCGGCAAGCCGGTCCGCTTCACGACTATTAGAGTTCCAAGTTTCCTCCGCAAAACTTGCCGCATGGATTTGGCCGTCGGCGATAGAGTCATCGATCAAGAGGTTGCATCATGACTCGGACAATCCGACCACCGAAATCCTTGCGTCCGCTAACCCCCGATGCTCGACTAAGACATGTTCCGTATGCGTTCCAGCATACGAGCGCGCCGCTCGGCTGGAATGGTCTTCGAGTCGAATACAACACACCACAGCCCGCCAGCGATTTCGTTCATCCGCCCCTCGCGTGTCTAATGGTCGTCCTCACGGGCAAGATCTCGCCGTCGCTCGTTACGATCACCCTCGTCCGAGTTTCCGCTACGACAGGCTGTGAACAGCGAAGCATGCGTTTTGCGAAATCGCCCAAGAACTCCTCACGCCATCGACTGACAGTTCTTGCGCCACTGTGCGATCCTTCCGCAGTGTCTGGCGAAAGATCATCCGTCCACCAATGGGGCAGCTTCTGGGAGGTCGTCTTCGCTACTTCCGGAGATGGAATGTATGCGGTGATAGTACCGGTCTTGCCTTCGAGCGAAGGCACATTGCTCGCGACTTTGAAGTTGTACCGCTTCTCAGCCTTTGGGCAGAATCGAAAACGCACGGTGCCATCGCCCTCGAAATGGCCAACGAGTTCTTGGTTCTCGACCTCGAGAAACGCCTCGGGATTCTCGGGAAGCCTGTTTGCTGACAACGCTAGTTCAAGGATGCCGAATGCTTCGATGCGATCTGCTTTTACGGGCATGCGATCGAGCAGCAAGTAAGGTCGCTCCCACGCTCGAACGTAACTGCCACCCCAGCCCGGCTGCGTCGGATCGTTGGGGTTTCCCTTTAAGAGCCAACCAAGCGATGGAGTATCCCCCATCTTTACGTCGGACTTCTGCTTAACGAAGAAGTCTCCGAGTGCACCTTTGCCTTTCACATGCTTGGCAACGAATTGTTTATTCCCCCAGTTGCCCGACTGATTGCCGCCCGTAAACCAGCCTCGATAGGATGCATTGGATTCGATGATCCACAACTCGGGATGGTTTTCGACGATGTATTGATACGCGTCCGGGGCCCATTTCTTGTTCGGCCCCCCGATCCAATACACGCGTAGTTTTGAGAGGATATCTGGTGCGTCGTGCAACGCCTGAGCTACGTCTTCGATGCCTCCCCAGACCAAGACGTGGAGCGGCCGTGGTTCGTCTCGCCGAGCACATTCGACTAGCCACTTTGAGCCTTCGGTCGCTTTCCTAAACCCTGTGTACGGAGCCCGATCCGTTTCGCCCTGTTTTGTGATGGCTCGCAACGAATCTGGCGTCGGATACTTGTCTGAATGCGTCTTCAGGTTGGGGAAGTCTTTTTCATAACAGTCGATCACATCGAGGATGGCTTGCGTTCGGCCGTCACCGAAGGGGGACGAGATTAAGCCTTCGATGTCCAGCACATCAGCGTAGACCAGTAGATGGACCATCGATTGAAAGTCATCGGGATCGGTACCGCCAATGTCCGTCGATACGATGACGCGGTGTCTCGCGCCGTCAAATGTAGGAGCGGACACACGGGCAACCTTCGCTGCATGCTTTTCTCGCCAGCGTGGATAGTCCTGCTCCAGCAGCGATGCTCCCCAACTTCCGTGATACGAATAGCCACTGCGGCGTTCGTAGCTAATTTCGCTGTAGTCGTAACGGAACTTGGAATCGCGATCGAGGTACAATGGCCGGTTAGTCTTTAGCTCATAGAAGCGAGCCCACAGCGAGTCTGCCTCTGGATCGACAACCAACTTTCTCTCGCTACGACCATCGTCATTCTTCACTCGCTCCTGTCGCCAGCCTTTCATTTCAACGGAGCGAACCCATTCGACGGCACCTTCAATCGCGCCCACGATTTCGTCCGATGGTTCTTCGATCTCCATTAGCAAGCGGATGATGCCGACGGATTCACCGCCGGAGAGTGAAGGTGGCTCGTAAGCTCGCGCCCACGTCGGTTCAAGTGTTTTCGCGTCGTGCTGTGCGCACCATGCGGTGAGCTTTCCGTTCTGTCGAATCTGTGTTTTGAGGATGCACTCGACACCAAGCTGATACGCTTTGTCTGCCTTGGCTCTTCGTTCGGCGTCCACAAAAGCGTAGGGAGCGTTGCCTTGCGCCACGTCGCGAACCACTTCCATCACACGAATCATCGCTCCGTCGTTGTAAGTGATCTGCGAGTAGTAGCCTTTTCGAAGCGGCCAAAACTGAGGCCAACCTCCATGGGGATACTGGGCGGCCAGCATGTAGTCGAGCCCGCGCAGAAACGACTCTTTGTATTTGGCTTCGCCCGTTGTGTTGGTGATACGCGCCAGGAACCGCATCGGCACCGTCGTCGCATCATTGTCGAAGCTATTCGCGCGACCTTGGCCGGGCGGCGGAATGTCATCCGGCGATTTCGGCGGCTTGGCAAGGTTCGTGCTCTTTGGCCAACCACCTTGCGGAGATTGATACTGAATCACGCTATCGGCAATGGCTCTTGCCTCGTCAGACCGAAACCACGCGTCATCTTTCTTGAGCAGATTGTCGCTGAAGCGGACCTGCGCGTCAGCGGTCTTGGCCTCCAACAACACAACGGACGTCACCAACAGAATCGGAGTAAGTCGGTTGAGTACTTTGTGCATAGGTTTCGCCCTTTTTTGTTATGTTGTCGATCGGACTTATCCACGGTCCGCTGTTGTCCTGATCCGAGATCGTGTACACGCGAAGCTTCGAAACGAACTTCTTCAGCTCTTCCGCCGATCGCGTTTCCCGTACCTTCCAAAGTGACTGAGCCAACACGGCAGGCCCACCCCAAGCCGTAACCCACATCGGGCGCGGGTCGTCTTTGTCGGCAGCCTTGATGAGTGCTTCTGAGGCCGGTGAGTCTTTTCCTTCACCGACACCGTTCATTCCATAAACCGGAATGCCCTCGGTGACTAACGCCCGCAACCTCTCGCCTGTTGGGAAGCCTTGCTCGTGCTTTTCAAGGTTGTCGCGGACTTGTCCGTAAGCCTTGACAATCCGGCGAATGCGATCGGGGGCGACACGTCGTTGCTGATGAACAGAAGTCGTCGCCGCAAGGCCTTCAATGTCCATGTGATTCGCGTACGTCAGAAACCGAACCATCGACATGGCGTCATCCGGTTCGTTTTCGATATCGGTGAGCACGAAGATACGCGGCTTTTCAGCGGCGGAAGCCGTGAGGCACGTGAAGACCAGAATGAGGGAGAGAATCTGTTTCATGGGGTTCTCCGGTCTGTACTTTGTTTCAAGTGGAATGGGCGTTTAGCCTGTCCTGAGCAGTGTTTCGTTTTCAGGCATAGAAGCTTAAGGGTTACTTCACGAGTCCGTAGAGGTATCTGCTGTTGGCTTACTGAGGCATTTGCCAGGCCGCTGCTTAGCCGGCACGTTCACACAGGAATCTCTCAGTGGGCGGGCAGGTCTACTTCGAGACTTCGAACGGAGCGTCCAGTCGCGACTCAATAAACCCAGAGATCTCGCTGTGTTCTGCTTTGTCAAAAAAACCGAAAACACAAACAGCGTCAGTTCCCGTATAAGCGCGTTTGTCTTCGTCGCGACCAAAGCTGAAGATCACCATATTGCTGCCCTGACGCCAGCCTTCGTCGCCGGCTGATTCTGGACCAGCGTTTTTCACGCCGGCGTACCAGATTTGTGTGTCCTTCGGATCGCTGTCTTCGAGGTAGAAGAACGGGGACGGAAACTTGTTGCCGAATTCGGGATTGAGATAACCCAGCCCACCCTCTCTGCATTCGCGGTGCTTGCCGTCTTTGAGCACGTAGAAATCCTTGTCGACCGATGCATCCTGTTCGCCACCAATCGGTCCTTCGAACAGAAACGCATATTTGTCATCCGCCTTGAGAACTTTGATCGCGGCGTGTGACGGAAAGAAGTGATACTCAATGTCGTACTTGTCGTTTGACGATCGCATGACCAGGTGATCGCCTTCGAGCTTATCGTCAAAGGCGATTTCGTTGCCGCTGGAATCGACCCACCATGATTTGGAGTGGCTGCTTCGTTGCGGATGATTGAAGTTTCCGTTGCCGAAGTTCGGCCAGCCCCGATATTCATGCCGACCGCCGCGTGCCGAGGATTTGTTGTAGCCTCGGTCACGATCGTTACCGATCCAATCGTTTCCGGCCTGATCGAATGCACTGCTGAAGCCTGTCTTTCCATCGGTTTCTCCGTTCTCGAAGTACCAGGTTCCGCCGGCCGCGGCGATCTTCCAACACATGTTGTCGAAGTGTTTCACCTTCGTGACGACGACGTTAGAAGGGAACGGAGCGTATGGCTCACCAGCGGCCGGTTCTCCGCCCGTGCTGCACGAATTTTGTGGAACACTCGATGACACCGACAGCGATCGCCTTCGAGCCCACCCCATGCCGATCACGCGAGCAAGCTCTTTGGAATCGCCGTCGAACTGAATCACGGAAAGCCCTTTACCATCCCAGTCACTCATCGTGGCCGGATCGTAGCCGGAAATGTAGTAGCCGCCGCCTTCGTAATGCGTGACGGCAGGGTTGTCGGCCCAATCCTGCTTCTTGTCTCCCTTTTGTTCGATGAACATGGATTTGCCGGCAACAAGATTATGAGCCTCCATCGCTTTGAGCGTTGAATCTTCGTCGGTCCACTCTGTCCAGTAAGCTCCGACTTTGTCCCCAATCTTCCCCTGCAACCAGTAAGTCTTGTCCGCCATTTCGGCGTTGGGATATTGAGCTGGAAGGTATTCAAAAAGCCATTGCCGAAACGCGACGCCACTGGTCGCAGCCAGTTCTTTCCAGGTCTTCGCAGCGGCTGCGGAAAACTCTGCCGCCGACGATTCTTCGCCAGTGTACTGAACAACTGCGATGCCCTGGACATTCCAGTCGCCCATCGTTTCGCTGTTGTATGCGGAAACGTAATAACCGACGCCGTCCACATACTTCACGTTTTCGACTTCAGACCATGCTGATGGTTCTGGTTTGGCGATGAAGAGCGCCTTGCCTGGATAAAGACCGTGAACCACTCCCAAAGTCTTTTCTGGGATCTCGGCCCAACTGATTTGTAGAACCGGTTCACCAACCTTCGCCTGCCACCAGTGTCCGTGGTCGGCGATCTTGGCTCCGGCATACTGAACCGGAATGTACTCGCGCAACCAACTTGCGAATGAATTCGTTTTACCACCTGCCGCATTTGAATGAGCTTCCTGAGCAACGGGCTCTTTGCTTTTCTTTTTCGCAGCTGCTGCCGAGGTCGCCGACTTAGGCGCTTCACCAGTCGCTTTGAAGATGACTCGACGGTAGCTGCTGAGATTGTGCGTACCATCGTCGGTAACTTCGCAGATGACGTGAAAAGTCTGCCCCTTCGCATCAGCCGGGACTTCGACGGTGACCTTGCTCGATGACGTATCAAAAAGTTTGACGTCACCACGGTAAGTACCAGCGTCGCCTTGAACCCACCATTTGAACTTCAGATCGTCTCCATCAGGGTCGGTCGTCGCCGAAGCATCAAGCGTTGCCGACGCCCCCTGGTCGAGTGTTTTGGTGATGACGGTCAGGCCTTTGTCGCCGTCGAGATCAAGGACCGGATTGCGGTTGCCTTTGCCGTCTTTAGCCCAGTCCATGCGGGCAGCGAAGTTGTTGAAGGCAGCGGGGTATGTTTGCTTGAAGTTCGCAGCACAGGAGTTGGCTTCTCGCCACAAGCCGCCGCCTTTCTTTACAAAATTGCCGCCCCAGCTGGATTGCGTGGGGTCTTCGGGATCGTTCAAGCCGTTGGGCATGATGTACAGGAATGCGGGCGTGTCGCCTTCAACTCCATACTTGTACTTCGGATACTGGCTGCCCATGTGGCCGTGATTTTGAATGTGCTCGGCGTACTGGTTCCAACGACTTTTTCCCATCCCGTTGTGTTGTTTCCAGGCTGACTCGTCCCAGATGAACTTCAGGTCGCTTCCGGTCTGTTTGTAAATCCAGCCATGAGAACTGATTTCGTGACCTTCGCCTTTGTAGCTGCGATCCTGATCCGTAATGGCGTACGCTCGGAGCTTGTTCAGAAACATCTTGAACTCCGTCGGACTGCGATCTTTTTTCACTTTGTAAATCGCCTGAGCCAGCGTGTTGCCGCCGCCCCAGATTCCAATCCAAAGCGGGCGGTCATCCTTTTCATCCGCCAGTTCGATGAGCAGCTCACTGCCCGCAGAATCGTTGTCGTCACCAATGAACTTGATGCCACGATTGGGGCTGCCGACGACGATGCGTTTTCGCAGGTAGTCAGCACTCGGCCAGTACCCAATTTTTTGTGCATCGTCGTCGTGTGCATGTCCGGTTTGTCCCGAACGCTTTATCAGATTCGGCAGATCCTTTTCGTAAGCATCCACAACTCCGTGGATGATGTTGATGAACCCGTTCTCGGGCGACTTATTGAGCGTGCTGATGCTGTACCCGGTCGTCATCACCAAGCCTTCGATCTCAAACATGTCCGCGTGAGCAAAGAGCCGAATCAGCGACTCGTGGTCATCGGTTTCCCACGTGGAGACGTCCGTTAGTACAAGAACACGAGGCTTCTCCGCCATTGCGTCTCCGAAGCAGCCAAGCGAAATGACGGCGCTTATGTAGACGCCAAATAGAGTTCGTAGATAGTTCAGGGAGAGGATCCGTTTCATGGGGGTGTTCCGGTCTGTTCTTGGTTTCAAGTGGAATAGACGTTTAGCCTGCCCTGGGCAGTGTTTCGTTTTCAGGCATAGAAGCCTATGAGCTACTTCACGAGTCCGTTGAGGTATTCCTCGACGTTTGTGTAGCCATCACCGTTGCGGTCCTCGGTTCCATCAGCCGCGTCGTTGGGATCGAGCCCGAGAGCTTGCTCCCACTCGTCGGGCATGCCATCTTCATCAGTGTCCGCGGGTGCTGGCTCACTCCTGAGTTCCGGCCAACCGCCGACATCCTTCGGAGTCGTAATGATGCCGCTAGAGCCGAACGTTGCTGTGCCATTGCGGACTTCTTCAATGATGCGGACGTCAACGGAGTCTCGCTTGGGAAACGAGCAACCCGCACGTGCGAGGACCGCTTCGTAAGCTTCCTCGGCAGGCTGCTGTTCGATGGACATCGCTTTCCATGGTTCGGTCAGCTTGATGAAGTGACCGCCTTTCACTCCCGCCCAATTGTCAGCGGTCACCTTGGGGAACCCCTCGACATAGTTCCTCGATACGTGCCAACTACCCTCATCACCATTGCTCCGCGACGATGGTTTCGCGATGTGATCCTGTGCGTCACGTCGCGTTGCCGGGCCGGGCTTGTAGTAGTTGCCAACCATGTTCACGGTCGAGTGTCTGATCGGTGGTTTGCGGCGATCGCCTTTCTGATTCGCTTCCGCACCGTAGCAACTTTCATAACCCCAGTTGTAGATCACGTTATTTCGGTAATCGTTGTACCCACATCCCGATGCCCAACGCGGATTGCGACTGTCGTTGTGGGCAATCAAGTTGTGATGATAAGTTCCGAAGTCATTGCCCCAGATTCCTCCAAAGCGATGACCCGAATCGCCTTTCGCACACGCTTCCGAAATGAGGCACCATTGGATCGTGACGTATTTGTTGTGATACACCGACAACACTTCGTCACTGCTCCAACTGGTGGAGACATGATCGAGAATGATATTTGTTTTGTACCGACCGAAGATGGCGTCGACTTCGCGGGCAACCGGATCGGGCCTCACACGGATGTACCGAATGATGACTTCGTTGGCGTCGATCACCAGGTTGCCTTTCAGGCAGATGCCATCACCGGGAGCCGTCTGTCCGGCGATCGTAATGTTGTCGTTCTTGATGCTGAACCGTTTGCCCTTGCTGTCGATCGTTCCGGCGATACGGAACACGACAATCCGCGGCCCTTCAGCTTCGATCGCCGCTCTGAAACTTCCGGGACCTGATTCATTCAAGTTGGTTACTGCAATCACACGACCGCCACGCCCACCAGACGTCGACGCGCCGTATCCTTTGGCACTCGGAAACGCAGGTAGATCCGATGCATAGACTGTTGGCGCAAAGAATACCAACAAGGCTGCAGAGCGCACGCTCGCCGTGGTTATGTTCCTGGAGCTTGCCGCTCGCATGATGATGCTTTCGTTTTCTGTGCAGACCAATTCCTATACCATCCTGATAAGGAATTCTAGGAGTGTCATTGCCAAGGTTGCTTCAACATAGCCGTTGGAATACCGCCAAACTTCTTGGAATCCGAGCGAAACTAGTCGTATCCTGAGCCGAAGGAACTCTGGCAAAATCCAATCCGGTTGCTATCGAGTCGGCTTCGAAAGCACTACGATGAGGGTCGTCGGTGGGTAGCCGGTCATGCGGAACCATTTGCTGCAATGATGCCGCGGCAAGCCGGGCCGCTTCACGGACTGTCCAAGTTCCAAGGCTCCTCAGCAAAACTTGCCGTGTGGATTTGGCGGTCGGCGATTGAGTCATCGATCAACAGGTTGCATCATGACGCGGACAAACCAACCACCGAAATACTTACGTCCGCTCACTCCCGATGATCGGCTGAGACACATATCGTATGCGTTCCAGCATACGAGCGCGCCGCTCGGCTGGAATGGTCTTCGAGTCGAATACAATACACCACAGCCCGCCAGCGACTTCGTCCATCCGCCCCTCGCGTGTCTGATGGTCGTTCTCACAGGCAAGATTTTTCCGGAGCGGACTGATCACCGTTGCGATAATGAGCGATACACCGGGGACGGCTTGCCGCAGGCCGTGAATCTTCTGCCGCCCGGCATCGAGAGCCAGTGGCGATGGCGGTACACAGGTGACTTCACCGACTCGACCCACTACCAGTTGTCCCCGGCCTTGATCGCCAAGGTGGCGGAAGAAGCGTTCGATCTCGATCCGGCGCGCATTCAGTTTCCGGTACGCTACTACGACCAATCAAGCCCCGAGGTGATCGATACCCTCACAGCCCTTCGCCACGAGTTGGTTACCGGCGGTCCGGGAGGGCGGCTGTGTGCCGAGTCGCTGGCGAATGTGCTGGTCGTCCAACTGATTCGACAGATGTCCAACTGGCCGGGTTCGGGTGAGGGCATTCGCGGGGCAGGCGGCCGTCTGCCGCGACATACCTTGCAGGCGGTCGAGGAGTACATCCACGCACATCTCGACCGAAACATCTCACTGGCCGACCTTGCCGGTGTCGCCCACTTGAGCGAATTCCACTTCGCCCTGCTGTTCAAGCAGACGACCGGTTTGCCGCCGTATCAGTTCGTCATCCACCAGCGCGTCGAGCGCGCCAAGCAACTCATCGCAGCGGGGCAGCTCTCGCTTGTTCAGATCGCCATCGAGGTCGGCTTCAGCGATCAAAGCCAACTGACCCGACATTTCA
>JBICHZ010000272.1:0-30492 GCA_043101355.1 Rhodopirellula sp. JB044
GGACTCACAAACTTCGCCGGCTACCTCGTCGGCGGTATGAAGGCTTGGCAGAACGCGGGCTTGCCGTTGGAGACGATTTCACAGCTTTCCGTACACGACCTCCACGCCAATCTCGATCGATATCAGATACTCGACGTACGCTCACGTGACGAATACGAATCGGGACACTTTCCGAACGCACGCCACTGTCACGTCAGCGACATGCGAAAAGGAGAACATCACAAAGTAGGTTTGAGCAAAACAGCTCCGATCGCTGTTTACTGCGGCAGTGGATATCGAGCGAGTATCGCCGCCAGCATCTTGAAACGGGACGGCTTCCAAGACGTATCCAACATCCCCGGCAGCATGCAAGCATGGAAAAACGCAGGCTACCGCGCGGCATGAACCGGGGCCTGACGTTCCTCTCCCCATCCGCCGAACTGCGTACGCCACCGCGACACGATGCGAACCGCCAAACGCTCACAGGCGAAGCAGCTTGCCAAGGTTTCCGGATAGATTCTCATCGATGGGTTAACGCGTTCGCTTGTCCGCATTTCGTGTTTGTTGCGTGACGAACCAACGCACTAGCGGTAGACCTTATAACTAGGGTTACGCCGCGACTCATCTGCGAGGCGTTGTTCGGTGCCTAAATCCATGCGTGAGCGACTTGTCACTCGAGACCGATTGGGTGTGCAACCACGGTCAGCATGACGTTTGCGGGTACCGATCCCCAATCGATTCACTCGTCATACCACCATTCGCTCATGAACGTTTTGAAAAGAGTCTTGCTCGTCAGTGTCGCTGGCATCGTTTCGAGTTTTATCGGTAGCGACAGCATCGTGCTCGGGCAGTCCCGTTCGATTCTCACCGGTACTGTTACGAACTCTTCCGGCGAACCCATCGCCGGCGTGAATGTGAACACAACGGTTCCGGTATCTGATTCTCCGCGTGGGCGTTACCGCGAGGTGGGTACGGTGCAAACGGATGCGCAGGGCAGGTTTGAGTTCGATGAGATTGAGGTTCCAACGCGTGTGACTCTCGGGTTCACCAAACCTGGTTTCGTTGACCAATGGGCAATCTCAACCCCCGATAAAACACTCGACGTCGTGATGCACCGCTCGCGAACCGTCAGCGGAACGGTCAAAGACTACAAGGGCAACGCTGTTCCGCACGCGGCGGTGAATGTCGTTCCCCTCAACGAGGCTCGTTTCCCTATTTTGCGATACACTACCGATGAGTCGGGCGTTTTTCAGATCGATCAACTTCCGCCGCCACCGTTTCGTCTCGTGTTCACTGCTGAATCGAGCAGTCCGCAGGCAGTCGACGTCGATTCCCAAACCGAACAAAAGAAGTTTGACCTTCGCTTGTTGCCGGGTCGAAAGGCAACGTTCTTTGTCAAAGATAGCAACGGTGATCCAGTGGCCGACGCTTTGGTCAGCTCCGTGAAATGGCGTGGCCATGCGGGGGTCGAGTTTCAAGATCGCACCGACTCTCAGGGCCGCTGCACCTTCCGCTGCGTTCCGTCAGACGAGGTGCAGTACGTCGTCTCGCATCCCGACTATCGCGACACCGCCATTGAATTCGCCGCCGCGAAAGACGCGTGCGAAGTCGTTCTTTCGCCAATGCCCGAGGAAGCCAACGTTGGAGGCATCGATCCTGGTACCGGAAGCCGCGGTTATCAGTCGATGCATCTGTGCCAACCCGATGGAACCGTGATCCGACCGTTTCTTCGAGACCGTGAACTCGCTCTGCGTTATTGCCGGCATGGGTCACCAAACATCTCGGCGGACGGATCCACGGTTGCCTTCGATGCGCGCGAGGACATCGCTGGCTACGACTGGCAGGACGGACACGTGATTGTCGCCGATTCGGACGGTGACAATGCCCGAGTTCTCTCCGACGGCATGATCCCGAGTCTCTCACCCGACGGCAGTCACATCGCCTTCAGCCGTGTGTCGAAGTACGGTTCGAAAGACGGTGCGAGGGGGCAATCGATCTGGACGATGAAGTGCGATGGAACGAACCTGAAAATGGTCGCCGATTCCGGAGCCTGGGGAGTGCACTGGACCGCAGACGGACGTTCGCTGGTTTTCATCGGAGGAGTCGACTCGGACGGCAGCTATCATCGTTGGGATCATCTCCGACTCTATGATCTCGAAACGGAAACGATCCAATCCGTTTGGTCTTCTGAAGAATCACCGTTCAGCTCCGTCGGCTTTCATTTCAACACGAGCCATCGTGGTCGGTTAGTGGTCGTCACCGGTCGATTGCGAGAAGGCGGCGAGGCATTCGGCGTCCTCGATCTCGATCGCGGACTCGAATCGCTTCACCTGGTTCAGCCCTCGCGTTCCGGCGCGATTCCGGTGTTGCAGCGAACGATGGAGTTTCACCTCAGCAACCGTTTCTTGATCGTGACCAGCGGCGAAGGTGGGACGCGTCACCCGGAACTCTGGTCGATCGAAGGACAACAGGTTCGACAGAAGTTTCCCGGCCTCCCCCTCGACCGCGAGGTCAAAGACGCCATCTACACGCTCGATGGACAACACCTGATCGCGGTGATCAATAGCGTTGGGAATTGATATCGGATCCGGAAGTTCCGTTTGGCTGCCCACGTGACGCGCGTTTTCATCCAAAGCTCGCTTCGTCCTCCCTCGCAAAACGTCACCTCGTAACGTTGGGGACGTCGATTGATTCGGTGCAGCATCTGAGAGGCGAAGAACGGTTGATGGGAGTGCGGGTTGTTGCTTAGCTCGACCCGACGAGCGTTTGTTCGGGCCGGGTTACGCCCGCTGCAACTTGGCCTGATGCGACGCGGCGTTGGTAATCAGGCCAAACTTCTTCGGCGAGCTTTTCTTCGCCGAGCGTGATTGTTTCGTTCACGTTCAGGTTGCCTTTGACAATGTGCGCCGAATTCAACGCGTAGAACCCAGGAACGCTGGTGACGATCGGTGGCAATCGCGTGCTGTAGTCGACGGTCGACAACGCCGCGACGTACTTCGCACGAGCGATTTGGAATTCAACGACCTGATCGCGTGAAAAGTGGTCATACATCTTTTCGAGGGTCGACAGGCATTTCTCACGGTAATCTTCGTCTGACTCGTTGAGACCCTCGTGATCGTCGGGCAGGTACTTCGGCAGATACACGAGATGTTTGCCACCGAGTTGCGATTTCGGATCGACGATGGTCGACATCTCGATCACGGCGGTCAGGGGAACCCACGTGTCGGTGATGTTGGTCACGTAGTATTCGCTGATCGGTTTTTCCATCAGCATCGACGCGCAGACGACACCGAGGTAACGGATGTTGCGATGTTGGTCTTTTTCCTTTTCAGTCAACGCGTCGCAGGAATCGGCAATGAACGGCGACGCGATCGTGGACACCACGTTGTCATAAATTTCGCTGTGACCGTCCGCGAATTCCACACGGAGTTCGCCCGAATCCATCGGAACCACACTCTTCACCGGAGACGCGGTCTTCATTGTGACGTCGCGACCGGAGAGCCAACCGACCCAACTCTCGAGAATTTGTGCGTATCCGCCGGGAACGTAGCCGAACATCTCGGTCTTCATTCCACTGCGGCGGGCTTTGTACATCCGCGCCGTGTGTGCCCAGATAAACGCGGCGGAGGTTTGTTTGTAGGCTTCGCCGAGTTTTGCTTTGAGCAGCGGTTGCCAGATTTTTTCGAACACGCCACGTCCGGACCAACGGCGCAGCCACTTCTCGACGGTCAGTTTTTCGAGTCGTCGCCAGTTACGAATTTTGGACGCGTAGAAGATCGTCCCGCCGAGGCGCAACTTTTCGATCAAATTCAGCGGCGGGAATTTGAGAAACTCAGCCGTGTTGCTCATCGAAAGCAAACGACCACCTGCGTAGAAGCCGGTCTTGGTCTCAACCCATTTCATCTGCGATTCGAGCCCGAGACGTTCGAGCACGGCGCGGATCTTGGTGTCGCTCATCAGCGTGACGTGATAGAAGCGATCCCAGATCACGTCATCGTCCTCCCCGTTGCCGAGGCTCCACGCACTCGTCAAACCGCCCATTGTCGGAGCGGCTTCGGCGATCGTTACCTTCTGCATGCGGTCGCGAAGATCGGTTGCGATCTGCAAACCCATCACGCCGCCACCGATCACGAGCCAACGGCTCGACGGTGCCGAGCTATTATCGGAGGGATGACCGGGATGGTTTGCGGTGTCCTTCGTTGAACTCTCTGGCATCCGACTATGAACCCTGAACGCGGTGCCGTCCGAGCATCTTCAGCGTCAACCAGATCGTGCGGAAGACCTGCATCTTGCTCGCACCGCCCTTTTGGTCGTAACGCAGACGCAGCGGAACTTCGCCGAAGACGCAGCCCATCTTTCGCAGTTTCAACAACACATCGGCCATGCACGAGAAACCGGTCTCACCGACAAAGTCATCGCCGTACTTCGCAAAACCGTCACGGATCGCCGATGCCCGGTAAGCGCGGTAACCGGACGTGTAGTCGCGGACGCCACGGGTCGGGAACAACAACGTGAACAGCGCCCGAGCACCGATGCTGAGGAAGTGACGCTCGATCGGCACACCGACCACGCGGGCACCGTTTTGGAAACGCGAGGCGATCACGCAGTCGCATCCTTCGTGAACCGACTGCACCATTCGGTTGATCAGCCCCGGCGGGTGAGTGTTGTCGGCGTCCATCGTGATGATGATGTCGCGTTCGCCGGCTCGGTCGACGGCTTCCTTGAGCCCGTCGCGGATCGTCACGCCGAGGCCCTGGTTGACTTCGTGTTTGACCAAATGGACTGGCATTTGGAACGACATCTGCGACGCGATTTTGGCCGTGTCGTCTTTGCTGCCGTCGTCGACGATGACCACTTCGTAGGGCAGGCCGCTGTCGGCGAATGCTTCACCGACCCGTTCGAGCAGTTCCGGCAGAGCTTCCTGTTCGTTGTAAGCGGGCAGGGCGAGAATCACCTTCGCGGGTCGGAACCGCAGTGGATTGGGGGCCGTCGCTGCGGGAGCCGACGTCGCCGGGACGCTTTCACTGAGGGCGGAAAGTTGCGGGTTAGGTTCAGGATTTGGGGAATTCATAGAGACCGGCCGGAGTAGGCGACTTTTGTTCACTGGCGAAAACGCGTCATGATAGCAGAAAGGCCCATTCTATTCAGCCGTCCACTCATCACAACTAACACATCAGGAATTACTTGCTCTGGGCCTCATTACCGAAAATAGCTAACCTGAGGAGGCGTGAGTGACGCGAATTTTGAGGATTCTGCCGTGCTCACCTCGACCCATGGGGTCTGGTTTGGAGTTGTTCATCGATCGTCCCGGGGCGGAATCGATCCGCCCCTCATTCACTCGTCCCCTCCAACATTATCGCTGGTCCGTTGCCTACCACCGTTGCCGAGTACACCGCACCCACCATGTCCACCGGCGGCCCTCTGATCGACCTACGGAGATACGCCGATCGCGAACATTTGCTGTTGGCCTCCTACGCGATGCACAGCAGCGACTCAGCAGGCCGCGTCGAACATGAACCGCCGCACGCCTACCGCGGCCCCTACGGTCGTGACCGAGACCGGATCTTGCACAGCAGCGCATTTCGCCGCCTGTCGGGGAAAATGCAGGTGTTCACGGGAGAAATGGGCACCTACCACCGCACCCGGTTGACCCACACTTTCGAAGTCGCCTCGGTCGCCCGGACGCTCGCCCGCGTCCTGCGGCTCAACGAAGACCTGACCGAGGCTCTCGCGCTAATGCACGACATCGGCCATCCGCCCTACGGTCACTGCGGCGAAGACGTGCTTTGCGAGTGCATGCGATCGGTCGGCGGTTTTTCACACAACCAATTTGCGTTGACGATTGTCGAAGAGCTGGAGCAGCGTTATCACGCCTTTGCCGGATTGAATTTATCGGCGGAGACGTTGGCCGGCCAAGACACGCGGGCACATAAGAGCGAAGCGGCCGTAGGCCGGGCTCCCCTGCTCGAGGTCCAAATTGTCGACGCGGCGGATTCCATCGCCTACGACGCTCACGACATTGACGACGCCCTGCAGATGGGACTGCTCTCGATCGACAGTCTTTCGGAACTCGCGATCATCCGCCGTGCGATGCGACGGGTTCGCGAAAAAGCAGGCGAGCTACCGAGCAGTGCGATGCGTCAATTACTCGTGCACGAACTGATCGATTTGCAGGTCAGCGATCTGTTGCAGGTCTCGATCGAGCTGCTGCAGACCGCACAAGGCATGACCGCCGACGACGTTCGTGACGCCGGAATCCGTGTCCATCACAGCAAAACACTCGCCGCCGAACGAGCCGAACTGGAACGTTTCCTATTCAACGCGGTGTACCGTCACCCGAGGTTGATTCCGGTCCGAGAGTCGGCGGCCAATCGGGTGCGGGTGCTGTTCGACGTCCTCACGCAAACGCCCAGCCGTTTGCCGCTCCGATTCCGCCGTCGGGCAGAATCCCTGCCGCTGGATCGCGTTATCGGCGAGTACATCGCCGGAATGACGGACCAGTTCTGCGACCAACAATTCGCGAGCCTGGAACACTCCACCGCCGGGCCATTGGCGGACTGGTAGAGTGCCCACTGTTTGAGCCTTGGACGGAATCGCCGTCGGTTTGAATGGTTGTCGGACTTGACATGCCGTCGAGATCGATTGCGACCAAGAAATTACTGCTTAATCGCAAAAGCACAAAACACTGTTGGTGTTTGTCTCGTCCCACTACAAACCGAACCGCCGGCCTCAGAATCGGCTCGTTCAAGCGGCCCAACCCCTGGGCGATTCGAGCAGACCATTTACACTGTTCGATTCCTCCGCTTTCCCCCACCTCCTTGAAGCATTTAGGTCGGTCCGCGTTACGAGCGTGGGCTGCAGACACATATGGCACTGATTGTTCTGCGACTCTTCTTTTTGCTCTGCGCCGGTGGCGTATCGGCAATCATCAACACCTCGCTCGATAGTGGTAGCTCGGCATATCTCCCGTGGATGAACTTTATCATCATCATGGGGCTCGCGGTCGGAATGGTGATCTTCGACATTTACCTGCCACGCAAACGCATCGACACGATCACGTCGATCTATTTCGGCGTGTTGGTCGGGGTGTTATTGACATACATTTTGACCATCGCGGCGGCTCCGTTTCTGGATCAATTCAGCAACGCGAATCACATCCGTTTGGTGCTCGGTATCTGTTTGTGTTACCTGTGCACGTCGGTGTTATTGCAGACCAAGGACGACTTCCGTTTCCTCATTCCTTATGTTGAGTTTGTTCGCGAGGTGAAAGGTTTCAAACCTTTGATCCTCGACACGAGCGTGGTGATCGACGGGCGGATCGCCGACCTGGTTGCAACCGGTGTGTTCGATAACCAATTGATCATGCCGCGTTTCGCACTGAGCGAACTGCAAGCGATCGCCGACAGCAGCGACAAACTGCGGCGAACCCGTGGCCGTCGTGGACTCGACGTGCTGAACCGTTTGCGTGCCGACGAGAACGTCGACTTGCAAATTTTTGACCGCGAACTGCCCGAACTCGCCGGTCAAACAGTGGACCTAAAATTGGTCCTTCTCGCCAAACACCTCGAAGGCAAAGTCGTCACGGGCGACTTCAACCTGAACAAGGTCGCCAAGGTACAAGGCGTTCCGGTGATCAACCTGAACGAGATCAGCAACGCATTGCGACCGGTGTTCTTGCCTGACGAGAAATTCCGTTTGCGGGTGATCAAACCGGGCGAAGGGCCCGAACAAGGAATCGGCTATCTCGACGATGGGACGATGGTCGTGGTGGAGGGTGGTCGAAATCGGATCGGCCAGGAGCTCGACGTTCGCGTCACGAGCACCCTCCAAACCAACGCCGGCAAAATGATCTTCACCAAAGTCGACTGATACTGGTTCTATGGCAAAGAAAAAAACTGCACCTTCCACGTTCGAATACGTGGAACCGATCGGAGACCGCGTACTCGTCCGCAAGGATGAACCCAAACGCGAAACACGCGGCGGAATCGCGTTGCCTGACGCCGCTGAAATCCCGACCATCACCGGTCGCATCGTCACGATCAGTGCCGCGGTGGAGAACGACGACGAACTGCCGCTCCGCCAATACGACAAGATTCTCTTTCACCCCAAGAACGCGATCCCTGTCGACCTCGAGCACGACAATCAATTGTTTGTTGTCCCCGTGGAAGACATCGTCGCCGTCTTCCGTCGAAACGCGCCGGAAGAATAGCCGTCACCGGCCCCCACGGTTTCGTTCCTGCCTCATGTTGAAGTAACCTGCAACGTTGGACCGTGCCAACCTGCAACGTGCCACCCCACAACGCATCATTGGCGGACGAAAGCCAGCCTCCCCGAGACGACCTAATCGTCGTCGCCGACGCTCGTGTCGAAGTTATCGTCTTGCCACAAAATCACGTACGCGATCGCTTGCGTGCGGCATCCACCGAGGCTGAGGTGGATCGTATCGACTCCCGCGTCGATCGCTCTTTCCTGAGCACTCCCGGTCAGTGAAACGAACGGGCCGCTTTGAGGCCGCGTCAGAATCTCGATCTCCGTCCAACGGACTCCTTTTCGGTGGCAATGCAGGGCTTTGTAGACCGCCTGCTTTGCCGCCCAACGACGCGAGAAATGGCTTGTTGCGTCAGGCAATTGGGCACAGTGATCGATTTCGGCCGGCGTGAAAACTCGCTCGAGAAACTGCTCACCGTGCTGTTGGATCATCTGCGAGATCCGGGCGCACTGCACGATTTCCGTTCCGACCGCAACTATCGCCATCGCTTTACCTGATCCCGCACGCGGATCGGGCGCGCTCGAGAACCGCACCGGCAACTTCGCGAGCCCGAACAGCCCCCGCAGCCAAAACGTCGCGAACCGAATCGAGGTCTTTTTCGAGTTCCTGACGACGTTCGCGTGCGGGGGCAAAGTGTGCCTCGCTGACTTCCGCGACGGCCTTCTTAATCTCGCCGTATCCGAATCCACCGGCGCGGTATTTCTCCGCCATCGCGGCGACCTCATCCGGCCCGGCAAACAATCGATACAGTTCGAACAAATGATCGCCCTCGGGATCCTTCGGGTCTTCCATCGGGCGACTGTCGGTGACGATCCGCATGATCTGTTTGCGAATCTTCTTCACTTCACCAAACAGCGGCAGAGTGTTGTCGTAACTCTTGCTCATCTTTTGCCCGTCGGTACCGGGAACCTTTGCACCGACGTCGAGCGTTTGAGCCTTGGGCATCACAAACGTTTCGCCGTATGTGTGATGAAACGAACCGGCGAGGTCGCGGCACACTTCGATGTGTTGAACTTGATCAACACCGACGGGAACGATTTGCGAATCGTACGCGAGGATATCCGCGGCCATCAGAACCGGGTACGTGAACAATCCGGCGTCGGCGGGCAGCCCACGTTCCTTTTTATCCTTGTAGGCGTGGCATCGTTCGAGCAATCCCATCGGTGTCACCGAAAGGAGCAACCAAGTCAGTTCGGTGACCTCGGGAATGTGCGACTGTACGAACAAAGTCGCCTTGTCGGGATCCAAACCGAGTGCGAGCAGATCGAGTGCGGCGTTGATAACGTTCTCACGCAGTTGCTCGGGATCCCGAACCGTGGTCAGCGCATGAAGGTCGGCGATGAAATAGAACCCGTCGTTCTTCTCCTGCAGATCAATGTATTGGCGAATGGCACCGAAGTAGTTTCCCCAGTGAGGCCGACCGGTCGGTTGGATGCCAGAAAGTACACGCATGAAACGAAAAACAGTGGGGTGAAAGGGGAAGAGAAGAACCTCGGAACCGATCAAAGACCGTCCTGAATAGCCGACATCGCCGAGCAAACGCGGTCGACGACGAATCCGATTCAAGGCCGTAATTCTAGTGCATTGCCGACGCTTAGTCGCGACGGCGTCACGATTGACGACCAGATTTTTCGGCGAGAAATCTCGGTGAGTATGTGCAACGCGCCCTCATTGCCGTTGCGGCAACGAGGGGCGTGCGTATTCAATCCGACGGATCGAAATCAGCCTGCACCAACCGCAGCGGCGAGCTGCTCGTAGGTGCGTTGACTATCGACCCGGGCACCTCGGTTGTCGCAGGCGATCTGATAGAGGTGCTGCCCGACCGGCGTCGGATATTGCCCCGTCACGCATGCCTGGCAAAGTTTGCTCTGCGGCAAATCAATCGCCCGGGCGAGTGCGTCGACAGGCAGGTACCGCAACGAGTCCGCGCCGAGGTCGTCGGCGAGACGTTGCTGCGCGTCCTCGGTCAGGTCACCGTTAAGCGAGAAGTACTTCGGCGCGATCAACTGATCGATCGTGCTCATGTCGATGCCGTAAAAACACGGTGCCACGATCGGCGGGCAGGCAACACGGACGTGGATTTCTTTGGCACCGCCGACGTCACGAATCCGGTCGAGCAATGCGTTCATCGTGGTGCTGCGGACGATCGAGTCCTCCACCAAGATGACCCGTTTGCCCCGCAGGACTTCACGCAGCGGGGTGTACTTCGCCGCCGCCTTCGCCTTGCGGGCACGACCGCCTTCGATGAACGTTCGGCCGGCATAACGGTTGCGGATCAAACCCTCGCGACAAGGGATCGACAATTCATAGGCCATCGAGTCGGCCGCCGCTTTGCTGGTGTCCGGCACCGGCACGATGATGGTATCGGGATCATCCAACGGCACACGTCCGAAATCCCGTTCCGCCGAGGCGAGTTCCCGACCGAGATTGGTTCGCGACAGGTACACGCTGCGGTCGTCGAGCGTGCTGGCGACGTTGGCGAAATAAACCCACTCGAAAAAGCAGTGCTTCGGTTCCTGCGGAGCGGCAAACTGCTCGATCCGGAATCCATGCTCAGGGTCGATCAGAATCGCGTGCCCCGGCGGCAACGATTTTATCTGGTCGGCTTCGAAACCGAGGTTCAACAACGCAACACTCTCGCTCGCCGCGGCGAACAACGGGCCCTCGTGGATGTAACACATCGGTTTGATACCGAGCGGATCGCGGGCGACGATCATCTCGCCTTCACCGGTCAACAACGCGAGTGAATAGGCACCGTCGAAACCCGAGGCGGCTTGGCGGAGAACCTCGATCCAGTCCAAACGACCGTTCGTCGCCGAGAGAATCCGGCCGAACTCGTGCAGAATGATTTCGGTGTCGGTATCGAGCGTCAGGTGATGATCACCATCGGCGAGCAGGCGCTGCTTCAACAGTGTGTAGTTGGCCAATTGGCCGTTAAAGCAGAAACTGAACCACTTGCGTTTATGGATATGGCGGCGCTCGAAAGGCTGGGCGTAGTTGCGATCATCTTGCCCGCACGTGGCGTATCGCACGTGGCCGATCGCGGCCCTGCCGGCGAGACTCTGCATCAACGAATCGGCCTTCGCACGATGGTTCAGGCGAAACACCTCGGTCACGGTGCCGACGTCACGTAACGTTTTGATCAGGCCCGGACGGTCAGGGTCGAACGTGCTCATTCCGGCAGCGAGTTGCCCGCGGTTTTGGATATCGAGCAACATCCGAGGCAACAAACGCGAGATCTGACGCGGCCCGTCGTCGGTGCAAATCGGACTTCGGCCGCGACCGGAAAGGTGATAAATCGCGGCAACGCCACACTCGTGGTTCAATTCGGCCATGAAAATTTTGTTCGCGTGATGAGCGGATGGCAGAGAAAACGTTCCGGGCCGTGAGTTCGCCAAACGTTCGCTTGGTCGCTTCCCGGCTAATTCGAAGCACTGAGTTTACCGGTATGACGAAAGAACGCAATTCAGTGTTCTCACCTAGATTGCCCAATTTCGCCTCAGCCGCTGGAATCCGGGCCGGTTTTTTCGGTTGGGAATCTTTGCCGGGATGTGAGTTTTGCTTTCCACCACCCCCCCATTCCGACGAGAACCGCCAGCACCAACGCCATCGAAACCGCACTCACCGCGATCGGAATCCGCTCGAGCAAAACCAGCGGCAAACCGACCGTGATCATCCCGCCACCGATAAACGGCGCCGATAAGGGAGCTGCAAGGGCGTACTGTTCCGCAGCCCGTGTTTTCAATTCCGGATCGATCACCCGCAGCAACACAAACCCGGTCGCCGTCGTGCCCGTCGACATCCCAAAATTGATCAGCCCGAGTTCAAACCAATGACTCTCGGGCAAGATTCGACGGCTGAGCACCAACAGGCAAAACGTTGACCACGCCGCGCCCCCAACAAATAACACCGTGATCGGCACCCACAACGAGACGACCACGGCGAGGTTCAACGTCACCACCGCGGCGACAACCAACAGGTCCATGCTCGCACCGATCAGGCGACTGATCATCGCATGATCAATCCACCGCTCGCCCGCCGTACGAACCACGACAAACCTCACGATCGCACCGCCAAAAAGCGTGTAGATAAACAACGGGAACGATCCCACCACACTGGCGATTCGCAACCGGTCACGCAGCACGCGTTGCCCTTCGTCGCCGGGATCACCACCGCCGAAAATCCCCGACGCGTCGACAGCACTGGCGACCCAATCGACCGTCCACTGCATCGCAAGCCCCAACGAGAAGGCGAGCATCAGGAACACCAACTGCAACAACATCGGTTCGATCGCATCGGCAATCGACGCCGGTCCCCGCCCCACGCTCGCGGCATCCACGTTCGCGGCGTCCGCGTCTGTTGCGACCACGCCTGGTGCCGAGCCCGTCATCGGGCTTGCGTTCTCCTCCGCAGTCGCCGCCGACTTGCTTGACTCTGTTGGGTGATCCTTTTTGGCGACCCAGCGTCGGCGGACACCGATTTCGATCCAAAGAATTCCCGACACCAAACCGTACACGAGCCCGCAGGTCGCCATCAGCACACCGAGGTCGAGACCTTCTTCCAATCCGATCGATGGGTGCGCGAACACGGTGCCCATCGCCGCCGCGGTACCATGCCCTCCGGCAAAACCTGTTTCGATCAACATGCCGGCCGACGCGGGCAAATCAAAACTCGGCCCGAGCCACCACCACACCAACCACAAACCCACCGTGCTCTGCCCGAGCACGATGATCCAGACCATCAACGCCTCTCGAGCGACCGGCGAGAAACCGTGCCGGTCATGGTCCGCGTACTGATTCGCGAAACGACCGGCCTCGGTTCGCTGGCTGTCCCCTTTCTGCGGAGAACGCGACAACAGCATTCCGGCAAAGACAACGGCAATCAACCACCCCGGCCAACCACGCAAATGAGCGATCGTAGTTTCACTGAACGATTGAACCCACCGCGCCCAAGAATCCGGTTCGGTCGACTCGAGATCAACGCTGAAAACAATCGCCTGCCAAACCACCAACCCCACCGCCCCGGCGATCAACGAAGCCGGAATTCGGGCGACCGCGAGAACGCGAAAACGACCGCGCAGCACCACACCAACAATCAACAGAACAGCGGTCAGGACAATCGCACCAAGCATAGGCACCAGTCTACCGCGTGCGTCCACACTCGTGACCCACCAACCAAACACCCTGGCCGGATTCATCGGAATTCAGGCCACCGAAACCGAGCGGCATCGCCGTTGAATGAGCACCAGCGGTAGTAGATCTTGTGAAAGATCCTCATGCGGCAGGGACTTTCACAAGATCCACTACCACACACGCCTAAAAAAGGGAACACACACCGCTTTCACGGGACTTCGGTCGAGTGAACGCTATTGCCCAACCGATCGCGATACTTTCAGTCGGGGCACTCTTGCGAAACGGGAGGCCGGGCGTCGCTAGGCGCACACTCCAGGCATTTCTTGCAGTTCAGGCGAAATCCCAGCATCGATCGCCTTCCTTTTTCGCTCAAGACCCATTCGCGGTGAACGAGAGGTGGGTCATGGCGAACATGCTGATTGTGCCCGCATTCCAGTTGAGCGACCCAGTGACCTTCTTCGTCCAAATGATAGCCCGTAATCGGACTCGGGATGGTTCGGTTTTTTGAATTGAGCATGAAGCGCGCTGTGCCTCGCGGTGACAGACGCATTGCTCCCGAACGGTCAACGTACGGGACCACGCGTCTGCGTAGGGGAGAATGAGTGACGTCGACGTGGGCCGACGGTTCGACTCGTACCTGCCCCTGGCACGGAGCGCCTATTGAAGCCAAAAACGGGACACTCCGTCAACATGGCTTTGCTCGAGAAAAAGCTCAAGGAAAATCCTTTGAGCTCCATTCCGGCGGTGGTCACTTCGCCCGCCCGCCGGCGAATCGCTCAAACGCCTTCGGCGCAAAGAGACTCGTGGGGAATCCAAAAAAAACGCTAGTAAACCGCAGGCACGAAGACTTCTTTGGGCATCGGGTGGCGTTGATAGTCTTCGCTGCGACGCCGTTCCGGCAGTTCCACGCTTTCCTGCTCCACTTCCTGGTAAGGAATCTGCTGCAACAGGTGATGAATGCAGTTCAGACGCGCGCGTTTTTTGTTATTTCCGTCAACGATCCACCACGGCGATTCGGGAAGATTCGTTTTTTCCAACATGATCTCTTTCGCGACGGTGTACTGCTCCCACCGGCGACGAGACTCGAGGTCCATCGGGCTGAGTTTCCACTGTTTCAACGGATCGTCGATGCGGCACTGGAAACGAAACGCTTGCTCGTCGTCCGAAATCGAAAACCAGTACTTCAGCAAATACGTTCCCGACGAAACGATCATCCGCTCAAAGTCCGGAACGGTACGGAAGAACTCTTGATATTCATCCTCGGTGCAGAATCCCATCACGCGTTCGACGCCGGCGCGGTTGTACCAACTGCGATCGAAAAGGACGATCTCGCCGCCGGCGGGAAGGTGGGGCTCGTAACGTTGAAAATACCACTGAGTCTTTTCACGCTCGTTGGGCGCCGGCAACGCGGCGACGCGGCACACCCGTGGATTGAGCCGTTGAGTGATGCGTTTGATCACGCCACCTTTCCCGGCCGCATCACGCCCCTCGAAGATGACCGCGACTTTCGATTTGGTCTCAATCACCCAATCTTGCAGCTTGACGAGTTCGAGTTGCAATCGCAGCAGGTGACGGAAATACTCGGTCCGCGTCAACTTGTGAGGATGACCGTCTCCGTTGCGCTCGTGGTCGTTGATGTCGAGCAACAAATCGCGCAGTTCGGACTCGACTTCTTCGTCGATCGAGTCCAGAACCTCTTCTCGGATACGTTGGTAATCTTGCATTTCGTTGGCACTTTCAAAGCTTGTCAGATGAATTCAGATAAAAAACGATGCGAACCTCTCGCCGATCGACGCCCGTCGCGGTTCGCACAACACAACGAGCACGCGTGGTCAGAGGACAGCTATATTGTTAGGCAAATTCTCAGGTAGTTTCTTAGGTAGCGAAACTCGCCAACGGGTTGTTGATTTAAGTCCGTTAATGCTCACGATAGTCGCCGATCACTCCGTGATCGGTTCATAAGCCAAGCTCCGATCACGGAGTGATCGGCGACACACTTTAAATCGACAAACCGCCGGGACTTTCGGCGATACACGGGGCGGCCGAAACTCTTGGCGAGTCTCGCTACCCGGCAGTGAGGAGGTCTCGGGGCTCTAGGAAACGAAAGCGTTTTCTACTTTTTGGGTCAGGTTCAAGAACTCGTCGATGGATTTCAACCGATTGTCGACGTTCGGCTGAATCATCTTCATGATCACCCGGGCCAGCCGCGGGTCGACTCGGTCGCATCGTTCGAGCAGGTCGGTCGGTTCGGTCGTGTCATGTTGCAACGCCGCCCGGCCGGTGACGATCTCTCCCTGCCAGGGGTGGCTGAACGTCAGCAGGCAGTAGAACGTGACGCCGAGCGAAAAGACATCCACGCGTCGATCGGTACTGCGGCGACGGACGATTTCCGGCGACATGTAGAGCGGGGTTCCGGTCCGGTTGCCCGGTGCCATGAAGGGCGGGGTTGCTGGGACGGTTAGTCCGAAATCAATCAGTTTGACGCCCGACACGACCTTTTGGTCTTCGGTCGGCAGGGTGCAGATGAAGTTTCGTGGGCAAACGTCGCGGTGGATAAAGCCACTACGGTGCACGTAGGCAAGGGCCTCAGCCATTTCCCGCATGAGTTGCATCTGCATGCCGTCGATCAGTTCGAGGCGTTTACGGACGATAATGTCCTGCATACTCGGGCCACGGATGTATTCCATCACGATGATCCGTTCGCCTTTGCTCGTGACGCCGTGCTCGTAGGTCTTCACGATCAGGTCGTGGTTCATTTGGAGGGCGATTTCGCCTTCCATGGGTTTGTTAAGCCCTTTGAACCTGGCCTCGAAAACCTCGAATTTCTCAGGGTCGAGAATTTTGACGCCAACGTCTTCTTTGCGTTCGATATCGTAGGCGACAAAGAAGTTACTCATCGTCCCGGTGGCGGCGGTACGAGAGCGGGCGAATCGGGAGTCGACGTCGATTTTTTTGAGCGACGGACCGCCACCGGAGAACATCCCACGCAGAGAGTCGAGAAAGCTCACGCTTTACTTCCCGCAGTAGTCGATCACGCTAGCGATCTCGGTCTTGAGCGACCGG
This sequence comes from Rhodopirellula sp. JB044, assembly GCA_043101355.1. Classification (GTDB taxonomy): domain Bacteria; phylum Planctomycetota; class Planctomycetia; order Pirellulales; family Pirellulaceae; genus Rhodopirellula. The sequence goes on from JBICHZ010000272.1 coordinate 16,444, forward strand.
CGGTGCACGATTCGATCGATGTACCCGTGTTCGAGCAGGAACTCGCTGGTTTGGAAACCTTCAGGCAACTCGATGCCGATGGTGGCTTTGATCGTTCGCGGCCCGGCAAAGCCGATCAGGGCTTTGGGTTCGGCGAAAACCAGATCACCCAGGGAGGCAAAGCTCGCCGCGACGCCGCCCATGGTCGGATTCGTCAGAACGCTGATGAACAAACCGCCCGCTTCGTGGTAGCGAGCAAGCGCGGCGGAAACTTTGGCCATTTGCATGAGCGATAGGATGCCTTCGTGCATCCGGGCCCCACCGCCGCTGGCGCTGATGATGATCAACGCGAGGTTTTGTTCGGTGGCTCGTTCAATCAGGCGGGTCAGTCGTTCGCCGACGACGCTGCCCATGCTGCCCATGATGAACGCGCTGTCGGTTACCGCGAACGCGACGCGGCGGGCACGGATCATTCCGGTTCCGGTGAGAACCGCATCGGTCAGTCCGGTTCGTTTTTGTTCGCCAACGAGACGCTCTGCGTACGGTCGACGGTCTTTGAACTCGAGCGGATCGGTCGGCATCAACTCTTCGTTCATCGGCTCGAACGTGCCTTCGTCGAGCACCTGGGAGATGCGTTCGCGTGCGCCGACGTAGAAGTGGTGGTTGCACTTCGGGCAGACGTTGAGTTGCTGTTGGACTTCTTTGCGGTAGAGCGACGCTCCGCAGCCATCGCATTTGAGCCACAGCCCTTCGGGGACCCCTTTGCGTCGCGGCGTTTTTCCAGCGGCGGTTGCTGCGGAAGCGGCCGCGGGGGCACCTTCGTTTGGCGTAGGGGAATCGGGGGATGGTGTGGCGCCAGCCGAATCAGCGGGAATCGTTGTGTCCACAGGTTGTCAACTCGAGTATTCGAAAAGGTCAGCGTTGACCGCGACGGGCGCGGTCACGAGACAGATTAGTCATTATCTACCAAAACGACGCGTCAATCCATGATCATATCATCGACGGTCGCACCGCCGGGGATCATGGGCAAGACGTGTTCTTGGTAGGGAACTTCCACGTCGAGCAGGAACGGTCCTTTCGAGTCGATCATTTCTTTAAGAGCACCTTCGAGGTCCGCTTTGCGTTTGACCGTCGCGGCACCGCATCCGTAACCCTTGGCGATTTCGACGAAATTCGGGTAGCGGTCGGTGGCGTATTCGAATCGGTCGGCTGAGCTCTTGCCCTTGGCTTCGTCGTGATGGATCGGGCCGAGGTAGGTGTGAGCCCGGTTCCGCTCCATGAAGCGATCTTCCCACTGAACCACCATACCGAGGTGTTGGTTGTTGAGCAGCAAGATCTTCACGGGCAGTTCTTCGCAGAAGCACGTCGCGAGTTCCTGAATATTCATCTGGAAACTGCCATCGCCGTCAATGTCGACGACGAGCGCTCCGGGGTGGGCCGCTTGAACGCCCATGGCGGCGGGCAATCCGAAGCCCATCGTTCCCAGACCGCTGCTGCTCATCCAAGTCCGCGGTTGACGGAATTTATAGAACTGGGCCGCCCACATTTGGTGCTGGCCCACACCGACGGAGATGTAGGTTTCGCGGTCGGCGGTCAGGTCGCTGAGCGTGCGGATCGCGTGCTGTTGCAAGATGCCGTCGAATTCGGTGTCGTACTTCAGCGGGTATTTTGCTTTCAGTTCGGTGCAGTGTTTCTGCCAGTCGCTGATGTCGGGCTTCTGCACGATCCGGTTCAATTCGGTCAAAACCTGCTTGACGTCGCCGCGAACCGGAATGTGGGCCTGTTTGTTTTTATTCAGTTCCGAGGCGTCGATATCGACGTGGATGATCTTCGCGTCCTTCGCGAACGCTTCAACTTTGCCCGTCACACGGTCGTCGAAACGCACACCGAGGGCGATCAGCAAATCGCAATCGCGAACCGCGTAGTTGGCGTAGGCGGCACCGTGCATGCCCAGCCAATCGAGCGAATACGGGTTGTCCGGTTCGACCGAACCGAGGCCCATGAGGGTGGTTACGGTCGGGATGCCCGTTTTGGCGATCAGGGTCCGCAGTTCTTCCGCGGCTTCGCCCATCACGATTCCGCCGCCGGAATAGATGACCGGACGCCGTGCCATGCGGATCGCGGCAGCGATTTGGCGGATGGTTTCGGGCGGCACCGTGGGCGTCGACGCGTCGTATCCGGGCAAGTTCATCGGCGGATCCATGTCGATCGCCAAATCGCTCAACTGCACGTCTTTGGGCATGTCAACGAGAACCGGCCCGGGGCGGCCGCTCATCGCGACGTGGAACGCCTCTTTCATGATTCGCGGCAGGTCCGCGATGTCGGTCACGAGGTAGTGGTGTTTGGTGATACCGCGACAGATTTCCACCATGGGGGTTTCTTGGAACGCGTCGCTTCCGATCGCGCCGGTCGGAACCTGCCCGGTGATGCACAGCATAGGAATACTGTCGAGTTTCGCGTCCGCGATCGCGGTCACCAGGTTGGTCGCTCCCGGGCCGCTGGTCGCCATCACGACACCGATTTTGCCGGTGCTGCGTGCGTAACCTTGGGCAGCGAACGCCCCGCCTTGTTCGTGCCGAGGCAAAATTGTCCGAATTGAATCTCCGAATCGCGTCAATGCCTGGTGCATTGGCATGCTGCACCCGCCTGGGTACGCGAAAAGTACTTCGACACCATGGTCGACGAGAGATTTGACCAGGACATCGGCTCCGTTCATCACGTGCTGCTCGGTGGCGGTAGACGTGCTCGAAGCGGTACTCATCAGCGGGGTCTTTCGATTCAAAAAGGTGTGGGGTGTAGGAAAACGGCGAGAATTCTAGCCTGTTTGGGAAGGATGGGCCCGGATGGCCCTTGCCTCAGGACAAGAAAACTTCCGATTCTTGACCCCTCAAAGTAAATTCCACGCAGCAAACTGACAATGGTGAAAACAGGGAAGTGTCCATGATCGGTTGGTCAATGAACCTAATTGCGGTGGCAATCGGTGGAGGTTTGGGCGCTTTGAGCCGCTACGGATTGACACTGTTGTGCACTCAGTCCCCGCTATCGCGGCTTATCGTGACCCTCGGGCACTTTGTCGGCGGTGGGGCGAGCTTTGCCATGACGATTGCGAATTTGTCCGGCTGCCTGATTTTGGGAGGGCTTTATCAGTGGGTAGAGACCCTCGCTGCGGTCGGGGAGACACCCATGAATCCGCGGGTTTTGCTGGCGATTCGGGTCGGATTTCTGGGGAGTTTGACGACGTTCAGCACACTCATCGGCGACGCGACGGTGCTGGGGACCGAGGGGAAAGCCTCGGTGAGTCTGACGTTGATGAGCGTCAACCTGATCGGCGGCTGTGCCTTGTTCCTGCTCGCCGCCGCCTCGGTTCGAGAGGTGCTCTCATGAAACGAAGCTCGACGAAGGACCGGAAACGCCGAGCACACGGCAGGCGGGATGGGTTCGGATCGGACTGTTTTGGTTCGGCAACACGCCGGTGGTGTGTGGCGTGGTCGATCGCGTGGGTGCTGTGCGTGATGGCTTTGTCGGGGTCGGCGGTTGTTGCGGGCGAGGCCGAGCCGGAGTCTTTTGATCTCGATAGCATCTCTTTCCAGCCCACTTATGTGTCGGCCGCGCAAATTCGCCGAGCGAGTTGTTTGCGGGCGGTCGCGTTTTCGCCGCTGGATACCCATCGAACGTCCGAGGTGGCGTCGGTCGCCTATCACCAACCCCGCCGGGCGTCGGCTTCGATCGGAATTGCCGTTGGCGACGCCGGAACGATTCTGCGGAGTGAAGATGACGGCGAGTCGTGGAGGCCGATGGAATATGTTTCGGTGGTCTTGGAGGAATCCGATGCAGGGAATCTGCGATCGATCGGCATGGCAGGCGGGCTCTTCAGCACAGGAATGCGATCGGGACCCACCCGGCGAGAGCGACTCGTGCCGCTCCCGTTTTGTGAATTTTCGGACGTGTTGTGGCTGTCCGCACGTGATGTGGTTGTCGTCGGTGGTGGCTACGAGCCAGTGACCGGAATCAGTCGCGGAGTGTGTGTGGTCAGCCACGATGCCGGAGAGAGCTGGATGCTCGCCGACGCGCACGAGCTGCCGCGGTTGAGAACCGTCGCCCTCGGGGGTCGCGGGGCGATCGAGGCGGTCGGTGACGCGTCCGAAGCCAGCGGTGTGAACCGGTTCGGCAGTTATGACGGAGGCGAGAGTTGGGTCGAAGACATCCTGCCCTCCTCCGAAAAAGCGACCCGCGATCGCAAGGACGCCCCGAGAGTGATCGAAACCTCATCCGGACGAGTCACGGTGGAAGACCTGTGTCAGGCACCGACCGGATTTGAGTTCGCGGTTGCCTCACACGGCCGGATCTTCCGCCGCGCGAAGGGAGAGACATCCTGGACGGCACTTCGCGGCGATCAACGACGAACCGGCGTCCTCTTTGTTGCCTCTTCGGCGGCGACAGTCCCATGGTCGATCGTGGGACGCGAAACGCTGCAGGAACGGAGACGGACGGCGATCTACCTCGATCATGACGCGGTGTTTCGGTCGGCAGATCACAAGCATGTTTTTAAGCGTGAAAAGTCACGCGACCGTTGCCGGGCGGCTGCCGCGATGTTGGGAGTATCGGAAGTGCATTGGTCCGGGGGTGAGCGTTCCTCCGCGGGGTCGATCGATCGCACACTCGCGACAAGAAAAGTCGCGGATGATCTCGAGCGAAAAAGCGGGTGGCTACGTGAGCATCGCCCCTCGGTCGTGGTTCTCGATGAGAGTCTCGGGATAGAAGCAATCCAGTCATGGCTCACCGCGATCGAACGAATCCGCACGCGCGCCTTCGGCGAGCAAACACGCTCCGCCGAGCAATGGCCCGGGCCTCAGAGGATTGTTTTGACGCGTCCGCTTAACGCGGAGGGACACGTCATTGATTGCGGTTGCAAGTCGCCGCGGCCGTGGGAGAGAGCATGGAAGCACGCTTCTGTTCTCCGGGGCAACGCATTGTTAACCGGTGTCGGTGCACTCGCGAACGATCTCTCCGTCGACGCGTTGATGCTAGCAGCACCCGGGCAGGTGTCGCCTGACGCGATTGAGATTGCGACGCTCGATGACTCATCGGGAAGCGTGCGTCGTGATGTGTCGCTGGCCGCCGGTGTTGCCTTAACGTCAGGACAAATCCGAGAGGAGGGACGGGAACAGACCGCATCGCATCGGCAGTTGCAGATCACAACGGCCCGGATGAACCAAACGGTTCGCCTCAAGGAAAAACTGCACGACGGGGCGAATCGGGGGCAATCTCGGCAAGATCGAACCCGATTGAAAACGCAGGTGGAACAGGTGCTCGCGTTGACTGCGCCGGACGACCGAACGCGGTTGTTGTGGGAAGGGTTGATCGGATGCGGGCGAGTGAACGGAGACGCCAACTTGGCACGTGAGGTTCTCTTGGAACTGTTGGCCCAAAACGCGAATCCGGCATCCATTCGCCGTTGGGCGGAGCTGCGCCGTTCAGCGATGTCGTCGGGCGTGGAGGCAAGCATGACGCGGTCTTTTGCGATCAAGCGTCCAGACGTATCGAACGATTCGGCTGCGGAGTTGTCTGCGGGAAAAATACCAGGCGATGCGCCGGAAAGCCGCGCTGATGCGGGTGCAGGTGTGCAGCCGCTTTCGCCGTTTCAAGTGGCTCCGGTTGCCTACCTGTCGGGGATGGAGTCGCCGGGGCGACCTGCACCGCAAATCTTAGTGCCCGAGACTCAACGAACGGTTTGGCAATCGACGGGAAGGATGAACGGTTTTTCCAGTCCTCTTTCTGTGCTCGCTGATAAAAAGGGACAAACAGCAAAATCCAATGGCGATCCGGTCACGGCGAGAGTCAACTGGGACTACCACCCTGTTGTGATGGCGGTACGCGGTGTGGTTCCGATCGTTAGTGAACGTTCAACAACCCGCCAGCGTGGGCGTGATGGCGGCGCACTCGATCGAGATGAGATGGGGCGGGATGAAAAGGGGCGGGATGAGGTGCCGGTTGCTGTGGAGCCGACGAAACGTGTGATGCCTCGTTATTCCCCGCCGCATGCTCGGCAACGACCTCTGCTCGATGCCCGCGATGATGATGCCTGTTGGTCAATGGCCGACGTCTGGGATCGTGAACAAGTGACGGCGAAATGTGCTGCTGACGAGGACTATTTGTATGTTGCCCTGTATTCAGATCGGCCGCGTCATTTCCGTTTACTGCTCGATTGCGATGGAGATTACGTCACGTCGCTGCAGTTTGACCTGGCACCCGATGGAACGCGGAGAGCCTGCGTCCACGGTGGGCCAGAGGTGAACCCGGTTTGGTACGCCGCGGTGAACTCTGGTGACGCCGGCCTCGCAACGAAGGCTAGTGATAACCGGGCGATTCGTGACGTTTCGGGATACGCGGGCGCCGGATCTGTGAAAACGCGAATCGGAGATCCGAGTCGTTCCCCGATCCGCATGTTCGCGGAAATTGCCATCGCCCGTTCCAGCCTTCCGGCGGCTGTTTGCAGGATTCATGCGGGCGTTGTTGCTCACGATGCCGACCCGGCCTGGATGGTCATGCCATACCCAAGCGACTGGTATCCCTCTCGGCAATTGACCTCCGGTCGCCAATACTAAGGTGATGAACACAGAAGCCGAATCGACCGAAACGTCGCGCGAATCAGCGCGTGAATCAACGCCGGATGCCCCGACAATTCCACTAGCGAGCGAGCAGAATCGGTGTGCGAATGAGTCTGCGCCCACCGGCGACACAGGCAGCCATCAGGGTCGAGAGTTCTCCGGTCGCGACGCAAAGCAACTGGTGCAGGGGCCGGAGGACCGTTTGTTCGACAAAGTGCGAACATGGGTTGATGTGTTTCCGTGGCTGCGTTTGGTTCGCGTTTGCCGCGTCGCCGGAGGTCCGGTTTGGTTGACGCATTGCTTTTTGGTATTCGCGGTTTGGATTGCCGGTGCGTTTTGGTTGACTCAAAATCCAGGTCGTGCTGCCGCCGATAGCGATCCTCGGCAGCCGATGTCCATTCCATCGATCGTGGGTTTGGCGATTGGAACGTGTGTGTCACCGAGTGACGCATTCATCCCCCGCCTCCCGTTTGCGAACGAGTGGACAAGCGGTCTGCCGGGCGGGGATCCACTATCGCAGCGATCGAATTGGATGCTCGTCGTATGGACGATTGTGGTTTGGTTGCCGACGTCGATGGCTTTGGTTCGCGTCGGGGCGTTGTTGACCGCCGGTCGTGACACACCGTCTTACCTCGTCACGTTTCGAGATGCATTTCGGAGGATCGGACGCGGCGTTTTAGTGGTGATTTTGCCTACGTTGGTTGCTGCCGTTTTCGCCGGTGTTGTTTTGGGGCTGAATTGGTTGTCGGCGAGGGTGGGTGCTCCGTCGGAGGCCGGTAACTGGGCGAACTGGTTGACGTTGCCGATTGTTTTGCCGGCGACTTTAGTAGCATCGGTTTTGATTTTAGGCGGACGGTTTGCAACACCGCTCGCGTTGGCGGCGTTGATGGTCGAGCCTGACCCCGACCCGCTCGATTCGCTCAGCCGAGGTTACGAGTACACGCTTCGCCGGTTGCCTCAATTGGTTTTGTTGATTGTCGTCGCGGTGGTGATTTCAACGGTTGTGGTGTTCGCTTGGGCCGCGATTTGTCGTGTGGGAGCGAGCCTTTGCGGAGTCGTGTCTGCCCCCAATCCGGCCGTGGTCGCATGTTTGGAGATGTTGCCGGCGGTGGTTGCGATCATGTTCCTTTGGGCGATGACCGGTGGCATTTATCTGCTGCTGCGACAATCGGCAGGCGGGCAAGAGGTGGAAGAAATTGCGGTGGCGTCGGACCACTGGAAATCACCCGACCTGCCGCCGGTGCAGTCTCAACCGACCGTCTAAGGGCATCTATCGCGTTTGAAACCGCCGCCAAGCATGCACCGATGTTGCGGTGCGGCACCCGAAACGGTCTTTCGACAAAATACCGAGATTTGTTAAAGCCGATGTTTCCATGCGAATGCGAAGAAGTTTCGTGCCGCTCGAGCCCACTCGACTGAACGATCGGAAGCATCCCGATGAAGTTAATCACCCCCATCTTTTCTGCCCGACTACTCCGACGCCGTGCGCCCGGATCGCGTTGCTATCGCGGTATGTCGCGGCTGACTAGTGTTTCGATGATGTCCCACCGCCAAGGGATCGCGGGGTTGGGTTCGGCACTGTTGATCGCATCGGTCGGTTGCCAACAGGCGGGCGGTCCGAACGTAACGGCGGTGGCACCGATCACGCAGCTCCCTGGTCAAGCACCGGTGGCGGGGCCGACGCTTCCCGCACTTGGTCCGTTTGGTGCCTCCGCCCGCGTGCCGCCTCCGGCAACCGGATCCTATGGGAACCCGAACGCGGTTGCCGGTTCGGCGATCGGCACGGCCCCTGCGGGCTACGCACCGACAACGTTGCAGCCGATGAGCTTTCACCAGCCATCCGGCGCTGCCACTTCCGGAAACCAGATCGCACTCGCCGGCGGAACTTCCTCGGCAGCGACCGGTGCCGGATGGACGGAAACCAGTTCGAACCAGAGCGTGGTGATCAGCCCGCAAATGGATTTGTCAGGTAGTAGTCATTCCGGCGGCAGCAATTCACTGCGAACCGGTGGCATGCCGGTGAACGACCTCACCAACGCGCCTCCGCCTCCAGGTTACACAGGCAGTTTCGGCTACAACAACCAGTCCGGACAGTTCGTCGGTCAGTCGGGCGGAGTCGGGTATCAAACTCCTGTGAACTCGCCGGGGCAGTATCCGGCAACGCAGTTGCAGCCCAATCCATCTTTTAGCCCAATTCCACAGCAGGGCCCGAGCACACAGCCGGTCAATCCGAACATGCAGTCGGGATGGAATTCAACGAGTCCGCAGAGTGCCGGCAGCGGGCTGTCGCCAAGCCCGGCTCCTCCGAATTTGCAACCCTACAATCCGGCGGACGCGTCCCAGCCGATGTCCGGTGGCGGCTACGCCGATGCTGCTCCGGCGGCGAATCAACCGGCGTTCTCTTCGGCCGATCGGCCGGTCCAATGGCAGACCCCACGTCGCTAGCGCGGAGCGGATAGGTCGATCGAGTGAGGTTCGCCGCTTGGCACCTCATTTGTTTGCAGACGCGAAGCAAATCTGCAACCGAACGCTATGCAATGGGAGCGGCCTGTGATCAGGCTGCTCTCTACTACCGATGAAACGCGTTACTTATCCAGTTCAAACGGTCGAGTACCGAGGTTGACGGTGACCTGCAGGTCTTCACCATCGCGGCGGATATCCAGAACGATTGCGGTTCCCGCTCCGGCTTTGCCGACGATCCGCATGAGGTGGCCGACATCGAGGATTTCCTCGCCGTCAGCCTTGCGAACAACGTCTCCGGCGAGGACACCGGCAACGCCGGCGGGCGATGTTTCGCCGGCGATTCCCGTGACCAGAGCGCCTCGAACGCGGGTGTTTTCGCTGGCCAACATCTCGTCAGGAACTTCTTGCAGGCTGACCCCGAGGTAGCCGCGTTGCACACGCCCGTTGGTCCGAATGGATTCGTAGATCTGGCGTGATAAGTTGCTCGGGATTGAGAAGCTGACGCCTTGGTAAGTGTCGCCGACGATTGCCGTGTTGATTCCGACCAAAGTGCCCTTGGCATCAACGAGCGGGCCGCCGCTGTTTCCTGGGTTCACCGCGACATCGCTCTGCATGAAGTCCTGGTATCGGCCGCTGGCGCCGTGTTGTTCGCCGGCGCGAACCCAACGGTGTTTCCCACTGAGGATGCCGAACGTCACCGTCCGATCCAGGCCGAAAGGACTGCCAACCGCCCACACCGGTGAACCGACGCGAAGGGAATCGCTGTCGCCCCATTTGATCGGCATCAATCGTTCGGCTTCGATCTTCAGTACAGCCAGATCCGTCAGTGAGTCCGAACCGATGATCTCTGCGGGCAGCCTGCGGCCATCACCCAACGTGATCGAGATCGATTCTCCATCGGCGATGACGTGACGGTTGGTCAGAACGTAACCGTTGGCGTCTACGATGACTCCGCTGCCTTGGTCAGACATTCCAAACATTTCACCGCCGAGGAGGCGATGCATTTGTTCCTCGTTGGGAGCCGGTTTGCGTTTGACTTCAATGTGAACGACCGAAGGGCCGATCCGGGATGTCACCATCTCATAGGCACGACTGAGCGAGTCGAGCGAGACATTTTTGAGACCTTCGCCGCCGGTTTCGTATTCGGCGCGGAGCTCGCCGCGGTGCCACGAATATCGAATCTCCTCCACAATGCGTGGCACGCTGAAACGGGCGATCAGCAGCATGACGACCATCGACGCGACCAACGTCACGCTTTGAATGATCGGATTGGGCCCCGTTTTGACCACGACCGGGGACTCGGTCGCGGTCTCATCCGATGCGGATTGCTCGGTTGGAAGGGCGGTGCCGGATGAGTTCGGTTCCTCGGTTGAGTTCTGGTTGCGCGTGTCGTCAGATGCCGGCTTCGCAGTGACATCTGTGACTCGGGCGTTCGCTTGGGCGTCCTCACTGATTGTCGCGGAAAAGTCGGGGTCGGGGCTGACTGGATTCGATGGGGTTGCAGCCCTGGGCGGGTGTTCGGGGGTGTCCGCGGAGTGCATTTCGACCGGTGGCACCGTTCCTTGCACACGCGTGGTGCTCGCGACGGGGGGAGGAGTCACTCGGCCTTGAATCGCGTCGCTGGTGATCAGCGGACCGGTCTCGGGGGCGGGCACTTTGAGGCGGAAGGAGACCAGCTCCTGTGGCTGAGGAGCCTGGTCACGCGAGTTTGGCGGAGTGTCATCCCGCATGGGTGCCATCCTAAATGATCGAGTTGCGAGCCCTTCATGCAGGTGCGATCAAATGCCGCAGCATGAATCGGACCTCCCCGGTCCGGACCACCGATTGTAGCGAAACGCAAACGAAGCGGAACGAAAAATTGATAATTTAGGGGGCTCGAAGGCGATTTATTGACGGTTAAAGCGGTTTTCCTGCGTCTTGGAGGGATCTGAGCCGAGCGATGCGTCTACCCACTTCACCAATCGCAGATCTTAGGCGGTTGCCAAAAACGCCACCGTAGAGCAAAATTGAACAAGTTGACTGCCGACAAGATTGTCGCAGGTAACCAGGTTGAGAAGGCCCGCCTTCTCGGTCGAACCGGGAGGATAAGCGAATTGGTGAGCGGCCTCACTGGAACTGAGGTACCCCGCAAGGGGCTGCGAGTTCGAGTCTCGTGTCCTCCGCTCTCTATGAAGAAAGCCCTGTCGAACATTGAGTCGATGGGGCTTTCTTCGTTTCTCAATGTGTGAACCAGCCCGCCGAATCGCTCGTTTGCCTCGCCAAAACGCTGCGATGATGAACTTCTATAGTCGATGATGAACCTCATTGTGGCTAGTTCTTTCGTTGCCGGTGCTGACAATCACTGAGGTGACACGGGCGCAGATTCTTCTCCTCCGTCGATGATTGCATTCTCGAACGTGTCTCGCGGTTGCGTGTTGACGGGGCTGGATTGTCGCGTACCTGAGCCTTGCGACCAGCGAACTTTCGCCCGCTATTGGTACCGTTCGTGCCTGACGCGTCGCCGCCGACGAGTCTCGTCGAAATCACGCCCCCGATGCACGACGCATTTGTCAAGCGTCTCCGCGTTCCGGGCAACTGGGTCCTGAGAGGCTGAGTTTTGTAGTATTGTGTTACAAGTTTCGTCGCCGAGTACGTGAATGGGATTCGAAAAGATTGTCCAAACGCAGACGTCATCCCGATCGATCGCAAACAGAACATGGTTCGACGCCGCGTGCGTCCCGCGCCGCGTGTTTTCGGCCGATGTTCGTCGGAGGGCTGCTCGTCATTGCGGGAGTGACGATTCTGGTATGGGGTGTTTGGGGGTGGGAAGTGGATCTTCCGCGTCCACCGAACGCCGGCCCACGGAAGGCTGGAACGCAGAACGCTGGCACGCAAACAAGTGACTCGACGCTGTGGCAGGTAGAGATCGCACCGGTCTCCCAGTGGGGACGTGCCTTGGAGCACGAACAAGTCGGCGACGTGTTCGTTCCTCCGACGGGGGATCGTATCTCGAAAGGTTACATCGGGACGGCCGAGTGTCGCCGGTGTCACGAGTCGCAGTTCGCGTCGTACACGGAAACCGCACATTGGCGTTCCTGCCGAGTGAGTGATCCTGAGCAGGAACCTGCAGGGGCATCGTTCGAGCACGCCAGGTCTTCTTCACGGTACGACGTGTTTCGAGAGAAAGGCCGATTGTTCCATCGCGAGACGTTGGTCGGGAAAGAGGGACAGACATTGTCTGTGACTGAGTTGCCGGTCAGTTTGACGGTCGGTTCAGGGACCCACGCACGAACGTATCTCTGCGAGTCCGATGGTAAGTTCTTGGAGTCGCCGATTACCTGGTATCGAGAGGCGGGGTGGGATCTATCGCCCGGCTATGACTTGCCGATCCATCCATCATTCTCGCGGATGGCATCCGACGATTGTTTGTTCTGTCATGTAGGAAGGGTGGAACGTTCGCGGGAAAATAGTCGCGAGTGTCGAATCATCGAGCATTCCATCAGTTGCGAACGATGCCATGGTCCTGGTGAAGATCATCGACAGTTTCATGCGGATGTCGTGACCTCAGGGCGAGATGATTTCTCAGACGTCGAAGACCCGATTGTTCACCCGGGGCGTTTGAGTCGGGAACTGAGTGAAGCGATCTGCCAACAATGCCATCTGCAGGGAATGGCTTTCGCGACCGCCGCGGGTGCCACGTTGTGGGACTTTCAACCAGGGGAACCCCTCGGGAAAGTACGCACGGATTTTCAGTATTCGGGAAACGACGAATTTCGGGTTGCCGGACATGTCGAACAGTTGCACAAGAGTGCCTGTTATCTCGGTTCTGATACGTTGACGTGCATCACGTGCCACGATCCGCACTACCAACCACCACACGAATCGCAGGTCGATTACTATCGTCAGAAATGCATCCAGTGCCATGAATCGGAATCGTGCGATGTGGACGATGCCACGCGAATGGCCAGGAACAATAATGCCTGTTCCCAATGCCACATGCCTCGTCGGGCGACGGACGTGACGCATGCTGCTTTGCACCAGCATCAAATCGGTATTTACAAGGGAGAGTCTGCTCCAAGAGTGGAGCCCGTCACCGAGATTAGGTTGGTTCCATTGGTTCATTACCGCGAACTAGCTCAATCCGAACAAACTCGCCGGACAGTTTTAGCGGTTCATTACGCGTTGACTTCCGGAGTTTCTCTCCAACCGTTGGCCGGGCAGTTTTCCTGGGCGATCCAAACGGCATACGACGCCGTGAAGTCGGGCGAGGCGGACGTGGCGGTGGAGGCGATGCTGGCTCGCAATATGATGTCGTTGGGCAAACATGACACCGCGGTGCAACTGGCCAAGCGAATCCTCGTTCGTGCAAGGGAAGGTACACGGGAGAACAATGAGGCCCGTGATATCTTGGGAGAGTTCGCCTTAACAACCCAAAACAACCAAGATGCGTTGTCGCAATATCGCAGGCTGACGAAGGTGCGGCACGACGCAAACGATTGGTATTTGCTCGGCATGTGCGAACGCAACGCGGGAAATATCAACGCCGCGATCGACGCCTTCCGCAGAAGCCTTGCGATACGCCCGGATCTGGTCGTATCGCATCTCGCGTTAGAAGAATTGCTGATGACCGAAGAGCCTGACTTGGCGAACTCTCATCGGGGCGTACGCCAAGCGTTGCAAGCTCTTCATGCGGAATTCAACCGATACGGATCCGTCGCATGAACGACCGCGAATCAGTCGACACCGTTCTTCGAACGCGGCTTTTTTTAAGTAGCCAATTGGTGGTGCGTCACGATCAAGAATGAGGGTTCAAGGGCGTAGCGAAAGCCGCCAAGGCTTTGTGTGATTCACGAACCCTCCCGAAACTCTTGGCGAGTTTCGCGATCCTAAACCGAGGCTTTGACCCACCGCTAGTAACGCGTAATCGTTTCGTGCAGGTTCAAGATGACACGGCAGACTTGGGCCCATGCTGCGAGACGTGCTGGATCGTCTGAGGTGCTGGGGGAGTTTCCGATGCGGA
>JBICHZ010000273.1:0-13113 GCA_043101355.1 Rhodopirellula sp. JB044
TGGTGATGGCAATAGTTGGGGCGATAGGACGCACCGACAGTACTCGCTTTCACGTGGTCAGGTCGATCGACTCGGGCTCACGCTCGTGCCTCTCTCGGCGTCGGATTCACTCTTTTCGTCGCATCGAAACTGTCTGATGGAACGTGAAAACGAGATTTTCCCTGTTAATGGCGGAACGTCGAGCGATCGGCGGTTGCAGAAGATGAGCACGTATCGAGTAAGTTTGACGGGCCGGTGACTAATTTGTGCAGGCAGTTTGAGCCGCCGAGACACGTTGTGCGGAGAGGTAGAACGCGTGGGAATCGGTGCGTACGCGGGCAAGCGGGGCAGCGTGATGCCGGTCTGCCAGCGAGTAGAACCCGGGGACAATGACCTGCGATCGCTCGGTTGAGTCCGGCAAGGTCCCCGCAGATGGCGTTAAGGGGCGTGAATGTGCTGTAGAGACTGCCTCGTTGATCGGCGGGCTACGGAACGATCTGGCCAGCGGTAGCGGTGGGCAAATGTGCCTGCTGTGATGGCGCAATCAACGATCGTGTTGCGCAAACACAACGCCCTGCGAACGGATCGGCGACGAGCAGCAGGCGAGTTATGTCTGAACTCGACGTTTCTCTACCATCAAAGACTTGATGATCTTGAAATATGACAAGGGTGGTATGTTTTTACTTACGTTATTGGCCTCTCGGAAACGCACGTCGAATTGATTACAACGGTAAACTCTTTCGGGGGGATTGCTGGCGCGCCGACGGCGTGAAAAAGCCAATCCAACACGGAATGTCTAGACTAGAATGTTAAAGTACATAAGCTAGGGGGTGTTGTGCTGTTGGTAAGAATATGACGTGCGATGGATATTTCGGAGCGGTTTGTCCCCAAGAAGTGCGGCCTTTCCGGTCGCGGTGGTGATCGATTGGTCACTGAGCATTTGTTGATCGAATTTTCCTAGAAACCTTGATGCGATGAATATTTTTCCGCCTAGTGATTGCCCCCATGATGAGGGAACCGGCAGGGGGACGTTGGTCGACATGTTGACGTCCCGCAGCCGAGCTTTTCCTGAGCGTTGCGCGTTTCGGTTTCTGGAAGATGAGAACGAATCTTCGACGTTGAGCTACCGAGAGCTCGACGTGGCGGCTCGCCAGATCGCGGCGGGCTTGTTAGGGCGTGTGAACCGTGGCGACAGCGTTGCGTTGGTGTTTCCTCCCGGATTGGAGTTTATCAAAGCGTTCATGGGGTGCGCCTACGCCGGGGTTTTGGCGATTCCGGCTACGTATCCCAAACCCCGTCGCCCGTCGGCTCGCTTGTCAGCGATTGTGGACGATGCCAAACCCGCCGCCATGCTGGCGACGCAGCGAGTGATCGAGTTGTTGGCCGATTCGGAGACGACGGGACCGATCGGTGACCAAAAATGGCTGAGTATCGGTGAGCTTGCGGAGGCGTCAGCGTCGCAGTGGACCGCACCGGAACTGCGTTCGGATAGCACTGCGTTTTTGCAGTACACGTCGGGTTCGACGAAAGAACCACGTGGTGTGATGGTCAGTCACGGCAACATCATGCACAACCTCGAGATGATTCGCAAAGGCTTTGGCCTCTCGTGCGAAACGGCTCAGGTCGGTGTGTCGTGGTTGCCGGCGTACCACGACATGGGTTTGATCGGCGGGATTCTGGAGTCGCTGTATGTTGGCGGAACGACAGTGTTAATGTCGCCGCTGTCTTTTCTTCAGCGACCGGCACGTTGGCTCCACGCGATCAGTAAGTACGATGCGGTGGTGAGCGGGGCACCGAATTTTGCTTATGAGTTGTGTTTGAAAAAGGTAAAGACCGCCGAGATTGACGGTGTGGACCTAAGTACGTGGCGGGTGGCGTTCTCGGGAGCGGAGCCGATTCGACCATTGACGATGCGTCGTTTTGCGGAGAGGTTTGGCGAGTATGGGTTTTCGGATTCCTCGTTTTATCCCTGCTACGGTCTGGCGGAAGCAACTTTGTTGGTCGCCGGAGGGCACGGCCCAGGAAAACTCGCCACCTGCAGTGTGGACCCAGACGATCTGCAAAAGCACGGGCGCGTCACCAGCGTCGATCCGTCGTCGGTCAACGGGAATCACGACGTCAACCCACATAGTCTTCCGATCGAGTTGGTGAATTGTGGCCGTCCCCCTATGAATGAGGAGGTCGTGATCGTCGACCCGGAAACTCGAAAATCATGCGGTGAGAACCGCGTTGGGGAGATATGGATTCGCGGGCCACACGTCGCCAGGGGCTACCATAATCGCCCCGAAGATTCCGCGATGACGTTCGACGGACGATTGGCCGATTCCGATGAGGGTGGGTATCTGCGTAGCGGGGATCTTGGCTTTATCCGCGACGGTGCGTTGTATGTAACCGGTCGCCGGAAAGAGTTGCTGATCATTCGAGGTCGAAACCATTATCCGCATGATCTCGAAGCGACCGTGCAGGGTTCGCATGAGATGTTGATTCCGGGCGGTGGTGGCGCGTTCCTTGTGGAGGATGATGGGGATTGCAACTTGGTGCTCGTCCAAGAAGTGGACCGCGCCGCATCGGCTGCAGACCGTGAAGCGATCATCCCGGAGATTCGTCGTAACGTGACGGCGGAACATGACGTGTTTGTGCACGAGGTGATCCTGCTGCGAATGGGGTCTCTTCCACGGACAACGAGCGGAAAGGTTCGTTACGCAGATATTCGTGAACAGTATCGACAAGGCGAACTGCAGAGCGTGTGTCGATGGTCGTTTGCCGAAGCCGCGAGTGCCTCGCACGAAAGTCATTCCGACAACGGACAGCCGACGATCGGTGATCTGAGTCAATGGTTTGAGGTTGCAGAGATTGATGACGCGGAAACCATGGCGGAAGAGATTGAGACGTTATTGACACGTTGGTTGCGTCAAGAAGCTGACGACCACGAAAGCGATTTTGACCCGCATCGGCCGTTCGCGGATTACGGACTCGATTCGCTCGCATCGATGGAGTTGATCGCGCAACTCGAGAGTGGATTAGGGCTAAAACTATCGCCAACGATCGCGTGGACCTACCCGAGTCCGTCCACCTTGGCAAAGCATCTCGCTCAAATGATTGTTCGTCGAAACGATGTGGGATCTGACGGCGAAGACGACTCCCATGTGGATGTCGGTGATGAGGCAATGAACGAACTCAGCGATCATCAATTCGATCAACTGTTGGCGGAACTCGAACAGATGCCCGACAGTGCCGCGGCTGCCATGCTCGCCGCTCAAGACCAGCCGGAGCCGCGTCAATGAGTTCGACCTCGGAGCGAATGGCCAAATTATCTCCCGAGAAATTAGCACTTTTAAGAAAAGCGATGGGCGAGTCCGATCGCATCGCCGAACCGATCGCGGTGGTCGGATTGGGATGCCGGTTTGCCGGTGCATCCAACATCGCTGAGTACTGGCGGTTGATTCTCGACGGCGCGGACATGACGGGAGAGATTCCATCCTCTCGATGGGACCTCGACGAGTTCTTTGATGCGACCGGGAAAACGCCAGGAAAGATGACGACCCGTTGGGGCGGTTTTCTCAAAGACATTGACCTATTCGATGCCGCGTTCTTTGGCGTGTCGCCTCGCGAGGCTGAGAAGATGGACGTGCAGCATCGGTTGTTGCTGCAGGTCGTTTGGGAGGCGCTCGAATATGGTGGCATCTCGCCGACGAGTCTGCGTGAGTCGGCGACGGGGGTTTTCGTCGGTGTCGGTGGAACCGATTACTCGCGGATTCCGGTGCAACTGGACAATTACTTTGAACAGATCACCGCTTACTCGGGCACCGGGAATGCGCTTAGTATTGCGGCAAACCGGTTGTCTTACACGCTGGATTTGCGGGGGCCGAGTTTGTCGATCGACACCGCGTGCTCCTCTTCATTGGTGGCGGCGCACTTAGCGATTCGCAGTCTGCGGAGCAAGGAATGTGATGCGGCGATCGTGGGAGGTGTCAATGCCATTTTGACGCCGGAAACCACGCTCGCGTTTTCGCAGGCTCACATGTTGTCACCGGACGGAAAGTGCCGACCATTCGATGACCAGGCGAACGGGTACGTGCGGGGCGAAGGTTGCGGCGCGGTTGTATTGAAGCGGTTGTCTGACGCGGTCAGCAACGGCGATATGATTTTTGCAACGATCCGTGGCAGTGCGGTTAATCAAGACGGACTGACATCCGGAATCACGGCGCCACGGGGAACGTCGCAGGTGGAAGTCATTCGCAGGGCACTGCGTGATGCGGGCTGCAACCCGGACGATGTGTCTTACGTCGAGGCACATGGCACGGCAACGCCTTTGGGCGATCCGATCGAACTCGGTGCGTTGGGCGAGGTGTTTCGAAACCGCAACGAAAAAGAGGGACAGCCACTTTATCTGGGCTCGGTGAAGGCAAACGTGGGACACACCGAGACCGCAGCGGGGATGGCGTCGTTGATCAAGACCGTTTTGATGTTAAATCATCAAACCATTCCCGCTCAGACGCACTTCCAAAAGCTCAATCCGCACGCGGGGATTGAAAACAGCCGCTTGCGTGTGGCGCAAGAGTTGATGTCGTGGAACGGGATCAACGGAAAAGCGATCGCCGGCATCAGCAGTTTTGGCTTTGGCGGTACGAATTCGCACGTCGTCCTGGAAGGGGCACGGGCGTCCAAGGCCGTGTCTTCCTCGGAATCGGCAACAGGCTCATCGTCAAACGGTCGGCTCGAACGACCGCTGCACTTGATGACGCTGTCTGCAAAGTCGCCGAAACAACTCCGCGAGTTGGCAGGCAGGTTTGCGGAGACCATCGAAGAGCCGGACTCATTCCCTCTCGCCGATGCTTGCTACACCGCTGCGGTCGGGCGGTCGGCGTTCAAGCATCGGCTCGCCGTTTCAGTCGATGACTCCGGGGAGCTGAAGAAGGCACTCGAGGCGTTTGCGCAAGGCGAAACTCCGCGGACGGTGAAGCATGCTGCCGTCAAAGGGGACAGGCGTCGTAAAATCGCGTTTTTGTTCCCTGGCCAGGGAGCACAGACGCCGGGGATGGGACGCGAACTCTACCAGACGCATCCGGTGTTTCGTGATGCGCTGAATGAGTGCGATGAAATCCTGGCGGACTTGCTACCGGAGCGTTTGCTGCATGTGCTCTATGAGGATGACTCTGCGGATCCGCTGATTCATCAGACCCAATATACGCAGCCGGCTCTCTTTGCGATCGAATACGCAACGTCGTGTTTGTGGCGTTCGTTCGGGATCGAGCCGACCGTGATGCTCGGACACAGTATCGGCGATTACGTTGCCGCTTGTGTCGCTGGGGTGTTTTCGCTGCGGGATGGTTTGACGCTGATCGCGCATCGAGGCCGTTTGGTGCAAAGTTTGCCACGCGATGGTTCGATGGCGGTAGTCTTTGCAGATCGGCAGCGAGTGGAAGATCTGATCTTGCCGTACGAAAGCGACGTTTCCATCGCTGCGCACAATGGTGTCGAAAGCGTCGTGATCGCTGGCCGCAGCGACGTGGTTGGCGATCTGCTGAACCAATTCGAAGCCGCTGGAGTGAAGACGCGTGCGTTGGAGGTATCGCATGCGATGCACTCACCGCTACTCGATCCGATCCTCGACGAGTTTGAGCAACTCGCCTCGGCGGTGGAATTTCACTCGCCCAAAATCGCACTGATTTCTAGTCATGACGGGAAACGTCTTGATGACCGGGTGTGCTCGGCTGCGTACTGGCGCAGTCATCTGCGTCACACGGTCTGCTTTGTTGATGCATCGCGAACGTTAGAGTCTTTTCCTCTCGAAGCGGCGATTGAGGTCGGGCCGGGAACAACCCTGTGTGGTCTCGCGAGTCGACTTTGGGGCAACGAGCCGATCGCATGGCTGCCGTCGATGCGAAACGCCCGCAAAGATTGGGACGTGGTCAACGAGAGCGTATCGGAATTGTACGTTCGTGGTGTTTCGCTCGATTGGAAAGCTTACGATCGTCCCTATCAACGCAGGCGGGTCGTGTTGCCGACCTACCCCTTCGATGCTCAGCGGCACTGGTATGACATGTCGCACCGGATCGATCGGCGGGGCAGCGCGATGCCGATTGCGGTTGGAGGTGCGTCGCACGTGTTGCTCGGTTCGCGGTTGCCGATGGCAGGTGAGAAGATCGTCTACCAACAAACACTGGAAGCAAGAAGCCCTTCCTTCCTAGACGATCATCGGCTCGATCAAACGCCTGTGGTTCCCGCAGCGGCGTACATGGAACAGTGCATCGGCGTTGCGAATGACTTGTTCGGTGACGGGCGGCACTTGCTTACCAACCTGTCGATCGAGCAACCGTTGGTGCTCGCCGGTGAAAGTCGGCGTGCCGTGCAAGTCATCGTCGGTCCTGATTTGCGTGGGGAAAGGTCCGTCGAAATACATAGCCGCAACGCGACCGATGACGAGGGAGCCAACGATGCTTGGACGCTTCACGCATCAGCGACGATTCGAAACGGTTCGGAAAGTGATTCCGGCGCAAACGAGTTCATCCGTTCCGAGTTGTTGGAGCGGATGTCTCACCAAGTCGGAGGCGAATCGTTCTACGAGCGAATGACCGCCTGCGGGTTGCACTACGGACCTATGTTCCAGGTCGTGTCGCAACTGCACGCCGGAGACGGTGAGTGTTTGGCTAAACTGCAACTCCCCGATGTTCTGAAAAAAGATCTAGACGGTTACACGCTGCATCCTGCAATCTTGGACGGTTGTTTGCAGTCGATCGCTGGTGTGGTGATCGATCCGAATGATGATTCCGTTTCGGACCTCGTGCTGCCAACTGCTGCTCAGCAAGTTCGTGTTTATCAGGAAGTCCCCGATGGAACGCTGTGGGTTTACACACGAAAAGCAAGCGAATCGAAAGCGACCGATACCTTTGACGCAGACATCGTTCTATTGAGCGATGCGGGGAGCGTTATCGCTGAACTACGCGGTGCCCGAGTACAACGTGTATCGAAACAGCGATCCTCGGGACAGGCGAAGCCCGAAGAGTTGCTCTACCAAACACGTTGGTTGCAACAAGAGTCCGAGGACGCAGGCGTCGAAGCGAGTTCGAGTCGACTGGTCCTTTTTGCAGACGAATCTGGCGTTGCTGATGCCTTGGTGGAAAGTTTGACCGAATCAAACCACTCGGTTTGCGTGGTGAAACGGTCGGACGCGTTCCGGTACGACGAGGCTACAGAAGCGAGCCAGATCACACATTGCCGGCTCGCGGCAGACGACCTCGAAGGTTACGAAAAGCTGTTCGAACGTCTTGGCGATGGAGCCGGGGTGCCAACATCGATTGTCGATCTTTGGTCGATCGGCATTGACGAAACTTCGGAAGCAGACGAAGCGGACCGGGCCGAACAATGTTGTTCGCATCTGTTGTGGTTACTCAAGACGGCCGCGAAGAATACATCGATCAAAATCCAGAAGACGACGTTGGTGACGCGGGGCGCGAACCGAGTCGTGGACAATGACGCGGTTCTGCCATCGCAAACGGCGGTTTGGGGGATGGCACGCACCGCGATGGTCGAGATGCCTCATCTCTCGATAGCGTTACTTGATCTCGATCCGGCGGAGTCACCTGCCAATGACGTGAACGCCTTGCGAGCCGAGGTGCTCGGAAGCGACAGCGATTCCATTCGCGAAGATCACGTCGCTTACCGTCGCGGCAACCGCTACGCGGCACGGCTCGAACGGGTTGCCGAGTTGTTGAAAGACGCTGGTGAAACACGACAAAGCCTGCCCGTGTCCGAACGGTTTAGTTTGCGACTTGGCGACTCGCCTAGTTTTGACGAATTGCACTACTCGCCGGTCACTGCCAAGAATCTGCAACCGAATGAGGTCGAGATCGAAGTCCGCAGTGCGGGTTTGAATTTCAGCGACGTCTTGAAAGCTCTCGGTTTGTATCCGGGCGTTCAGGATGAGATCGTGCCTTTGGGGATTGAGTGTGCCGGTATCGTTTCGCGCACCGGGACCGACGTCAAGGATTTTCAACCCGGGCAACGCGTGATGGGAGTGGCGCCGTATAGCTTTGGGTCGCACACGACCACCGCTGACTACGCGATTGTCGCCACGCCCGATGGTCTATCGGATGATGATGCCGCGACTATTCCGATCACGTTCTTGACGGCTCATCATGCGTTGTGCACCCTCGCACGCTTGGGGCCCAATGAACGAGTGCTCATTCATGCCGGTGCGGGTGGTGTCGGGCAGGCCGCGATTCAAATTGCGCAGTCGATCGGTGCTGAGATTTTTGCGACCGCGGGAAGCGATGAGAAGCGTGACTTCCTTCGTTCCCTCGGTGTGCAGCACGTGATGGATTCACGATCGCTCGATTTCGCGGACGAGATTCTCGAGAAGACTTCGGGCTATGGCGTCGATGTTGTGCTCAACAGCCTGCCGGGTGAAGCAATCACAAAGAGTCTTTCAATACTCGCCGCCTATGGTCGTTTTCTCGAAATCGGCAAAACGGATATCTATCAGAATCGCCGTATCGGGTTGTGGCCGTTCCAAGACAATCTGTCCTATCACGCGATCGACCTGGACCGCATGCTGCGACAACGGCCCGAGGATATTCGCCAGTTGTATGCCGAAATCGGACCTTTGTTTGAGAAAGGCGTGTATCGACCGTTGCCGTTGACGTCGTTCACGGCAGAAAAAATTGTCGACGCTTTCCGGTACATGTCACAGCGGAAGAACATCGGAAAGGTTGTGGTTGCCTATCCCGACCGCGGGGAGACTCAAGTGCAACGTTCTGCACCGGAGAAGCACGCGGCATCATCGGGCTCTTCCGACACGCCCGAGTTTGATCGAGGCACCGTGATGATTACCGGAGGCCTCGGCGCGATCGGTCGACAGGTTGCGAAATACGCGGCCAGCCACGGCGCGAAGCATTTGGCAATCCTTTCGCGACGCGGTGCCGATCAATTGCAAAGCGAGTTGGCTGAGATCCAAGAATTAGGCGTCGCTGTTGCGCTCTTGCAAGGGGATGTCAGTGACTCGGCGAGCCTCGACGACGCCGTCAAACAACTCCCTGAATCGTATCCGCCTATCCGTGGCGTGTTCCATGCGGCAGGTGTGTTGCGTGATGGTTTGATGCAATCGATGGGAGCGGATCAACTCCGCGAGGCAATGTTGCCGAAGACCCGAGGAGCGTGGAACCTGCACGAGCAATTTGGTGACACACTTGATTTTTTCGTGATGTTTTCATCGGTGGCGGGAACGATCGGGTCTCCAGGGCAGGCGAATTATGCTGCCGGAAACGCGTTCCTCGATGCATTGACTCTTCTGCGTCATCAGTCCGGATTGCCGGCAACCTCGATCGCATGGGGACCATGGGATGCGGAGGGAATGGCGGCGACTCCGGAAGTGCGTCGTCAACTCGCAGAACGCGGAATGAGCCCGTTGAATCCTGGCACGGCGATGCATGTCCTCGACCGAGCGATACGTCGGTCGACCACGCCATTCGCGGTCATGCACGTTCACTGGGATGCGTTGATCGGCAAAATGGCCGGTGGCGGATCGAGTTTGCTCAGCGAGTTCCGCTCGGCCGTCGGTTCGAAAGCACAGACGCAGTCGGGCGGGGGACGCGACGAGAAACTGTTCTCGATGTTAAGTGCAGCGTCGGCTGATGAGCGGTTGAATGAGCTCGAACGCTTTGTCGCCTCATCGCTTGCGGATGTCATGGGCATTGAGGTCAACGCGATTGAAACGGATCAATCGTTGGCGTCTCTCGGCCTCGATTCATTGATGGGAATGGAGTTGCGTTCCAAACTCGAAGCTCAGCTTGGGATCGAGTTGCCGATGTCCGCTTTGTTCGACGATCCGAGTGTGGCGTCCATCGCTCGTGTTGCGAATGAAGCGTTCGCGTCCGCGACGCAGGGGAACGCGACAGCATCGCCTGTCAACGATTCAGTTTCGGTTAATGGTGCCGCAGCCAAGGCGTCGCCTGCTCGAGTCGAACCGCGATCCAAACCGGGCATCGTTTCGCTCGGAGGAGCTCAGGGTGGCGGTGCACCGTTGTTTTGTTTGCATCCTGTGGGCGGCGATCTGCGTTGCTATGATTCGCTCGCGCGATCGATCAAGGGACGGCCCGTCTACGGTTTGCGTGCGCAGGGTTTGCACGCCGGTTCAACCGCGCACGAAACCATGGATGCGTTGGTGACCGACTATACGAAAATCATCCGAGAGACCTACCCGGACGGACCGTACAGCTTGCTCGGTTGGTCGACGGGCGGTGTGTTCGCGTATGAAATCGCGAGACGATTGCAAGAGCAGAAGCAGGACATCCAGTCGCTGGTCATGATCGATTCGCCGCTGCAGGTCGTCTTCGAAAGCGTGGACCTCGGCGACAACGCGATGTTCCTCGTTGATCTCGTCGAGTTCGCAAACTACTTCGCGGGCACTTCGATGGAGATTACCTACGAGCAATTGCATCGTTTGAGTGAGCAGGACGCACTCGACTTTGTATTGCGACTATCGATCGATCATGGAGTCTTGCCTGCTAAGACGACGAAGGATTATCTCGAACGACTGATCAACGTCTGCAAACAGCACGTCAAGATTTTGCAAGGATACCAGCCGCCTCCGAGCGATCTGATCGTAGAAATGTTGCGGCCTGAGGTGACCGGTTTGCTCACCCACGCAACCGGGCATTCCTTCGATGAGGATTTGGGTTGGGGCACGCTAGTGCAACTGCGGTTGCATCAAGTTTCCGGTCATCACTTTACAATGATGACTCCGCCAAACGTCCATTCGATGTCCGAGAAGATCGCTGCCCTGCTCGGCGAGCCGAGTCTGCCTTCTCTATGACGCAGTGAGTCTACTCCGGTCGGCTCCCCACCGAATTTTGAAAGTCGTTTCTGAGACCTGTTTATGAATGCTCGCTGGGCGTACATCCAACTGCAGACAAGGATTGTCAAGAAGATGCTGGCGGACAACGTCCGTTCGCACGAGATCCAGCGACAAGTGATGTTTCACAAAGTGCGTCTTTGCGCGGACAGTCGGTTCGGCCGCGAGCATGGCCTAGCATCGATCCGCAACGCCGCGGACTTCCGTCGCCAGATTCCGATCACCGATTTTGAGTATCTCCGGCCTTACATGGATGAGGTGCGAAGTGGCAACCCGCGTGCGATGTTCGGACCGAGTACCCGCTTGCTCATGTTCGCGCTGACGTCGGGTACGACCGAGAAACCGAAACTCATCCCAGTGACGGATGACTTCATTAAAAGCTACAAACGCGGATGGAAGATCTGGGGACTGAAGACTCACATCGACCATATGGATTTGGCACGAAAAGACTACGTGCATTTGGCGGGCGATTGGCAGGAGAGCCAAACCGACGCTGGTGTGTGGTGTGGCAGTATCAGCGGTCTCGCTGCGGAGACCCGTCCGGCAGTTGTTCGTCGTCCGTTCATCGTTCCACCTCAGGTCGGAAAAATTAGCGATTGGACGAGTCGTCAGTACATGACCCTTCGCCTGTCGCTGCCTTCGCGACGTGTCGGCATGATCGTGACGGCCAATCCGTTGACCTTGATCAGTTTGGCCAATCTCGCCGATCAGCATAAAGAAACGTTGCTCAAAGACCTGCGTGATGGAACCGTCACGATGCCGAACCAAGACAACGGTTACGCCGATTCGTTGAAGGGCCGAGTGCGTCGTGTGAGCCGACGCCGGTGCAATGAACTCGAGGAGGTCGTTAGCCGCACCGGACGACTTTTGCCGCGCGACTTTTGGCCGGAGCTGTCTGTTGTCGGTGTCTGGATGGGAGGTTCCGTGGGCGCCTTCATTCCTGAGGTTCGAAAACTCTACGGTGATTGTGCCTTCCGCGACCACGGTTTGTCTGCCAGCGAAGGGCGTATGACTATCCCGATGAACGATGAGTCCAACGCGGGATTGTTGGACTATACCTCCAACTATTTCGAGTTTATCCCAGCGGCAGACTTTGGAAGCGACAACCCGACCATTCTCGAGGCTCATGAACTAGAAGAGGGACAGACATACTATATCCTGTTGACCAACTCAGGCGGATTGTTTCGTTACAACATTCACGATGTGGTTCAGTGCGTCGGATACGAGGGGCAAACGCCGCTGCTGACTTTCCTTCACAAAGGTGTGCACTGCAGCAACATGACCGGCGAAAAGTTGACCGAGTATCAGGTTGCCACAGCGGTGCGAGAGGCCTTCGTCGACTCGCAGCGCTCAGTAGAAACCGTGATGTTGGTGCCGGTGATGGACAGCGTTCCACGATACATGCTCCTGATCGAATCGCAGTCAGATCGAGGCGTTGAACGTTTGGCCGAGGCGATTGATTCTCGTCTATCGAATTTGAACTGCGAGTACGAAAACCGGTTGAAAACTAAACGATTGCTACCGATTTTGCCTCGAACGGTTCCGTCGGGAACGTGGGAACGTCTCCGCAATGAGAAAATCGCAAGCCGTGGCGGAACGCAGGAACAGTACAAGCACACCTTTCTCGGAACGTCCGATTCGGTTCTCGATCAATTGCCTGCCGGAACGCTGGCTAGCGGGCGTTGATGGGCCGCCCTTAGGAAAGATTTGCTGCCTGAAAGATACGCGTTTAGGGTGGCCTGACCTTCGTTCGGATGCGTGTTGACTAGGCTTTTGCGACTCCTCTGCACCAATTCGACAGGTCATGAAAGTATGCCGACGGGTCGTCTTCGAATTCGAGCGTGTGGGAGGCACCGTCGTACTCAATAATCTCTTTCTGCGTCGAACCAAAACGCTGAACAAAGTCTCGCGTCGGCTCATTCGCGGTGATCGGGTCGGTCGTTGCTAGTGCCAACATGACGGGCGTTTTTATCTGTTCGGGATGACGGGTCGCTTGCCCGAGCAATTCAAGGTTGTTGACGGCGAACCTTATCGTAATTTGTCGAAGCGCGAGTGGGTCCTGCTGGATGAACTTTTGCCAGGATGGTGTGTTGGTGAAAAGAGCGGGATCTTGAAGTGGGACCTGGACCTTTTTGTTCAACAGCCCGATCAGCTTGGCCAAACTTAACGCCGCGCGCTGAACCCGATTGGCAGCCTTGTTTGAAAAGAGGCCGGGGCAGATGAGGACGAGACCGTTCAGTAACTCCGGATGTTGACGGGCGATGCACGTCGCGAGGATGCCG
>JBICHZ010000274.1:0-9770 GCA_043101355.1 Rhodopirellula sp. JB044
GTCACCGACTACGCCGAGAACTCCACCGGTTTGGTTCGCCAAAATTGCGATCGTTTCGAGGTTCTTCGTCGGGCCAATCGCAATCGAGTGAACACTGATCCGATCCGCACGAAGCGAATCAACGAGTTGCTCAAAGCGGGCTTCGTTTTGGATCGCATCGAGCGAAGTGCCATCGCCGATATAGACGATCGAACGAGCGTGTTGTTTGTCCCCATCTGCCAGAGGCTGTCGTGCCTGGTCGAGGATTTTAACCAGATTGGTGTTCCCCAGTGGCAACCGGCGATCGAGTTGTCGAACCGCTTGAATGACCGGTTTCGCCAACGCGGGAGTGAACTCGTTCGTCAGAGGCAGCGATTCGACATCGGCGGCGAACAAACGCACGCGAGTGTTCTCGCTGTCGAGTCGACGCAGCAACATTTTCACCGCAGTCATTGAATCGGTACGGAAGGCACCCACTTGACTCGCCGAAGTATCGACCACGACGACCACGTCGGTCGGTCGGTCCGAAACCGCAGCCATGATCGCATCGTCTGCTCCAGGCTGAACCGAGACCGCAACCGCAGGGGCATCGTCTTCGTTGAGCGAGTAGCTGACGATCCGAGCCGAAGTTTCGCCCGACAACGAAGCCGATGAAGCATCGTCGGCATGCCCGACCGCAACATCAACCGCGGTCAGGGAGAATACACAGGTAAAGCATGCCAGCAGCAGCGATGCAAAGTTTGCGATTCGCCAACGACTTCGTTGGCGGTGTTTGTCAATTGGGGCCATGTCGGCACTTGGCGTCATCATCGGAGGCTCGAGATGGGAAAGAGAAGAGAAGCGATACGCTCGCGATTTCATGCAAATCACTCGTTATAGGACATGTTGTGGCGTGAGAGCGTGCGGAACGGGTTCAGTTTATTTGTCGAAAACTCAGATTCCACGAAAAAACCCTCGTTCCAGGCGGGCGAGGGCAGATTCGGGTTCCGGTTGTAGGATGTAGCATTTTGCAACACCTGTTGCAAAACGCTACAGCAATCCGCTGCACTCGCCCTGGTAGAACGTCATAGTCCAGAACAAACGCGATTGCAGTGCCAAAACAACGCCCCAAAGCGGAAAGAGGCCCAAAGCGGAAAGCGGCCCAGAGCGGAAAGGAAGACGCCGTATCGACATCCCGCCGGCCCCGGCCAACAACAGAACCTGAAGCAACCGAACTGGAGGAAGTGTCAGGGCTCAGTTCACCTGATCTTGAGCGTTCGGGTTGGCCTTGAGCCAGCGGGCCATCGCGGGACCGACCGTACTCATCGGCACCCAACGTTCCCGTGTTTTGCGACTCTGCACCAACGTCTCAGGTTGTATCTTCCCTGCGTCGATCCGCTGAAGTAGATCGCTTTCACTGATAGGCCCCACCCGTTTTGCTTTGTGAAACCATCCGCTGCTCATGTAGAACCAGTCTGCGCTCATGGTTGGGACCTCTATTGATATTGGCAAAGCCAGCAAAGTTGCGTGGTTGGTATCCAGACCAATCAACTGGACACCTCATTCAACTGGACCACGCGTTCCCGAACAATTCAGTTTCCTGAAAGTTGCTTTCGGCAACGCAAAACGATAGTAACGCAAAACGACACACCATTGCAACAAAATCCGGCGAGCCATGACATCAACATGACGATGCCGTTTTCGAGCCTAAAATGGCGGCCAGCGACCACACCCCTCGTATGGTAAACATGCTGCTCACCGTTTCTCGCCCGGGGGGATTTTTCCCCACCACGAACCACCCCGACCGCGATCATTCGTAATACAAAAAACATCGCCAAATTTCGGTTGACGATCTTGCACCGCTTACCCCCTGAATGGCGGCTACCAACGCGATATGATTCGACAAATCGTCAGATCGGAAGTGAGTGGAGAGCCACGAAGGCGGCTGCGGAAGGGCGAAATCCCGCAATTTCCCGAGGGGTGAAAATTGAAACCAGGCCCTAGATTGAGCGGAGCCTGGCCTCGTTGATCTCGATGCAGACGGATTGACCCTCGCAAAACGCAACCGAATCTGGCTCGCAATCGGGAAAATGCCCGACGTTGCTGACGATTCTGACCTAGTGTTGACGTGAACGGTTTGCTGGCGCGGTGGGCCGGTCGCGTATCGCAACGCGTCCGTCTGTTGTGCAAACCACTTACCGCCACGCGGCGTCGTTCGTTTCGAGGAAACGAGCTCTCGCTAAAGATAAGGATCCTTGTTTTATGACACTCTCTCCTGCTTTTTCTGACTTCCCCAACTCATCCGGTTCCGGTTTGAGCTCGTCGTCGGAGTTTGCACACGACCGAGCCACGGCCACCTCGATGGGATTGTTACCCACCATTCCGTCGTCGACTCAGAGCGCCGAAACGGACGGCTCAGGTGGATCAATGAAAGATCGCCGCTCGTCTGATCGATCGGGGCAACGTGGACGGGCCGGAGTGGAACGCCGTCAGTTTGGCAGCAGCCATTCAGGACTCTCGGCCGAAGGGCGCGAATTGGCGTCGGCGATCGACGCTTACAAACTCAAACACCATCGTCGATACATCACCTGCGATGAGATGTTGGTCGTTCTGCGTTCCCTGGGATACCAAAAGAACACACCTTCATCCGAAAGCGCCTAGAAACGATGCGCGCCGCCGTGAGCCATTGGCAATCACTGCGGCATGATTGCAAGGGACGTGGCTGCATCTCGGCTGCGACTCGCTTCACTGTGGTTGCCCGTCCACGGCCTCGCGTCCGACTAACGCGTGGTGGTTTCCGATTCGAGGTCAACCTCTCGAGCAATCATTGGTGGCAACTCATCACCCGGTACCAAACCGGTTCCCGGAATCATACCGCGGCCGCCGCCCAACTCGTTCTCGAGAACCGGCCAACCTTCGTCGAAACGTGTTTCGGCGGTGTAGTCGACGGGCGGACGGTCAAATGAGTTCGGGGGCGACCCCGTGTTGCGACGGCCGAACTTTCTCAGACTGCTCCCCGCGAGACGTGTTTCGGATCGGATCGAACCGGCTTGGAACGGACCGACACCCATCACCCATGTGTCTCGCGCCGTCGAGCGTGATTGGCTGATTCCGGATTGCCAAATCGCTTTGCGGGTTTCGCGGTCATAAGCAAACGCCGCGATCTTTGCCGCTCCTTCGCGTGCGTCTCTCCGAGCGAGCGCGATCTCGGGCACCTGTGGTACCGAGGGAGCCCCGGGCAGCAGTGTCGCTGCGGAACCGATCATGTTGTTTTCGGGAACACCGAACGTCACGCGATGATCGTCGGCACCGAGCGTTCCGATACGTGCCTCGATGACGATGTCTGCGTCCTTGCTGCTGTCCTGCATCAAACAACCGGCGGCCATGATCTGCTGTCGCAGGGCGCTGGTAACGTAGTCTGCGTTGACAAAGGAATCACTTTTGACCGACCTCAGATAGCTGGTGTCCAAAAACACCTTCTCACCACTGAGCGGTCGAAAATCAATCGTCGAGACGCTGCGATCGACGGCGTCCGACAAAAGCAATTGCTCGGTGGCCTGATGATCACGGGTTGTTCCACACCCGATCAAGCACATGAGCAGCAAACACGACAAGGCCACATCAACCGGAGCGAATGCGGATAACATGGTAGATGTGAAAATCGGCTGTGACGGATTACTCGAACACACAACACCAGCGTGAACGCTGTCGGCTCACAATTCGCAAAGGGGGGAAAGTTAGGAAGGCGATCCGCCGCACGAGAGTTGAATTCTCTCAATGTGGCTGAACGGTCGAGGTCAGACCTCAACACCTCTGGCATACCAACCTCCGGTCGACCATCACAAGACGAAAACGCCACTCGCCCTGTTGCCTCTAATCTGGCTGGCCAATCGTCCGTTTTCCCAACCCGAAAGAGGGTCAGTCGTTACACTTTCCTGCGTTCACGTGGGCCGACTGCATCCTATCGCCATCGCGTCACGCTCACAAAACCGAGTCCCGATACCATTCGATGACGTAGGTCTAGGACATCGTTAGGGACTGACGCAGTGATCGACTGCGGCACTTTGAAAACGGGATGTATCGGATCGCTCGCGCGAAGTGGAGAAATTTGCTCGCGAATGGTCTAGTAGCGTCCGCGGTTGGGTGCCGAAACGCGACTGCTGACTTGCGGGACGAGTGGAGCCTGCGTCAGGTTTTGTGATGCCTTGCCACGGAACTCGACAAACATCAACGCGTCAGCACGACCAGCGGTGGTTCCCGTGATGGCACCGAAGTCGAGGAATGGCACCGCAGACTGAGTCCGATCAGGGCTCGCGACAACTCCGCACGAAAGCAACAGCACCATGTCCGAAGGCCAACGGAAGCGTTCGTGCAAACGCCAACTTACCAATTGAGGAACCTCGATCTTGGTCCGGTGAACCTGCTGGTTCGGCAACGGCAGATCGAGCTCGACTGGCACGAACTTGTCAACCTGATCGATGTTCGCGTTGATGACGCAATCGAGCGTCCGACCATCGACGCTCAGCAGCGGGCTGAGTTCGAGTTGGTAGCCTTCCTGGATTTCACCGGTTTCGGGTTCGTACGGTGGCCATCCCGCAGGCGACGGTTTGACGTTGATAACGTAGTTGCGGCCACGGGTGCTGGCGAGTTTTTCGGTTTGGCCGTTGTGCATGATCAGGTCGACCGCCTGGACTTGCCGGACGTCGGTGCGTTGTCGCAGCAGGTTCATCACGAGAGCCGCGTTCTCTTTGGTCAACAACCATGCTTGAATGCCGGGTGACTGCACGTTGACGTGTTGCATCAGCAAGTGAGCACGCGACCGCCAGTTCGGATTGCCGACCGTCATGACTTTCAGGTTCATCACCTGCGGATCCTTGTCGCCGGCGACAAATCGATCGACGATGCCGGCAATGACCTGATGCATTTCGTTGGTATGGTAGACGGTGAGGCCGTCGCGATCGGCACTCATGAAACCGAACGGCTCGGTATGCCAGACGTCGGTTCCGGTTTCGCGAACGATCCAATCGACAACAGCCTGATGCGGTCGGTCGTGCGTCGTCAGGTATCCGGTGTAGGGTCGCAGGTCGTAAACCCGGTGTTCTTGGCCGGCGCCACGCGGGAGTTGCCCGCCGGAGCTAAGCTGTCCGCCCGCGCCGACGCTCGAATTGTTTTGGCTAGGGGGCGTTTGAAGGCTCGGCGGGGTGTCGGCGGCCCGTGGCACGAACCCACCTTGCGACTGGGTCGACGGAGGCTGCGACCGCGAAACGGAACTCGAAGGCAGTGCCATCCCTTGTGCGGAAACGACGTCGGCAGGAACCAGAAACGCGAAGGCGAGAATCGCAGTCATTCCGGCTCTCCCCCATAACAACACGGAAGGCGGTGCGAGAGGTGTTCGATTGCGTCGCATGTTGTGTTCGTAGTGCAAGAGGAACGGCGTCGAATGGCCGGTGACGAGCACGCCTAAGAGCCGTCGACCGTTGTTCCAGCTATAAGAATTTCCGGCCGCACCACGCAAGATGAATCGCGAGCAAAACTCGGTTGACGCCGGCAGCATTCGCCGCGAAAGATATTCCTCAGAAGAGAGGTGACCGATGTCGCGGGAATTTGGTGCCTGAATTCCGGCGAATTCCGGCGCAACGATTTGACACGCCAAACATCAAAACGCTCTAGCGTTTTTCGGCTGCGGCGAGCAGTTTTTCCGCGTTTGCGAGTGCCGCCTCCGCCGGGTTGGTTTCGGCAGGTTGCTCCTCTTTGGACGCCTCGGTGGCTGCATCGGACTCGGCCGATTGAGGATCGACTTCGGCGTCATCGTTACGACGCCGACTCTCCATCATCGATTGAATCTGGACAGCTTTCTTGCCTTTGTAGGCTCCCGCGGAAGCGTGGAACTTCGGCACGTCTTGGATCGAAACTTCGAGAGACTGCCCGACTTCTTGTTCGGTCGTGATGATGTCGCCAACCGACAGATCGAGCAGATCACTCGTTTTGATTCGGCTTCGCGCGAGCGTGACCACAACATCGACCGCCGCGGCATCGATGCTGTCGGTGATCTTCTGGCGAGTCGAGTCCGTGGGCTGGCTTTTTCCGTACCCGACCCATCCGTTGCGGGAAAGTTTGGCGTTGTATTTCTCGATCGTATTGAACGGGATACACAGATTCATCATGCCACGGTTTTTGCCGAGCAGCACTTCGAAACCGATCAAAATCGCGACCTCGTTCGGTGGAACGATCTGAGCGAGTTGTGGGTTACTCTCGGTGGATTCGATCACCGGTTGGAGTTTGATCACGTTTTCCCAGGCCGGGACGATTTGTTCGAGAAACAACTCGACGACGCGGCACATCAACCGGGTTTCGATTTCCGTCAACGGACGCCGGATCGTTTCGCCCGGAACGGGATCGCCGCCGAGCATCCGATCGATAATCGCAAACGCCAACGACGGTGCGATGTCGAGCACCCAGTGACCTTCCAAAGGTGCCGGTTGGATAATGTTGAAACAACTGGGGTTATCTAGCGAGAAGACGAACTCGCTGTAGGTCAATTGATCCACGCTGAGGAGTTTTACCTCGAGCATTGTCCGCAACAGCCCCGAGATCGACGCGCCAAAATTACGCGCGATCGACTCATGGAGCGACTGCATCGCCCGCATTTGGTCTTTGCCGACGCGTTCGGGGCGTTTGAAGTCGTAGGCAGTGATGCGTGCGCCCGGGAGCACTCCGGGCGAATACGGTTTTCCTTCGGGAGCCCGTGCTTTGGTACCCGAGATCATCGGACCTTGATTCTCTTCGGCGGCCTCAGGCTGCGTTGGAGAGGCTTCCGCTTCGGTCTCTTCCACCGGCGCAGCAGCGGCAGCCTCCGCGGATGGTTCGTCCGAATCGGGAGCGGCCGGGGACGCTTCTTCGTCCAGATTGGCCGTTTCCATCGCCTTGAGCAGATTTTCGACTTGGTTTTGGCTCAGTGACTCGTCGGACATAAAAAACCTCAGCTTCGCAAATGACCGTTCCCACGTACGATGTACTTGTAGCTGGTCAATTCTCGCAACCCGCATGGCCCACGAGCGTGGAACTTATCGGTGGAAATTCCGATTTCGGCCCCTAAACCGAACATTCCGCCGTCGTTGAACCGCGTACTGGCGTTGACCATCACCGCAGAACTGTCGACCAATTCCGTGAAACGTTCAGCCGTCGCGATATCTCGGGTGATGATCGCTTCGGTGTGCCCCGAGCCATATCGGGCGATGTGATCAGCAGCCTGTTCGAGGGAATCGACGACGGCGATGCTGATCGCGGGGCCGAGGAATTCGGTGCCAAAATCTTCTTCGGTTGCAGGGATCGCACCGGGAAGATGAGCGGCCGCACGCTCGTCAGCCCTCATTTCGATCCCGCGTGAGGCCAACCGCTCGCCGATCGCGGGCAACGCTTCGGCGAGAATGCTCTCGTGAATCAGCAACGATTCGCAGGCGTTGCAAACCCCCTGACGCTGGCATTTCGAGTTTTCGATCACGTCGACCGCCATCGCGACATCAGCATTGGCATCCACGTAGACGTGGCAATTGCCGTCGTAGTGCTTGATCACAGGCATGGTGGCTTCCGCCGCGACACGGCGGATCAGGCCTTCGCCGCCACGTGGGATCGTGACGTCAATCAATTCGTTCATTTTCAGGAATTCGCCGACGGCGGCACGGTCGGTGGTGCCGACCAACTGCACGGCGTTTTCCGGAACGCCAACTTTGGCCGCGACCTCGCCGAGGATTTTGACAATCGCCTGACTGCTGTGCATCGCCTCCTTACCACCGCGGAGAATCACCGCATTGCCGCTTTTGACGCAAATACCTGCCGCATCCGCAGTTACATTGGGTCGACTTTCGTAGATGAAGAACACGACGCCCAGTGGCACCCGTCGTTTCTCGATCCGCAACCCGCCTGGCCGCGTGAATCCGTCGAGGACCTCGCCGATCGGGTCTTTCAACGCGGCAATTTCTCGCAGACCGGTGGCAATGCCCTCGATCCGGCTCGGGTCGAGCCGCAGTCGGTCCACGCTCGCGTCGGTCAATCCATAGCCCGGTGCGGCGGCCAAGTCCTTTTCGTTGGCGGCGAGAATCTCGGCAGTTGCGGAGACCAACGCGTCGGCCGATTCGAGCAACCAACGGTCTTTGACCGATGTGTCAAGCGAAGCAAGCTCTCGCGAAGCCGCCTTAGCGGCGGTAGCGATTTTCAAACAAGTGTCAGACAACTCAGAAGACATGCGGTTTGATCTAGGTGAATTTCGTGGGGCGTTGGAAAAAGGCTGTGCAGCTTAGGACAAGACGCCGCAGAAACGCAAGGAGCAACATGCGATTCGGAAAATGTGGCAATCGAGAAGCCGGCGAATCCGGAAACCATGCAGGCGTCCGAAGCGTCAACCGCGTCAGAAGGATCGGACTCGGTGGAATGCCGCCGTCCGATGCGGGAGCGTTCGCTGTTGTCGCACTAACAATTTTTGATGAAGCCTATCGAAAGATGTCCCACCTCGAACAACTTGGGTGCGTGGACTTGTCATAGAATGATGGCTCAATCCGTGTTTGTTCGAGGTCGCGATGCCAACGCATTCACCCCGTTTCGACGGACCGGATCTCGATTGCCGGCGAGCCGGTCGAGGCTGGACTCCTTTTTGATATTGATAATGCGCTTCACTTTGACGCATTGCCTTTACACCCCGGCATCGACGCCCAGAATGACTTCACACTCAACGCACCGATGCGTGCGAGAGGTTACTTCTCACCGCCAAAAGGAAAAGGCTCATGCAACCGGTAAAATCACTTAATCACATCGGAATCGCCGTACGGTCACTCGATGACCAAAAATCCTTCTACGCGGATTCGTTGGGCGCAGAATTCGAAGGTGTCGAGGAAGTCCCCAGCCAAAAAGTGCGCGTCGCGTTCTACAAGATCAACGACGTTCGATTGGAACTGCTCGAACCGACCGCCCCCGACAGCCCGATCGCGAGGTTCATCGAGAAACGCGGCGAAGGCATGCACCACATGGCATTCACCGTTGATGACCTTCCCGCACGGATCGCTGAATTGAAGGACGAGGGTTTACGAATGATTGATGAAACTCCACGCCCGGGGGCTCACCACATGCAGATCGCGTTCATTCACCCCAAGAGTAGCTGCGGCGTTTTGACCGAGTTATGCCAACCACCTCAATAAACAGTTGAACCGACCTCTCATCAATCGATAAGAATCCATAGCAGAAAAGCACGCTCCAACGAGAGAGATTAGCATGTCAACGATCCCTGAACTGACCATCGCGGACGACTTTCCGCCGGTTGATTACGACACATGGCGTTCCACAGTGGAGGCCGACCTCAAGGGCGCCCCGTTCGAACGCAAATTGGTTTCGCATACGTACGAAGGCATCGAGATCCAGCCGGTGTACACGCTGCGTGACGATTTGGGCGAAGACTCGGCGGGGATGCCGGGCTTTGCACCCTTCATTCGCGGTTCGCATCCCCAGGGTCCGGTCATGTGTGGCATGGATCTGCGGCAAGAGCATGCTCATCCGGACATCGAAAAGAGCAACGAAGCGATTCTCGGTGACCTCGCCGGCGGCGTGACTTCGTTAGCCCTGCGATTTGACACCGCAGCTCGACATGGTTTTGGTGTCGATGATCCCCAATACAGTCATCTCGGCGGCCAGGACGGACTAATGGTTTGCGGCGCCGATGACCTCGACGCTGTCTTAGCCGGCGTTCACATGAACCTGCTCGACGTGACCGTTGATGCCGGCGGTGCTTTTCTTCCCGGTGCGGCGACTCTCGCTGCGGTTTGGAA
>JBICHZ010000275.1:0-10352 GCA_043101355.1 Rhodopirellula sp. JB044
CACATCGCCCTCCGCGACGAGCGAGGAGGCATGCCCGTATGGATTGTTCGGAAAGCCAAACTCACGACGCCACGCGATCTCGCCATCGAACGACATGGCAACAACGTCCCCGTGTGCAAACATGGCATACACCCGCACCCCGTCGGTCGTCATGGTAGGGGCCGCAAATCCGGTGTCGTCGTTGACCTCCATTTCC
Source organism: Rhodopirellula sp. JB044 (assembly GCA_043101355.1). Classification (GTDB taxonomy): domain Bacteria; phylum Planctomycetota; class Planctomycetia; order Pirellulales; family Pirellulaceae; genus Rhodopirellula. The sequence goes on from JBICHZ010000275.1 coordinate 197, forward strand.
ACCGGTTCTCCGTCGTCCAACTCCGGCGCAGGAAGTGGCACTTCCGTTTGCCAAACTAGATCGCCGGTGCGAGTATCGAAACAGTACACGGCTCGTTCTTCCGCGGTCGCGCCGCTCAGGAAAACGCGATCTTCCCACACGATCGGCGAATTCGATCCCGGCAACTCAATCGGCGATTTCCACAAAACACCTTCCCCCGATTCAACGTCCCACGCCTCGGGAATCGACGCGTTGAGCCCAACACCCGAACCGTCGGTACCGCGGAAACGCGTCCAGTTCTTCAGCCTCTCGTCGAGGGTGGGCAGTGGTGTCGCCTGAGCAGTCGGCAGTAAGTCTTTCTCGATCGCCCCATCATCCGCTCGCTCGACCTTGCTCGTTGTTTCCGCCAATGTTGCTTCGTTATTCGATCCCGTCGACACCGAAACGATCGATTCTGGTTCAGGAAACAATGCCGCGATCTGGTTTGCACTGGACGGCAAAACGTTTCGAGCTGAAACAATCAGCCAACCTGAAAACAACAGCACGCCCAACGCAAACCCACCGACCGCGGAAATCGACTGCACGCTAATCATCGCGTCCGGATCACCGCCATCACTCATCATCTCGCCAAGGATGGGAGCCCGCCTGCCAATCGTCGCAACCATCTTGGCCGACGCAATGGTGACGAAAACGCTCGCCAACAGCAACCAACTCGCCACGGTCATGAACGCCCTACGGTCGAAGTACTCCTTTCGCAGTTCCACGTCGAGCACGCGAATTTGATTGGCAATCGTACCGTGTCGTTCCAAGTCGCCTCGGGCGTCCTGCAAGGACTGCTTTAATTCCACATATGTCCCGTCCAGGCTCGGATCCGTCTCGCGGGCGAAGAAGCTCACCAACATGACCGTCACGATCAAAACGGATAGCACCCCGGCGATGATCGCGATTCGTCGCCACGCACGCTCATCACGCATCAACGATTCCCACATCGGTTGCAGCGGTCGACTCATGTGATCTGCACCAATTGAGACGGCACGGGCGGTTCACTCGCCACACCTTTTCCTACCGGAGCATCACCCACCGGGCAGTACCAAAAACATCGACCGCATGACACACAGTTCTTAGTGTCAGCCCGATAGTCGCTGTGTGGACGGCGAATCGCAAGCGAAACCAATTTGACGCTAATCACCACGCCGATCCATGCACCCAACATCCAACCAAGACGGCCGAACTGCTGCTGTTTGACGAGGACGCTTTCATACAGCGCTCGTTCGTCGCGTCGGGCGTTACGAAAGGCGTCGCTCGCATCGGTCGTTGTCGTGGCCAAACCGAGTGTTTCCATGCGTAGCTGTTGGGCGAGTTGCACATCCGGATCCATCTGCGAAAGAGGGCCACGCATCATTGACCCGGTCGCAGCAAACACAGCGACAATCAACGGCGACGCCAACAAGATCCAACCGAGCCGACTGCGGCCGCGCGACGCTTCACTCGGTAACGCGGGAGCCACCGGGGCCTCGATCGCGCCGTACGGACACGCCTCCGAACACAGACCGCAGGTGATGCACTGCGTCGGTGGGATGCGAACATGAAACCGCGAAAAACGCGAAAACACCGACAAAACAGCCCCGTACGGACAGAGAAACCGGCAATACGGTCGCCCGATGAACACACCGGTCAGCAGCAGCACACCGCCGGCAATCATCATGTTCGCGTTTCCCCCGAGTCGAAAGAAACCGACAAACGGGTCGTAGCGACAGATCAAAAACGCAGTCCCGGTCGCAGAGAAGATCACCGCAGCACCGAGATAGATCCACGCGAGCAAACCGAGCGAATGATCCACCCAACGCGGGATCTGGACATTTTTGATCGACACGAATTCTTGAATCGCCCCGAGCGGGCAGACCGCCGCACAGAATGTGCGACCGAAGAACAACGTGAACAACAACGGCAAAAGGAAAAACACAACAACGGTGATCGGAATCACGTAAGCCGGGTCAAACAGAGCGAGCGAAACGTTCTGCGTCGCACCGATACTGCAAACACATCCCTGCCGTACAAATCCGAACCAAACGAGCGACGCGAACGACAGTGCAAACAAATGCTTGCGAGAACGTGCAACCAACGCAAAGTAACTCGCCAACGCGAGTGCGATCGCCAAAGCGGCCACATCGACGTATTCCCAACCGGCACCATCGCCCGGTGGAACCTCTGTCGTGGGGATCGCGTGCGAAGTGAAATCTGGCGTCGGAATGAGTTCCGCCATCGCCATCGAAGGCACGATCAGAATCAAACCGATCCCCAAACAGCCGCTCATCCGATTCAAAGACCAAACGCTTAACCACCGAGCAAACCGACTTCGCGGCTTGACGTTGCTTCTCGGCAGTGAGCGTGCAGCGTTCATCGCATCGTCACCATCCGCATCAACTTTGCAACCGGATCGTCTTCGGCGAGAGCCTCATCGGCGAGTTTGCTCTCATAGAGCGACTGTGCTTGGGCTTTGACCAGGTAGGGTTTCTCGGCAGGGACTCGCGTGTACGCCTGCGTCGGACATGCTCTCGCGATCGCACATTCATTGCAGTTGACGCATCGGTCGTGCATCACCTGCAGGTACAACGACCCGTTCATCAACGCACAACCTTTGACGCACTTGCCACATCCGATGCAAGCGTCTTCGTCGATCGTGTACTGATAAAACCGCTGGCCCGCCTTGTCTTCCACGAACTCACGCACAACCGCTGCCGTCGGACACAACTGGTTTTCGGCGGCGGTGTTGACGTCGTCGTAGTTGGTGTCGAGATAGCCCGTGCAGATATCACAATACCCACACATGTCAAAGCACTGCACACACTTGACCGCCGATTCATCGAGCACGCAGTAGGTCGAACAGTGACTGCACCCGATGCATTTATCGGGATCGATTTGCCATCGTGTTTCCTCGGCGCCACCGTGACTCCCGGCGAGCAGTCCACCGAGTGTTCCCAACGCGATCGCGCCGGCAACACGTGTTCCACGCACCATGAACTCGCGGCGGTCTGCAACCGGAAGAGCGGCCTGTTGTTTTCGATCAGACACGGCGCGGCTCCTGGCGTTTGGCCCGTTCGATCGCGGCGGCCGGTAATGCACAACGCTGCACCACGACGCAATCTCGGCAGGCGTCGATTGGCCGACTGCACTCGGAAGCCAGACGTCGCTTGGCCAACATCCACGCCACCGCCGCGATCACCGTTGCCAGTGACCATCGAACGCTTGCTTGGATCCATTGGCGGCGGTTCATCTTATGGCTCGTTCACTTTATTTTCGACGAAGACTTTATTCTCGACGAAGACTTTGTTTTCGACCAATGCGAACTTCCGTATTTCATCGCGTGCTTGGTCGAGCACCAACACGTTGCCCTGCGGGTCGACGTCGATGTCAAAAACGTCCGCAACGAGAACCAGTTCGTTCTGGATTCCGTCCGTTTGTGTCGAGTGCCGCTGCATCAATTGCTGCGTGCCTGCGACGAGACACTGCATGTTGCCTCGGTCGTCGTAGATTTTGATCCGAGCGATGCCTTTTTCGGAAGTGACAAATCGTCCGCCCGGCAACATTGCGATATGAACCGGATTGCAACACCCGAAAAAGTCGTTCATGTTCGCCCCGGCCTGGCCCCATTCCGATTCCTTTTTTCGGTCGGCGGTATAGGTCTCGATGCGGCGTGCCCCGGGGTTGACGATGTGTATCAATCCGTTGGGCTCCGCCGACAAATCGAAATACTCGCTCGGCACAATAAATCCGCTGCCGATGTCCTCGACACGGTGACCTGATTCGTCGAAGACCATCACGGTTTGGTTCCCCGCGTCCGCGACGTACACGCGATCGTTGGACGCGGCGATCGCCGTCAACAGCGGGTACTTTGCATCGATCGACCACGAATCAACCGGTGCCCCGTCGGCAGCAAAAACCTCCACGGTGTTTTGACAACCGACGTAAATGCGTCCCTGGTGAGCATGCCGCTGCCCCGCCACCGCAACGCAGCGTGGACGCGACTGCAATGGCAATTCCCGCAACAACCCGCCCGCGTCATCCAGGACGATGACCGACATTTCGCCACAGAGCACGATGTGTCCGTCCGGTCCAACCGCGAAGGAATGCGCGTCAGTTACCGGCAACGCGATCGGTTCGGATTCGGTGTAGTGCAACAAAGAATCGTCAATATCGAGTTGCCGAGAGACATCGAGTGCGAAACTGCGTCCCGGATCGGTCAACGATTCCATTTTCATGACAACGGCGGAAACACCACCGAGAATCATGACGCTGAGCATCACCCACATCGGCGTCCAGACCGCGCCGGAATGCTGTCCGTTCATAGCGGCCCCTCGCCAACCTGCGTCTCTCGCGCCGCCACGTCCAAACAGACCAACCGGGTCATGTCACGAAGCAACAGATAGCCGTTGACGATCGCCATCGGCCCCCACGCATCGTGCCCATCCTCAAAAACCAGATGGCTGGCGAGCCGGCGATAACCTTCGTGGCTGGCCTCCGCGATCGTCAGTTCGCCAACGTTACTCATCATGAAAAGCAAGCCATCGGCGATTAGGTACGGACCGTGGCCAAACCGATCCCGGCCGCTGTTCCAAATTTCGTTACCACCGACATCCATACAAACCATAGGACCACCGCCCCGTTTGCGAACGCCGAAGAGATGATCGTCGTAGAAGATCGGTGTTTGTTGTTCGGAGTTGAATTCCTTCGGAGAAAACTCTCGCTCGATAGAAACATTGCGTGCTGTTTCATCGAGACGGAGCATCAACGCACCGACATCGTTTCCATACCCACTGCACACGAAGATTCGTCCATCGAGCAGGGGCACCGGCGTCGGCGCATGAGCAAATTGCACCGGCCACTGAGTGGTGTCCCACCGCAATTCCCCGGTTTCAGCGTCCACTCCAACAACACCACCACTGCCACAGTACACATACATTCGGACCCCTGCGTGCTGCATCACCGCGATACTCCCGTGGGTCATTTCCCACCCGCGAGGATTCTCGGTTTGCCAAATCACTGCACCGGATTTCGGGTCGATTGCGACCATCAACGCTGCGTCCCCCGGCGCCAAGATCAAACGCCCCTGGTCGATCAACGGGCACTGTCCGGCGTACCAACGTGGAACGGTCGTTTGATACCGCTGACGAAGGTCCATTAACCAACGGTTCTCTCCGGTCTCGGCGTCCCAACAGGCGACATGGCATTGCGGGCCGAACGTGATCACGCAATCTTCGAACAACACCGGAACCGTCCGCGTGATACCGTGGTTGCGTGTGACCGCCACCGGGTAGCCGGCACGCCAAATCTCACGTCCGTCATCGAGCGAAAGACACCGCAGCACATCGGCTCCGACCGCTTCGTCGTAATCCAACACGTAAACCCGCCCGTCGCGCACCGCGGGACTCGCGTAACCCTCACACAACGTGACTTCCCAACACTTTTGCGGGCCGGTTTCTGGCCAGTGACGAGCCAACTTCATGTTTTCGCGCGAGACGCCATCGCGATTGGGGCCCCGGAACCCTGGCCAGGTGCCGCCAATGGCTGACGCCACTCCGGATCCCGACACCGGACGCCCCGCAATCACTGCTTCGTAGGGAAGACGGTTTGCGGTCACCAATACTTGAGGCGTACCGTCCATGCCGGGAACGCGCATCCCAACCGGGATTGATGAGCGTGTGAAAAACAAACTCACCAAACAGAAGACCGCCATCACAAAAACCACAACGGAAATCGTTCGATCGATCGATGAAGGCTGCATCGCAAACCACCGCTTTCTCCTGGTACCGAAAGTGAACCCCACTCTCTTCGAAGCAATCGATTATGCGCCAGGTCACAAGGCATTCACCACAGACGAATCGGCGCACGGAAACACCGACAACTCGAAAACGCCGCAAATTGCGGTGTTTCCGAGAATCGTCGCGACGATCCACCGCACGCCGAACCGACGTGAATTCCTGTACGCGTCCGCATGCATCGAAACGGCAGGGTCAATAGACAAAAAACATGCTCGCTGTACCGCGTCGTGCAGGGTGCGTCTGACGAGACAGATTCTCCGGCGTATTCGTTGGTTACACAATTGTTGAAAATTCGATCGATTCCGACAAACGCGGAGACGTTGCGTCAGGCTTGCCAAGGGCAAACAATTGTCGATTCTAGGGCGACACAGTCTTTCCGTTGCGAAAACGGGCATGTGTTTCCACCACAAACCTACCTCGCGAGAACTTTCCCCGGAGCGTTTCAATGGTTCGAAGAATAGCCGTCATCGGCCAAGGCGTTATCGGGCTGACGTCCGCAGCGAAGTTGCTCGATCAAGGCCATCAGGTGGTGCTCTTCTCCAAAGAACCGTTCGAGCAAACCACCTCGATGTCGGCCGGCGCTTACTGGTGGCCGCACCGCACGTACCCGACCGAAAGGGTGCAGCAATGGGCAAAGTGCTCCTACGACGAATACGCTCGATTGAAACAGACTCCCGATTCCGGAGTGCACTTCGAAGAGCATTTCCGGTTCTGTATCGATCCCGACGAAAGCAGCTACGTCCTGCAATCTGTCGATCAGTGGGAACGAATCGACGCGAGCCAGTACGGGTTTGACTGCGTGGAGGCCTTCCGTGTCGTGTTGCCGGTGATCGACGTTCCCCGCCATCTGAACTACCTGCGCGATCAACTTGTCGAGAGAAACGCCGAGTTCGTTCGACGCGAAATTGGATCACCCGCGGATTTGTTTTCCGAATTCGACCTCGTGGTCAATTGCACCGGCGTGGCCGCTCGCGACTTTGTCGGCGACGAATCGGTTTTTCCGATCCGTGGCCAGGTCGTTCGGGTCGCGCGTCCAGATGGGCTGCGTTGTTCGACCCGCGTTTACCAAAAAGACGACCAATTCACTCTGATTCTGCCCCGGACCGACGACGTGATCCTCGGTGGAACGTCCAACGAGAACGATTGGGGACGCGACGTTCGCGACGAAGATTCGGCAGCGATCATCCAGCGATGCGTCCGCGCGGTGCCTGCGATCGAAGACGCGGAAGTCTTGGGAGCCACGGTCGGACTGCGTCCCGGCCGCCACGCCGTTCGGCTCGAAATGGAATCGCTCGAAAACGGCCAAACGGTCATTCACAACTACGGGCACGGCGGCGGCGGATTCACGGTCGCGTGGGGATGTGCCGAAGATGTCGCCGATCTGGCGCGAACGCACTTCAACTCAATCACCGCGAATTCCCTTTGAAATCGGGGCCCAACACGCCCGCGGCACGAATTCAGCTAAGACCGGATTCCCATGTCGCCTTGACTTTCACGGGGCAACGACGTACCGTCTATCGTAGATCAACGATAACAGGAAGTCCGATGGCAAAACGATCCAGCACTGCAAAGCCCACCGCCAAGAAAAAATGCTCGACCGATCCGGTCAAACTGACGCCGGACCCGACCGCCGAGCAGTTTGCGAAACTCGCATGGGCGATCGCTCATCCGGCGCGGGTCCAGATCGTTCGGTTGTTGATCGGACGCGAAGCCTGCGTTTGCGGCGAAATCGTCGATTGCCTGCCTTTGGCTCAGTCCACCGTTTCACAGCACCTGAAGATTCTCAAAGAGTCCGGCTTAATCCAAGGCGAAGTGGACGGGCCCAAGGTCTGCTACTGCATCAATCCGCCACAACTTGAAAAACTGAAAAGCTTCGTGAAAGGACTTTAAGAACACACGCCAAACTACCGCGGACGCAAGACACTCGTGCATGGCCTCGCACTATTTTGACGTCAATGACGGCAAAGCCAATAAACCCATGAGCGTTCTATCCGGCACTCAGACGGCATCGGTCCCGTGTCCCACGTGTGACCAATTGGTCGATCCCCAACTTAAACTATCGTATTTCGTTCGTTTTTTTTTAACCCACCATATCGCCAATCGACGATACGCGATTCCGGAAGACAACCCTATCTACCTATCGGAGAAAAACATGAGTCACGTTCAGATCTACGACCGAGCCATGTGCTGTTCAACCGGCGTTTGCGGACCCCAGGTCGATCCGGTTCTACCTCGTTTCGCCGCCGACTTGGACTGGCTGAAGTCGCAAGGGCACAACGTCGAGCGTTTCAATCTTGCTCAAGACGCCTTGCAGTTCGCGCAAAACGAACGCGTCAAACAAATGCTCAGCGAGGAAGGCGTCGAGTGTTTGCCGCTGATCATCGTGGACAACACGCTCGTCAGCCGCAACGAATATCCGTCTCGCGAGAACATCGCGATGTGGACCGGGTCGACTCTTCAACCTTCTACAAAGTCGAACGTGAGTGCCCTGCCGACCGTCAACGCTTCGGCGGACAGATCGCAGGACACCGGTTCGGGAGCATGCTGCGACGTCAACAGCAAATGTTGCTGAGATGCGTTCACCGACCATTTGACCTGTTTGGTTTCGCCTACCGCACGAGAATGTACCGATGCAATTCCTACAACAACCGACTCGAAATCTCTTTTTTACCGGCAAGGGAGGCGTGGGGAAAACGTCGATGGCCTGCGCGACCGCGGTGCAGTTGGCTGACCGTGGTCATCGCGTGCTGTTGGTTTCGACTGACCCGGCGTCCAATCTCGATGAAGTACTCGGTACTCAACTCCGCAGTGCCCCGACACCGGTAGCCTCGGTGCCTAACCTCGATGCGATGAACATCGATCCGGAAACCGCTGCGAAGGAATACCGGGAAAAGATGGTTGGCCCCTATCGCGGTGTACTCCCTGACGCGGCGGTCGCCAGTATGGAAGAGCAGTTCTCTGGCTCGTGCACGCTCGAAATCGCTGCCTTCGATGAGTTCGCGCGGCTACTCGGCGACCAGCAGGCCACACAGAACTACGACCACGTCGTCTTTGACACCGCCCCGACCGGGCACACCCTCCGGCTGTTGACGCTACCCTCGGCGTGGTCCGGTTTCATCGAAACCAACACCTCGGGAACTTCGTGCTTGGGACCACTCGCGGGATTGCAGGCTCAGCAACAAATCTACAAACAAACCGTCAACGCATTGTGCGACGCGGAAACAACCACGCTGGTTCTCGTCACACGCCCGGAACCTTCCGCGTTTCACGAAGCCAGCCGCACCAGCGAAGAACTCAAAGCGATCGGTGTCACCCACCAACATTTAATCGTCAACGGTGTCTTCCACAGCGAAGACCATTCCGATCCGATCGCGGTTGCGATGCAGAAACGCGGCGACCAAGCACTGCAAACCATGCCGGCAACGATCGGTGCACTCCCGCAAACCACAGTGCCGTTGTCGGCGAGAGGTTTGATGGGCGTCGATTCGTTACGGCGAGTCGGCGAGCCGCCCGCCGAAGACCTCTCCGCCGATCCCGATTCGCAACTGCCCGCGATCGTTGCCGATGAGTTTGAAACTCTGATTGACGACCTCGCTTCGGTAGGCCACGGCGTGGTCTTGGCGATGGGTAAGGGCGGCGTCGGCAAAACCACGGTCGCTTCCGCGGTCGCGGTCGCCTTGGCCGATCGTGGTTTCGAGGTGCACTTGTCGACAACAGACCCGGCCGCGCATCTGGCCGCGACGCTCGCTGCGGGCGAGTTGTCGATCCTGACTGTCGGACGCATCGATCCCGCGGAGGAAACCGCCAAGTACACCGCCGAGGTTCTCGCCACCGCCGGAGACGACTTGGACACCGAAGGCCGGGCACTACTCGAGGAAGATCTTCGCTCGCCGTGCACCGAAGAGATCGCGGTCTTTCGAGCGTTCGCCAAAGCCGTCGCGGAAGGCTCGGACCGATTCGTAGTGTTGGACACGGCACCGACCGGTCACACGATTTTGCTACTCGATTCGGCGTTGGCCTATCACCGCGAAGTGTCTCGGCAAACGAACGAGATCTCAGACGAAGTTGCCAACTTGTTGCCACGGCTACGCGATCCACAATTCACCCGCGTGCTCGTGGTCACCCTGCCCGAGGCGACGCCCGTTCACGAGGCGGCCGGGTTGCAACGCGATTTGCGACGGGCAGAGATCGAACCGTTTGGTTGGGTGATCAATCAAAGCCTTACGCCATTGGACGTCACCGACCGAACGCTACGCAGTCGCCAACAATACGAGCGTGGCTTCATCGAAGAAGTCCAAACCGAGCACGCCAATCGCATGGCGTTGATCCCATGGCGTCCCGAACCACCAACCGGAATC
>JBICHZ010000276.1:0-25630 GCA_043101355.1 Rhodopirellula sp. JB044
CCTCTTCACCACTGCGGTCGATGGCCGACCGGAAAGATGAGCGAGTCCCAATTTACCAAGTGCGTGGTCCGGTCGGAGCGTTGGCGTTTCGTCAACAATACGGAATTCGACGATATCAGCAACGCCCCTCGCGATACCAACGACCTCTCGCGTTCCGCAGCCGCGAACCAATCCGTGAACGCGGTATCCCTGCGTGGCCCCCCAGCGACAAATAGTCACACTCGCATTTTTTCATAAACAGTCAAACTCAGGCACCTCAGATGGACTTCCCATTCAATTGGTTGTACGGAACGCTCGTTCGCTTTCAGGCAGCAATTGTTTTCCTCGCGATCGGCTTTTCGTCCGCGACGGTCGCTCACGCCGAAACGTCCCCGCCGAATTTTGTCATCGTGTTCGCGGACGACCTCGGCTACGGCGACCTCGGTTGCTTTGGTGCATCCAAAATCAAGACGCCCAATCTCGATCGAATGGCTGAAGAAGGGATTCGATTCACCGATTTTTACGCCCAAACGGTCTGCGGTCCTTCACGCGCCGCGCTGATGACGGGTTGCTATCCGCTGCGTGTTGCGATCGAGCGCAATCGTGTCGAGGTGCATCCGCATCTACACTCTGAAGAGATCACGATCGCCGAAGTCCTCGCACCATTGGGTTATCGATCCATCGCGATCGGAAAATGGGATTTGGCGGGACATTCGCAAATGAACTTTTCACCGCAACTCCTTCCCACGCGTCAAGGTTTCAACCAGTTCTTTGGTACGCCGACTAGCAATGACTCGATCGTCAACCTGCTCAAAGACGAAACGATCATCGAAAAAAGAACCGACATGAGTCAACTGACGCGTCGTTACACCGATGCCGCAATCGACTTCATCAAAGAGAACAAGCAAAACCCGTTTTTCGTCTATCTGGCTCACACGATGCCGCACGTAAAACTCGCGGTTTCGAAACAATTTGCCGGTAAATCGGCCGGCGGTCTTTACGGCGACGTGATTGAAGAACTCGACTTTCACGTCGGTCGTCTGTTGGATTTCCTCGAGGAGGAAGGCCTCGACGAGAACACGTATGTCATCTTCACCAGCGACAACGGCCCTTGGTTTTTCGGACGCAGCAAAGGACACCTCAAACGATTCGGCGACGACGCGGTTTCGTACGGCGGTTCGGCTGCGCCATTGCGCGGCGCGAAAACCAGCACGTGGGAAGGTGGCCTGCGAGTGCCGTTCATCGCAAGAGCACCGAAACGCATTCCGGCGGGTAGCGTTTGCCGGGAAGTCGCATCAACGATGGACCTGATGCCAACGCTCGCCAAACTCGCCGGCGGACAACCGCCAACGGATCGAGGGATTGATGGAAAGGACATTCGCCCTCTGCTGCACGCGGAGCCAAATGCCGAGAGCCCGACGGAAGCATATTTCTTCTATCGACGCACGCGACTCGAAGCCGTTCGTTCAGGCAACTGGAAACTGGTTGTCCCCACGCCGGTCGACAAAATGTGGGCGCACTACAGCAAAGCATCCGACGCCATCGAGATCACTCAACCGATGCTTTTCAATTTGGAAAGCGACATTGGCGAAACCAAAGACGTCGCCGCGAGCCATCCTGAGATCGTCGCGACGTTAATGAAACACATCGACCGCGCCCGTCGTGACATCGGCGACCACGATCGAATCGGTGCGAACGCGAGGTTCTTCGACGACGAACCGCGACGTCCCGACATCAAGCCTCCATCCCAAAACGAACCAGCCGACCGGCGTTAACGGCCGGTTACGTAGGGCATCGGCAGTGTTGCCGCGCGGACCACGACCGGCCCGCGTCGCGAAACCAAACAACGCTGTCACCCAAAGAGAGGACAGACAGCGGACGCCAACCCGCCTAGCTTGATAGCAGGCAACGGACGCCCGAGATTGGCACGAATCGAGATCCGCACGAATAGCGCCGAGGATTCTTCGGAGACACAAGCACTTCGTGTTCGCGAAGAGGGCCTGTTGGATCACGGTTTTCGGTTCGCAGTTCTCGGCTCGATAGGCGTCCTTCGGACCGTCCGACGAAAAAGCCATCGCCAGAACTGAGTAGCTCATTCATTCTAAGAACGCTTTAATCGCCGTCGACGCAATGACACTTCTTTTTAGACGCATCTCTATCCTGCTTTTTGTTTTTGGGGTGGGTGCATTGCACCTGACTCGCGTGGCTGCCGACGACGCGATAGTCGCCGCCGATTTCTTTGTATCGACGGCGGGTTCCGATTCCTGGTCAGGCAAACTCGCCGCTCCAAATGCGGAGGGAACCGACGGGCCGTTCGCGTCGATCGAACGCGCTCGGTTGGCGGTTCGGGCATTCAAACGAAACCGAGTTGGCGACGTGCGTGTTCACCTTCGCGGCGGAACATACACGCTGACCGAAACAGTCGTTTTTTCACCGGAGGATTCCGGCGATGACGACACCACCATTACCTACGCCGCCTATCCCGGCGAAACACCGATCCTGAGTGCTGGTCAACCGATCGAAAATTGGCGTCTGGTCACCGACGACCTGCCTGGGTTACCGAAAGCCGCGATGGGAAACGTGTACGTTGCCGATGTTTCAGACTCATTCAAGTGCCTCTTCGACGGACTGGGGTTGCTGCCGCGGGCCCGTTCGCCCGGATTTATCCCCGAAAAGCGGGGCAGTCGCAACCAACTGCACTTCCCGCAGGGAGCCGTCGAAGATTGCACTAACGTTACCGACGTCGAACTGGTCGTACGCCCTCACCATGCCTGGATCGTCAACGTTCTTCCCCTGAAATCGGTAGACGAGTCATCGCGAATTGCCCATACGTCGATTGACGCCACCTACGCGATGAACCGGTTGCACTTCTTACCGACAACAAAATCGTGTTGGATTGAGAATACGCTGAGAGAACTCGACGAACCTGGTGAATGGGCTCTCAATACAGATACCGACCAACTTTACCTATGGCCGCGAAATCAGACGCAGGTTCTCGCCCCGCGGTTAATCGAGTTACTTCGCATCGAAGGAAGCATCAACAAAGAGGGCCCTGTTGACTCGCCCGTTCGAAACATCTGCTTTCGCGGCATTCAGTTTTCTCACGGTGACCGATACACGCTGACCAAGGACGATGCAGGACTGCAACACGATTGGGAGATGCACGACAAAGCCACCGCGTTGGTTCGCATGCGTGGCACAGAGAACTGCCGGATCGAAGAATGCCACTTTGTTCACAGTGGCGGCGGTGCGATCCGAGTCGATTCGCACGGCAAGAAGAACCGAATCACCGGCAATGACATCGAACACCTTGGCGGATCGGGCATCTTGCTTTGCGGATACGGACCGGGAACGAAAGATGTCAACGTTGAGAACGTTGTCGACAACAATCACATCCATCACGTCGGCCGAATCTATTCGCATTCCCCCGGAATCATGGTCTGGCAAAGCGGCGAGAATCGGATCGCCAATAATTTGATCCATCACACACCGTATACCGGGATCATCGTGTCCGGTTGCATGACAGAGTTCTTCGCGAAATCGGGACGTGAACTGACACGGACGATTCGTTGGCACGAGATCGGCGGAGGGCGGTCAAAGAAGACACTCGATGAAGTCAGGCCGTTCCTACACACGCATGACAACCTGATTGAATACAACGAAATCCATCACGTAATGGAAGAACTCGGCGACGGAAACGCGATTTACATCCGTGGTGCCGGAGCGGGAAACGTCATTCGTCGCAACTACGTTCATCACCTCGTCGCACCGATGATCATGCAGTGTGCTCTGCGAACCGACGGCGGACAGCGTGACACGGTGATCGCTGAAAACCTGATCTACAAGTGCACGTCGCAGGGCATCATGTTGAAGCTGAACACGCGTGTTGAAAACAACATCGTTGCCAACGTGATCGCCCCGCCTCGCGGTTACTATCTGTCGGTTCGCGAGGGACCACTCGACGATGCGGTGATCCAACGAAACATCTTCTACTCCGATCGAGCGGACTGCCATTTCATCGATGAACTTCCGCCGGGCAAAGGCAAGAAGTCGGAAGACCGCCGAGGTCGTGCGCTCGCACGCGCAGCCGATGCGGACACGGACCGCAATATTTACTTCTGCACGACCGACCCAAACGTCGCGAAAGACATGCTCGAAAAACAGCAGATCGACGGCGTGGATCACAACAGTCTCGCGACGGATCCACTGTTTGTAGATCCCGAGAACGGCGACTTTCGATTCCGACCGGACTCACCGGCGTGGAAGTTAGGAATCGTTCCGATCGATGTTTCGAAGATCGGGCTCCGACGGAACGATTGAGTGTCGCGTGCGGAAACGCCGTGGTGGATCTTGTTAAAGCGGTTGATTACCCACAAGTCTGTTTTATCCCGGAGGGATTTCAAGCCATTAGCCCCAGGTCGCGCCGGCGCACCTGGGGAGATCGATCATACGAAGTTCTGACCGACCCCGAAGGTGGTCGCAGCACAACTGTCTTGACGAATCTGCGACCACCTTCGGGGTCGATACCAAGCGTTGCTATCCGTTCCGGCGGTGGACGCTTCGCTCTACCGCCGGCTATTTGCTGAAACGCCTTCGGCGTGAAGAAACTTGTGGGTAACAGACAGCTTGTTAAAGATCCACCACCGGGACGGAGATGAATCGACGTCTCGTCGTGCATCACGATCGAGAACGAGGGTTCAAGAGCGTTGCAAAAGTCGCCAAGGCTTACGGTGATTCAACAGCCCTGCCGATACTCTTTGCGAGTTTCGCTATCCGTAAAACGAGGCTTTGACGCACAACTCGATCACACGTCGATTTCGCTGGCGTCTTCGGCGCGTTCCATGATGAAGCGGAATCGTGCCGAGGCGTCTCGGCCCATGAGGTCGCTGATCGCTCGGTCGGTTTCGATGTGGTCGTCGATCTCGACTTTTAGAAGGCGTCGTTTGCTCGGGTCGAGCGTCGTTTTCCAAAGCACCTTCGGGTCCATCTCGCCGAGACCTTTGAACCGGGTGATCTTGGGTTCAGATCGGCCACCGTGCTCGGTGACGATCTCATCGCGTGCCTGTTCGTCGGCGGCCCAGTAGGTTTCTTTGCCGATGTCGACTCGGTACAGAGGTGGTACGGCGATGAACAGTTTTCCTTCGGCGATCAACGCCGGCATGTGACGATAGAAGAACGTCAGCAGCAGCGTCGTGATGTGGTGACCGTCCGAGTCCGCATCGGCGAGCAGGATGATTCGGTCGTAACGCAAGTCGGCGAGATTCACGTTCGGTCCGATGCCACAACCGAGCGTCGCGATCATGTCCTGGATTTCTTTGTTGTCGAGAATCTTCTTTAGCGTCGCCGACTCGGTGTTGAGCACCTTTCCGCGGAGCGGCAGGATGGCTTGGTAGTTTCGGTCGCGCCCCTGTTTCGCACTCCCGCCTGCAGAGTCACCTTCGACGATGAACAATTCCGAACGGCCTTTGCCGCCCGATACGCAGTCGCCGAGTTTGCTCGGCAGCATGACGCGTTTGGATCCACCTTTCCGCGAGACCGCTTCGCTCGCCGCACGCGATGCCGCGCGAGCCCGTGCCGCTGCGATCACGCGAGCGATGATGCCGTCGGCGATACTCGGGTTGTTGTTGAGCCATTGCTCCATCGCACCACGGACGTTCGATTCGACAATGCCGTGGGCTTCCGGGTTGTTGAGCCGGTCTTTGGTCTGTCCTTGGAATTGAGGTTCGGCGATGAAGATCGAAACGATCGCGATCAACCCTTCGCGGATATCTTCGTGGGTGATTTTGACCCCACGAGGCGTCAGGTCGTGCGTGTCGATGTAGTTGCGGACCGCTTTGACGAGACCGCCACGGAAACCATTTTCGTGCGAACCGCCGTTCCCGGTCGGAATCCCGTTGACGTACGAGCGAATATGTTCGTCGGTCGACTCGGTCCACTGCAAGGAAACCTCGAGCCGTTCGTTCTCGTCGACGCGGTAAGTAAACGGGGCTTCGTGGATCGTTCGTGCCCCGCGTTCCTTGATGACTTTCGCGAGGTAGTCAACGATCCCGTTTTCGTGCAGATAGGTGACCTTCGTACCGGCGACTTCATCGATGTAGTTGACCTTCACGCCGCGGTGAAGGAACGAAGCCGTTTCGAGCCGGGCGACGATCGTCTCGCTGTTGAAGGTTGTCTTTGGGAAAATCGTCGGGTCCGGTTTAAACGTGATGGTTGTCCCCGTTCCGCGGACGGCGCCTTTGAGTTTTTGCAAACGCGAGGTCGCAACACCTTTGGCAAACGTCATCCGGTACTGGGCACCGTCGCGTTTGACGACCGCGGTCAGTTCTTTGGAGAGTGCGTTGACGACCGAAGCCCCGACGCCGTGCAAACCGCCCGAGGTTTTGTAGTTGGCGCCTTCGAATTTTCCGCCCGCGTGCAAAACAGTCAGCACCATCTCGAGAGCGGGCTTTTTCGTTTTCGGGTGTTTGTCGACTGGGATTCCGCGACCGTTGTCACTCACGGTGATTGTCTGGCCGTCTTTATGCAGCGTCACGGTGATTTCGGACGCGTGCCCGTTCATCGCTTCGTCGACCGAGTTGTCAACGATTTCCCAGATCAGGTGATGCAGCCCCGCCGAATTGACACCGCCGATGTACATCCCGGGACGCTTGCGAACGGGATCGAGTCCCTCGAGCGCGACGATGTCTTTAGCGTTGTACTGTGCGGCAGGTTTGGTAGCGGTGGACATGAATGATACTGATTAGCGTGAAGCAATTTCGGATGGGGAGCGGAGTCGTGTTTGGGCCGGCTCGCGGGACGACGCACCGGCCGGCAAACCTACTCTTCGAAATTCTTTGGCGGTTCGATCGGGGCGTCGACGATCTCGGCAATCTTGCCGTTCTTCTGCAGTTCGATACCGCGTCCGCCCCGTGAGGTCGTGCGGTATTTCGCCGTCGAGATCGTCTTCTTGGCACCGCGGTTGGTAACGACGGTCAACAGGTCTCGATCCCCGGTGGAAGGTTTGAAGCCGAGCAAGCGATCGCTCGCGGCGAGCTTCATCAACAGTACACCTTTCCCTGCACCGGAGAGATAGTTGATCTCGTCGACCGGACAGACCATCGCACGGGCATCGGCGGAAACAGCGAGCACGGTTTCGGTACCGTGGATCGCCATCACGTCGATGATCGACGCACCGGCCTTCACGCGGGCAAACCGGCGACCGGCACGCGTGGACGGTTCGACAAAGCTCTGCAAACCGAAACGCAGCGAGTATCCGTCGCTCGACGCGGCGAGTGCATGCGTCTCGGGATAGTAATCCCCCTTGGGGTCTTCCTCGATGTTTCCGATGATGCGTGGGTCGAGCGACATCGCCGCGACGATCTTTTCGCCGTCTTTGAATTTGAACAGCTTTTGAATCGGTTCACCGAAACCGGTCGACGCCGGGATGTCTTGCATCCGAGCGGTGTAGCACACACCGAGCGAACTGAAGAAAGCGATCGTTTCGCGAGTGTTGCCGGCGACGCAGGCGAGGATTTTATCGCCCTGCCGCAGTCGACTTTTGGACGGATCGGCAATCAGTTTTTGCCGTTTGACCCATCCGTCGACCGTGATCAAAACGTGGCAGTTTTCGGCGACGATGAAGTCTTCTTCGGTGTACTCGACCTCTTCGGTCGGCACCATGATTTTGCTGCGTCGTCGGGCATCCTTGTCACTGCCGTAGTCGGTGACCAATTGCGTCAACTCATCACGAATGATGTTCCATCGTCCTGAGGACGCGAAGTCTTCGTGGTCGTCGGCGAGCAGTTTTTCGATCTCGCGGACCCGTTTGCGTTTCGCTTTGAGTTCATCAAGGATCAAGTTGATTTCCAACCGGGCGAGCCGATACAGCTTCAACTCGAGGATCGCATCGGTTTGCTCGGCATCGAGTCCGCCTTTGGCCGCGGGAAACCGCTTCATGATCTTCGCGGCCGCGTCGGCTTTGCCTTCACTCGATCGAATGATTTTGATGATCGTGTCGAGCGCGTCAAAGATCAACGCGAGACCATCGAGAATGTGAATCCGTTTGAGCAGCGAATTCAGCTCGTTGGTCAATCGTGCGGTTAGAACGTCAAAGCGGAATTTGAGGAAGTACCACAGGATCTCTTTGAGCGAGAGACGTCGTGGCGAACCGACCTCGGGGTTTTCTGTCGGCGTCAGGCACGTCAGGTTGACGTTGAAGTTGGTCTGCAGCGGCGTGTGCTTGTAGAGAAACGCGAGCACCTTTTCCGGGTCCGCGTTTTTCTTCAGCAGCAGATCGACACGGATGTCTTCGCTCGATAGGTCGCGGACCTCTTCGACCAAAGGCAGCTTGTTCGCGTAGACCAACTCGGTGATCCGTTCGACCATGGTGGCTTTGTTGACCCCGAACGGGATTTCGGTAATCCGCAGGATGTCACCGCTCTTGGTCGACTCGGCGACTTCCCCGACGCCTCGCAATTTGATCGTACCGGTCCCGGTCGCGTAGATCTCGCGCAGTTCTTCCTTGGTGTTGACGATCTGACCGCCGGTGGGAAAGTCCGGGCCATGGATCGCATCACCGGCGACGAGTTGGTAATCCTTGATCTCGGGGTCACGCAACAATTTCAGCAGAGCGTTGCAGACTTCCTTCAAATTGTGAGGCGGGATGTTCGTCGCCATGCCGACCGCGATCCCGGTCGCCCCGTTGACCAACATATTGGGAACGCGTGATGGCAACACCACGGGTTCTTCGCGGGTGCCGTCGTAGCTCGGTTTGAAGGCGACGGTTCGGGTGTTCAAATCCCGGAGCACTTCCGACGCGATCGGCATCATTCGGCATTCGGTGTACCGCATCGCCGCCGCGTTGTCGCCGTCGATGCTGCCGAAGTTTCCGCTGCCGTCGATCATCGGCATCCGCAACGAGAACGACTGGCTCATCCGCACGAGTGCTTCGTAGATCGAACTGTCGCCGTGCGGGTGATAGTTACCCATCACATCGCCAACGACCTTCGCACATTTGCGGTGTTTCGCGGTCGAGTCGAGCCGCTGCTGGAACATCGTGTAGAGGATCCGCCGCTGGACCGGTTTGAGCCCGTCGCGGACGTCCGGGAGTGCCCGGGAAGTGATCACCGAGAGCGAATAATTCAGATAGCGGTCTTGGGCGGCCATCCGCAGCGGGATGTTCTCGATGTCATTGAACAGCGATTCGTCCGGAATCGCGCTCTGGGCTTTGCTCTTGCTGTTTTTGGATCTGCCGCGAGATGAGGAAGAGGAAGAACGCCGTTTTGCCACGCCTGGTGGTCCCTATCGAGTTAGTTTTCGAGAAAAATGCGAGGTTCAGGGGTTATAGCGACCTTCCGGCCGGTAGCGAAACCCTAACGGTCGAGGAAGATGTTCCGGATTTGTCGAATGCCCCTAAAGTGGCGATCGTCAGGAGGCCAGGCGGTGAATTGATTTTGCGGGGCAGAGGCGGCCGAAACCATCGGTAGGAATATCCAACCAGGTCGTCGTTCAAGGAGGAACGCGCACATGAAGCGAACAACCAATCGAGCCGTGGCGACGGCCTCAATCAGCACGCGACGTTTTCGAAAAGTCTTTCTCACGCTCGCCGCGTCCGCATCGCTGCTGACCGGAGCCTCTTCCGCGATGGCGTTTGGCGGCCACGGGGGCGAGCGAATCGTCAGTTCGCAGGTCGTCAGCGATGTCGCTGTCGGTGAAACCTACGAAGACGGCGAGTACGTCGGCGGCGACTGCGCGAGCGGAAACTGCGGCGGCAGCGGATCGGGAATGGTGCAAAATCGCGAATACGGCCAACCCGACCTGTTCTACAACTTTTACACCCAAGGCGGAGCCAACTCGGCCAACGCCCAGATGTACGTGGCACCGGTCCCGACGCCCCCACACGTCGGGCACACGTTTTACACGTACCAACCGTTTTACCCGCACGAGATGCTTTATAAGCACAAAGACCGGTTCCACAATTACTATGACGGGGGCCGAGGCATGAACCGCACCCGAGTGACGTACTCTTATCCACCGGTTCATACCGCCGTTCAGAACTTTTACTGGAACGTGCTGCGATTGCCTCGCTAAATCGCGGTCTCCCCCCAAAACGCCCCCGCATTACAGGGAATCCCCAAATCCTGGGGAACATTGTCATGATTCGAAGAACTCTGCTCTGTCTCGCCGTGATCGCGGCCGCCTGCTCGTCGTCGTCCACGACGCCAACAGCGGAAGCCAGCGACATTTACGGGATGACTCACGTTTGGAACCTGAACTACGCCCAAACGCGTCCGTGGCACGGAAATTATTACTACGCGCCGTACGGCCAACCCACCGCGTTGGTCGTGCCGCCTACGGTCAGCATGCGTCAAACGTACTCTTGGGGCGTCAGTCAGAACCTGATGTATCCGGTCCACCACCAGTTCGGCCGCAACGCGTCGAGCCCCGGTGCGGCTGGCCCTGGACAGTTCCAACCGACACCGAATTGGCCCAGCCACACGGACCAATTCGGAATCTACTACGTTCGCGGCCCTTGGTAGGCAATCCTCTCGCCGATCACACGTCGTTTCCGCGATTGCGGGTTTCGGCGATCCGGCGATAGAAACCGCTCAGCCGTCATAACCTTCAAAGTCGTCTTGGGACCGCCATCCCGGGGCGACTTTTTTGCTGCGCGGTCGGCTCCTACTGTACGTGCGCACTACGTTTCAATGCAGGTTTGGCATTCCAAGCGTTTCGATGCAGGAATTCCCAACCAGATTGTTCGTACTCTACCGTGCGCAGTCGTTAAACCTGCCGATAAACGTAATGTCGCCGCACTCGAACCGGTTCGCCGACAGTTTCACTTCCGAGGTTTCCCGTCCCACCTGGACGCATCATGGGCCGCATTCAATCATCTATCGGACTCATCACCGGAACCGACATTGTCGGAACGGTCGATCAATTGATGGCTATCAGCGCCCAGCCCCGCGACCGTTTGCTCTCCAAAGCCTCCGAACTCGAGGGGCAACAGCAGCAGATCGCTTCGTTGACGGCGACGGTCATCGGCGTCCAAATCGCGGGCGACGCGTTAGGCAGTTCGTCTTTATACCGCAGCAAGAAAGCGACCTCGTCGAATACCGAGGCCCTGTCGGTCACGACCAACGACAATGCGACCGCCGGCGACTACACCGTCCGCACGCTGCAAACCGCCGCCACGCACAACATCCAGTCGGCTCAGCGATACGACGCCCAAGACGAAGCCCTCGGCCTGACCGGCAGTCTGACGATCCAACCGAGCGGTTTTGTCGACGACAAAGTCCTGCTCTCAACGCTCAATGACGGACTCGGTGTCCAAGCAGGCAAGATCCGCCTGACGGACCGGTCCGGCGCCAGCGCCGAAGTCGACTTGACCAACGCTCGTACCATCGACGACGTCCTCGAAGCCATCAACGACTCGGGCGTCGACATCCGAGCCACGACCAGTGACGGGAAAATCCGGCTGATCGACCAAACCGGCAAAACCGACTCCAACCTGCGAGTCGAACAGCTCGGGTCGGCTGAAA
The DNA here is from genome assembly GCA_043101355.1 of Rhodopirellula sp. JB044. Taxonomy (GTDB): domain Bacteria; phylum Planctomycetota; class Planctomycetia; order Pirellulales; family Pirellulaceae; genus Rhodopirellula. The sequence continues at coordinate 11,499 of JBICHZ010000276.1, forward strand.
CCGCCGCCGACCTCGGTTTGTGGGGAATCGACGAAGCCTCCTCGACCGTCGACGGCAAAACGATCGACTTGCCCGAGGGCACCACGTCGCTGCAGGGAGCCTCGCTCTCGCAACTCGGCGGCGGGTCGGGACTCGGCACACTGACGGATTTCGATATCGAATTGGCCGACGGCTCGACCGCGAACATCGACGTCTCCTCCGCCAATTCACTCGGCGAAGTGATCGACGCGATCAACGGCAGCGGCCTCGAACTGATCGCCCGGATTAATGACGCCGGCAACGGTATCCGCCTGCGAGACGTTTCCGGTGGCGGCGGATCGTTCACCGTCAGCAGTTCCGACGATACCGCGGCAAACCTCGGAATCGATGGGTCGACCGACAACTCGATCATCAACGGCAGCGACTTAAACCTGCAATCGGTCACGCTCGAAACCGAACTCGCCGACCTCAATCAAGGTCGCGGCGTCGGCACGGGCAGCTTCACGATCACCGATTCCAACGGCGACACCGGTGCGATCAACATCGAAGTCGACGAGATCGAAACCGTCGGCGATCTAATCGACAAGATCAACGAACTGAACATCGACGTCACCGCGTCTCTGAATGAAGCCGGCGACGGGATCCAAATTGTCGACAACGCCGGCGGTACCGGTTCGCTATCGATCAGCGACACCGGATCGAGCGAAGTCGCCACCAACCTCGGCATCGCCGGGACCGCCGAATCCAGTACTCTCGTCGGCAGCGAAGCGACCACGATCGAAATCACCGCCGACGACACGCTCGATTCCATCGTCGAAAAGATCAACGAGTCCGGCCGTTATGCCGACGCCTCGGTCATCGCCAACGACGACGGAACATACTCCCTGCAAATTCGCGCCAACAAAGGCGGCAAAGCCGGTCGGATTGGGGTCAACACGACCGACCTCGATCTGAACCTGCGAACCGCGTCGCAAGGACAAGACGCCGTGATTTCGATCGCGAGCGAAGGAGGCACCACCCGTTTTCTGAATTCATCCGATGGCGTCTTCGAAGATTCCATCTCCGGCCTCGACCTGACCGTCAAAGAAGTTTCCAGCACCCCGATTCAGGTTTCCGTCGACGACGACCCCAGCACCGCAGTCACGGCGATCAACCGGTTCGTCGAACAGTACAACAAACTCGTCGACCAAATCGAAGAGTTCACGTTCTACAATGCGGACAGCCAAGAGGTCGGTTTGCTGTTCGGTTCGACCGAAACCCTTCGGATTCAAAACGGCTATGGACGTCTGCTCACCAGCAGCCTGTCCGGCGCCGGCGAGATCAAATCGCTCGCACAGATCGGCGTTCGGCTCGATGACACCGGGAAGCTCACCGTTGACGAATCCAAACTCACCGACGCGTTGAACACCAATGCGGATGCCGTCGACGAATTCTTCAACCGCACCAACGATGAAGATGAAAACGTCGGCATGGTCGGCCAACTCAGCGCCCTCGCGGATCGGTATGCCGGTACCGAAAGCGGCATGCTGATTAACAAGACGCAGACGCTCGCCACGCAACTCGAACGAAACGCAGCCAGCGTCGAGTCGATGAACGCTCGTTTGGAAACGCAACGCGAGCAGTTGCTCAGCAACTATTACGCGATGGAAGAAGCCATCGCGAAGATCCAGTCCAACGCGTCCTATGTATCCGACATCAGCTACCTCGGACTCTAACCCGCGTTCGCACCGCAGTCGGATCGGCAAAACCTGCCGACACGCCGCCAAACTTTCGGTGTCCGTTCTATCTGAAATCGAGCGACCTCTGCGGCGTCGCTCCGTCCGCGATCGAGTGCGTGATCCCTCGCGGACCTTCTCATTTTTTTTGCGATTCGGATCGTTGTCATCAAGTGCCCGCGTCGCCTAATTCCCATGCAACCGGTGCGCGTCACTTACGCAGACCAAGACGGCAGGTTGAATTTTTCGCGGGAAAATCGAATGGCGACCGCACGTCAACGCGAAAGATGCGCTTCACACTCTTTGTCACCATCGCCGTCACAAACCAACCCGCTTCGCGGGGCATTCTTCCGCAAGACGCCAGCCCGTATCCGATGCGCGTCAGCGACGCACACCCGCACACCTTTTGGAATGAATTGTGCATACCGGGGTGATCGATAGCAGCCATGCACATTCTTCCCACAACAAGTGCCCGCGTCGGATGGCTGAAGACGCGAGCGTTTCGACGGTTACTCAATGCTTCTGTCCTCCCAAAACACGACAGCAACGCCCGCTGCCGACGTGACGGCGAAACGGTTGGTAGTGATCGGCGGTGGGATGGCGGCGCATGGCTTTTGCCGACGAATGATCGAATCGCCTGTTCGTTCCGATTTTGCACTGACGGTGTTTGGGGAGGAACCTCGCCCCGCCTATGACCGGGTGAATTTGTCTTCACTGCTGAGCGGACGCGACGAGTCGGACCTGCTGCTTTCGCCCCGCCAATGGTACGAACAAAACAACATCGAACTGCACACCGGTCGTCGCATCACCGAATTGGATCTGTCCGATCGTAAGATCACGGACCAACATGGTCATGTAGAACATTATGATCAGCTCGTCCTGGCTACCGGGTCTTACCCCTGGGTCCCACCGATCGGAGGAGCAGACTCGCCCGGCGTATTCGTTTACCGAACGATCGACGACCTCGATGCGATTCGCGATTATGTCGAGTCCCACGGTGCCCGATCATCCGCGGTGATCGGTGGCGGCCTCCTCGGACTCGAAGCCGCCAAGGTGATCAAAGACCTCGGGCTATCGACGACCATTCTCGAGGTCGCCCCCGGATTGATGCCGCGGCAACTCGACGCCCAGGCCGCGAAAGTGCTACGAGAGCAAGTCGAATCACTCGGCGTCGATGTCCACGTCACCCGCCGCACCAAGAGTATCTCGCAAGACGGCGAAAAATTGCGACTCGATTTCGAGAACGCCGATTCGCTCCGCGTCGACATCGTACTGGTTGCCGCCGGAATTCGCCCGCGTGACGAACTCGCCCGTCAGGCGGGTCTGAAACTCGGGCCGCGCGGCGGCATCGCGGTCAACCGACATCTCGAGACGAGCGATCCCAACGTATTCGCGATCGGCGAATGTGCTTCGGTCGACGGGCATATCCATGGATTGGTGGCACCTTGTTACCGGATGGCGGATGTGCTCGCGGCGCGACTTTCGAATCAGTCCGCTGAATTCGTCGACAACGAAGAAGCCGTCGAGCTGAAATTGCTGGGTGTCCCCGTTATCACTCTCGGACGTGCGATCGGGGAATCGACTTCGGGGGTCGTCGTGACTCACGCGGGCGAAGACAGCTATCGCAAACTGATTCTCGAACAGGGACGCGTCGTGGGTGCCGCGTCGGTCGGTGAATGGGAAGACGTCAACCTGATCCGCATGTCCGTTGCTCAGCACAAACGTTTGTGGCCGATGCAGCGGATACGGTTCCTCAAAACAGGCACGCCGTTCGCCGGCGGTGCGGGGTTGCCCATCCACCAATGGCCGGGCAACGCCACCGTGTGTTCCTGCATGAACGTCTCGCGAGCCCAACTCGGCACCGCGATCACCGAGGGTTGCCAAACCGCCGCCGAACTCACGCTCAAAACCGGAGCCGGTACGGCCTGCGGCACGTGTCGCAATTTGCTGTGTGAGTTGGTCGGCCAAGGCCCGGAGAAGGTTCAAACACGCGGCAGCAACGCGGTCTTGATCGCGTCGATCGTCGCCACGATCCTAGCCGCCGCACTCGCGTTCATGCCGCCGATCCCGTTGGCAACCAGCGTTCAGGATAGCTGGCGAGAGATCGACGCGTTCTGGCGAGACGGTTTTATCAAACAGGTCACCGGGTTCAGCCTGCTGTTTGTGATGTTGCTGGCGTTGACGTTTTCGCTGCGAAAGCGAGTCAAGTTCGTTCGCTTTGGCGACTACGGTTGGTGGCGGGCCGCTCACGCGACGATCGGCACCGCAATGGTGTTGGGGCTGATCGTGCACACCGGAATCCGCATGGGTAGCAATCTGAACTTCGCCCTCAGTTCCACGTTCTTGGCATTGTCGTTCGTCGGCGGCTTGGCCGGGTTGGCGTCCTCGCTCGAAACCAAACTGACCGGCGACTCGGCGATGTTCGTCAGGGCCTGGCGTCCCAAACTCACGTGGCTGCACATTGCCCTTTTCGTTCCGTTGCCGGCTCTGCTGGCTGGCCACATCCTGAGCGTCTACTGGTACTGAAATGAAAGGAGCGAAACGATTGTGGCTTTGGTTCCTCGGCATCAACGTGGCATTGGTCGGAGTGATTCTGTACTCGGCAATGGCCCCTGGTGCGTTGACCAAGACGATGCTGCTGCCGGGCGAAACCAGCCATGGGCACTACCAAATCGAAATGCGCTGCGACGTCTGTCACACCGAGGGCAGTGGCATCCGCGAGGACGCCTGTTTGGATTGTCATGCCGAAGAATTGCGGCTCGCCAAAGACACTCACCCGGCGAGCAAGTTCAACGATCCGACCAACGCGGAAATGCTCGCCACGCTCGACGCACAGAACTGTTTGACTTGTCACCGCGAACACGTCCAAGAGCAAACGCTCGAGATGGGGCTCACGATGCCGTCTGACTATTGCTATCACTGCCATCAGGAAACGCTGGAATCCCGTCCGAGTCACGCAAACTTCGCGTTCGACTCCTGTGCAACGGCTGGTTGCCACAACTACCACGACAACCGAGCCCTGTACGAGAACTTCCTCAACAAACACGCCGGCGAAGAAGACTTCTTGGCCGAAATGGTGGGACTCGTCCGCCCGTCAAAAGCACCGACGTCCGCCAAACCCAACGAAAACGCCGGCGAGATGACTGCCGAGCTTACCGCCGACGCACCGGAAACTTTCCCGAGCGATCCGGTGATTCTCGACGAGTGGGCGTCGACGGCACATGCCGCCGCGGGCGTTAACTGCAGCGGATGTCACGCATCTTTGCCCGTATCGGATGCAAACACTCCTGACCAAACCGCCCAAACCGAACCGACGTGGGACGCCGCAGTGTCGCACGAGACCTGCGGGCGTTGCCACGAACAACAGCTCGAAACGTTCCTACAGGGACACCACGGCATGCGTTTGGCGCAAGACCTAACGCCGATGACGCCGGCTCAGGCTCGCCTTCCGATGCACGTCGACGCCGCCCACCGTGAACTCGATTGCAACGCCTGTCATTCCGGTCATCGTTTTGACACTGCGTTCGCATCGGTTGACGCGTGTTTGCAATGCCACAACGACGACCACAGCAACGCGTTTCTGCAAACCAGCCATTTCCAAGCATGGCAATCCGAACTCGCGGGCGACTCGCCCCAAGGCAGCGGAGTGACCTGTGCGACCTGCCACATGCCACGACTCGAAGACGACGACGGTGAAGTTTGGGTCCAACACAACCAAAACGCGAACCTCCGTCCCAACGAAAAAATGATTCGAGAGGTCTGCATGCACTGCCATGGCCTCGCGTTTTCAATCGACGCCCTCGCCGACCGGGAACTGATCCAACAATGCTTCGGGTCGAGTCCATCGAAACATGTCGAGAGTGTCGACCTCGCCCAGTCCTGGTTCGAAGAAAAGCAACGTCAAAAGGAGGCTCGAAAGAAGAAACGGCAATCCAAATAGCCAACCCCATTTTATCCCGCGTTCGAACGCCTGACCGCGCGGTACTCAGACACACAGTGCCCGGTACCCGTTGCCTCAGCACCCGAACAGTCTGTGCAATTTTCAACCTTTGCCCCAACGATCTCTTTAAGGAACTCATGATGACTTTTAGTCGAAAAACAACTCTCTCCGCGTTCGCTCTCTCGGGCGTGTTCTGCCTCGTCGCGGCAACATTCATGGGATGCGGCAGCGGTGCGACCGCCTCCGTTTCAACACCGCCTCCGTCGGAACCCGGCATCCCCTACCAAAAGTTTGCGGACGCCGTGCACGCGGTGATGATGGCCGACCGAACCGTCTACGCGTCCAAGGTCGTTACCCGGCTGAAGAAACAAGACGCCCCGGTGGAGCCGAGCGAATACTGGGAAGACGAAGACCACACGATTCCGTTGCCGGCACAAATGTTCCGAATGGGGTCAGAGTTAGTCTTTGAGAATCCCGAAGCCGGATTCACGTACGCGTTGAAAAGCAAGTGGCCACTGAACGAACAAAACCGGCCCAAGAGCGAATTCGAAGTCAAAGCACTCGACTACATCGCCGAGCACCCTGATGAAAACTTCTATGGCGAAGAAGAACTCGGCGGTGACAAATACTTCGTCGCCGCCTACGCAGATAAGGCCGTCGCGGAAGCCTGCTGGAGCTGCCACAACGATCACGGCAACCGCGAAGACGATTACCCCGAGTTCAAGAAGGACGACGTCATGGGCGGCGTCATCGTTCGAGTTCCGATGCAGTAAACACGCAACGCGAACCATTTCTTTTCAGTACTTCATTTAGGAAATATCACGATGACTCCCGAACAAGTCACCCTCGTCAAAGACAGTTGGGAAAAGGTAAAGCCGATCTCTGAGCAGGCGGCCGAACTTTTCTACGGCCGTTTGTTCACGCTCGACCCGAGTCTCAAGTCGCTCTTCAAAGGCGACATGTCCGAGCAGGGCAAAAAGTTGATGGCAACGATCTCGCTCGCCGTCGCCTCGCTCGATCGGCTCGAAACCATCCTGCCGACCGTTCAGGCACTCGGTAAAAAACATGCCGATGAGTACGAAGTCCCCGAGTCGAGCTACGCGACAGTAGGCGAGGCGTTGATCTGGACGCTCGGCCAAGGCCTCGGTGACGACTTCACCGACGATGTGAAAGAAGCCTGGCTGCTCACCTACACCACGCTCTCAGCCGCCATGCTCAGTGGCACCGAAGAGGCCGCCGCCTGAAAATGGCCGCAGTCAACGCAGGCCGGATGCGGGAAGTTTCGCGACACCCATCCGGCACAATGTTCAATGCCGGAACGTCGCTGCACTAGCCCCCGCCAACCAAGCCCGCCAACCAACTCACCCGACCAACACACATACCGATCGGGCGACGTGCGTGAGCACCGGTTCCTCGCGGAAACCGCGGCGAACCCCGGACAGCGTTCACCGGCGAATGCGTTTTGACTTGTTACCGGTGGGGCCGCCCGAACGGGCTCGGCGGGTGTCCTCGGCAGGCGTCCTCGGTTATGCGAATCGGCCATGTAAGAACCAGCGTTTTTCGTCTTCGTTGGGTGGATCAACGGGCGTGTCGGATTGCTTAATGGTGCCGTTGCCGAGGTCGTAGTAGATCCACAGCCGGGCGCCGTTTTCCAGTTCGATCCGGAAGTAATCGCGACGAATCAGCGGGCCGCTCCACCATCGCGTTTCGATCCGTTCGGGGCCCCAGTGTTGGCGAACCCTTTCGACGCGGCCGCGGATGCGAAAGCGATTTGGGAAATGCCCGCCAGGTCCGAGCGTGGCCGCCGGTTCGTCGGCTTCGTGTCGCCCTGAAGGGGAATCTGACAACGGCGTGATCGCGATCGGTTGGTCGTGCAGTTCGATCGGGCGACGACCGAGATCCGTGGTTCGTGGGCCGTGGCCAAAACCGGGCTTGCTCTTCGTGTTCTGACTCGGCTGTGCGATGTCCCAACGCATCGAGTCATCGGCGGCTCGTTGGCGGGCGGATCGTTTTGAGGCGGATTGGGATCGGCGTGACCGTTGTTTCGCCTTGCGGGCCTCCGCTTTCATCCGATGCGAGGTCATCGGATAATCGACGATCGCGTTCTCGGGCAGCGGATCGTTGCTGACCCGCACGCCTCGCACCGCGTCTTCGCCGAGACGTCCGGCGAGGGCATCGATCAACCGAGCGGTTTCGGTTTGCGAAGTCCAGTCGTCATTGGATCCGGATGAAAAGTCGGGCCCAAAGATGGACTTTTGGCGACTCGATAACGGTGCATGCTGGGTCACGCCGACCGTCATCCGCGTGACCTTGGAACCGAAACGCACCGATTCGAGCGCCCCGAGCATCAGCCCGGTAAGGTGTTCTTGATCGAGCGTTGGTGCGAACAGTCCGGTGTCGAGAACGACGGGCGGGTGCTGCGTGAAATCGAGTTGGCATTGCAGTCGCAAGACACCACGACGCAGGTGATGCAATTCCTTCGTGGATCGGCCGATCAAACGGGCCATCCGATCGGACAGTAGATCCATCGCGTCGGTCGGGTATTCGAGATCCAACATCGCGTGGTGTTCGCACTGCGGCGCGATCGCGACGAGAGATTCTTCAACTTCGCCGGTCGCCTGAGCGATCCGTTGGCAAAGAGCCGGGCCGAGCCGCGTGGCCAAACCTTCGCGGGGCAGACGCAGTAAACTGCCGATGGTGCCCACGCCGAGTCGGTCGAGCGTCGCGACGACATCCGGGTGCAGACGCAGTCCCGCGCAGGGCAACGTTTGCAACGCGTCAGTGGTCCGTCCTGGCGGCGCGACAAAAAAATGATGTTTGTCACCCATTGAGTTGCCTCCCGCGTTTCGTCCCGCGGCGGCATGATTGGCGAGTGCCCAGGCGGCCCCGATGGTATCGGCGATGGCGAACCGGCCGCGCAAGTTTTGACGCGTGAGGATCGCAGCGGCCGCGGACAGAACCCCGAGTTCACCGCCGCGTCCAGGGTGCTCCGGTGGATCCGGGGCAGCGGATTGCTTCTCCTCAAAAAGATGGGTGACCCCCTGTATCTCCAGCAAGATGGCTTCGGGGTCGTGTCGAAAACGGCCGACCCATTTGAAACGCTCGAGCGTCTCGACCGCGGCCTGGGGGCTGAGGTGAGTTTGAAGTTCGACCGCGAGCGATTGCAGTGCGGCGCGGTCGGCGTCCCGGTCATACGGTTCCAAAACGGCGTCGGTCATCGCGGCCAAATCGGCTGCCTGGGCGATCGGCATCCCCAAACGCACGCCCGCGTTGAGGGCACGAGGACACGCCGCGGCGACCACGCGGCCACGTCGAGGATCGGCATGCCACAAAATCACCGGCGGATCGATCGGTTGCGACGGATTCCCCTGGGGAGCAGGCGGACTGCTTGGCGTTTTAGCCGACTCGGCGGTCGGTGTTGGCCCGGCTGGTGCTGGCCCGGTTTGTGTTGACTCGGTCGGCGTCTTCGTTGCGATGCGTCGACGCTGGATCGGCCAATCGGGCAGCCAAAGGCACAGCAACCGCTTCATGACGAGAGCCTGGTTGGGTTTGAGTGATGCGTTGCGGCGTTGGCTGTTGAGTGTGTTGCAGTTGAGCGTGTTGCAGTTGAGCCACAACCGCCGGCGAAAGCGTGTGCAACCGAGCCTCGGGCGAAACCGCCAAGAACGCTTCGTTTTGACGTTGTCCGCGGGCACGGTCCAAATTCACGCGGAGCACCCGCAGGTCCAACGGCGGGCGCACGGGCAGTCCGGCGGCGACGCGTTGATCGGCCGACATGCGTGACGCATCGACGGCCACCGACGCAACATGAAAACGAACCGCCGCGAACGAGGGACGCACCCTAGCGGATCGTTGCAAAACCAATAACCCCGGTGTGCGACCGGTTTCCGCCGCCAATTGCAAACGCCGGGCGTCGCGATCGTTCAGGTTCCACGGCAACGTTGCCCAGACCGCAGCCACCGAAGAGCACCGCAGGGCCTGGTCCATCGTCCAAACCGCGTCGGCCCGTTTGGGACAGCGGCAGACAACGATTCGTTCGGCGGGGATCCCGCACGCGATCGCGGCGGCGGCATGAAAAGTCGCCGCCGGGTCGACCACGATGATCGGTCCGCCGTGGGCAAACGCCTCGCCGTGAACCCCGCCATTACCTCGAGACCCGCCATCACCTCCAACCCCACCATCACCTCGAGGCCCGCTATGAGGAGGCCGAATCGCCGAAGCAGCCGCCAGCATTGCGAGCGTCGACGCGCCGCTGGCGTCATGCCCGGCGATCCATTCGCAAATCCAACCTCGCTTCAGACCGCCACCGGGCAGCCACGTGTCCACCGTCGGCGAACCGGTCGAAAATTGCTCGGCCGATTCCATCGCGGGGCTGGACGAAATCGCCGCCGCCCGGCTCCGCAGATCCGCCATCAACGATTCACGCCCGATGATCGGTTGCGGCGCGATGGGAGGCTCATGTCCAGCCGAAGGGGAATCGGCAGGTGAGGTTTCGTCCGCGGCCACTTTTTCGCGGACATGTTGGGCGACCGAACGTTTCTCCGCGCCCTGGGCTTGTCGTGTTAACGCCTGACATGTTGGGCCCGTTCGCGTTGCGGCGGTAAATGAAGTGGCCGTCGACTGAGTTTTCGCCCTCGACTGAGTTTTCGCGTTTGCCCGAGCCTTCACGCTTGCCTGCGGATCTCGCGGATTTTCCTCTCCTTCCCAGAACGCGAACGTTTGCTGGGCGAGCGGCTTTCGTGCTTCCGGTTCCATCGTCTCCGATGGGAGCGTGTTTGATACGGGCATCGGCGTCCTGGCTGCCTTTCGTTTCGTAGATCAGAATGTCAGGGAAACCTGTCCGCCGGGTGGCTCGTTGAATTCGGCTCGCTCGCGTTCGGCTCGCTGAATCCGGCCATCGGGGCGTTTATTATGCAAGCAAACCTTTTGCTAGCAAATCCTTTTCCATCCGATCGTTCGACGTCATGTTGCAAAAAATCCGCTATTTTCTGTTCTTAACTGCTGTTCTCGTCGTCATCGTGGTGGCTTTCCAAAATCACCACGAGGTGGACATTGACCTGCTGTTCTTCAGCGGCCAGTACCCCCTCACGTTGTTGCTGTTGGCTTGCTCGGCGGTCAGTTTCATCCTGGGGGCGGTGTGGACGATGTGGCGATTACGGAAGCGAGAAAAAGCCAAAGCTCGAGCGAAATCGGAGGCCGCGGCCGACGGCAGCAAATCCGACAAACATCCCGCCAAGGACACCGGGCAGCCCAACGATGCGGTCAAAGAACTCGGCGGGTGAATCGAACCTGACCACGGGATGTCGCTCACCCGATGACTCCCTCCCCGCAAACCGGACCGAGCGAAGCGACGTTCCGGCATCCGCAACCCGTCAATAACTTCTTCGGCCGATTCACGAACCGGCATGAATTCGCAAACGCCGCATGAATCCTGCAAACGCCAGGGGAATCGAGACGTTGCCGGCTCAAGAGGCCACATGTACTTCGGCTGGCGTTTGAGCCAATCCGACGGTTGGAACCCGCGTGGCGGGGGCTTCCACCGGGTTCTTCACCAAAGCTTGTGCCGCGGCGGCACGACGGCGGGCGACCAAGTCGTGACGCAGGAGAACGGCCTGAGCCAAATCCCCGATCGACTGAACCGGCCGACTGCGGGCTCGCGATTGAGCCTCCATCTGGTCCCGACCGTTGCGAATCAGTTGAGCGAGTTTCAACAAGGTGTCCTGTTCGCCGTTCTTCGGCTGGCTCGTTTGCGAAGCATTCGTTGCCTCGGGGGACGCCGTGTTTTCGATCGCCGATTGGGGGGTGACGGGGGCGATCGAAGTGGCGAGATCTGAGAAGAGGGTGAGCTGGGTCATCGAAAAATCCTTCGCAGTCGCGGAAGACGGAGGCAAACGCCGTTGAACTGCAAGCATTCTTCGCGGCCCCGGTGACACGTTTGGTCACCCGGTCAACAACAAACTTCTGGGACACCGATTCATGGGGGTTTTGGACGACTCTCCTGATGCCGACGTCGACCTCGATAACGCTCGACAGCAGGCCGGCGCATCGGCGACTTTTTGAACCGCCTCTTCGTCGCGAATCTGACGACGCCACGTCCACGGAAGGGGGCCGGACCCGTTCCTGAGAAAGTCGGTTTGTAGCGGTTGCAACGATCCTGCTAGGGGGGGTAGCGGGACGTTAGTGCATTGCGAGAGGGAAGTTTGCCGCGATACAACCGTCAAACTAGACTTGCGGGTGATAGCTAGCAAATCCGCTCATCAGGTTAGAGCGACTTGCTCGTCGCCTCTTCTCATCTTTCTTATCTCATCAAATAGACGACTTATCTCGTGCTCTGGGATTCTAGCTCCACACGAACGACGGACTTCGATTCCACGGAGGAAAATGCGAGTCAGTCGTATGAACCCGTGATCGTGCCAGCGGTGAATTTGTCGTCGGGGCCCACTACCGATTCACACGCCGCAACCCCGTCGTTGCCGGGCGAGGCGAGGCAATCCGCCGACGCGTCCGAGGTCGAGACGGATTCTGAAAACGCCGTTCTGGCTAACACCGAGTCGACCGCCGATTTGGAAACGGGCGATCTAGAAACGAGCGTCAGTGAATCCGGTTCGCCGTCCGCGGTCGTTCGCCCCGACTGCGACGTCGCTTCGCTGCGAATGTTGCGACATGTGCTGGCGTTGGCGGTTTGTTTTTGCGGTGCGACCGGATGGGCGTTGGCGTTTGGCGTGGCGACGCTGACCCTGACCAGCCGAGTGAGTGAGTATGCGGGATTCGCATTTGACGAATGGGTTCCAACCCTGATCGCCACGGCGACATTCGGCGCTATCATTTCGCTCTTAGTTGTCCCGACCGGGTTGCGATCGTTGGGCATTCGCGTCCAAAAACGCATGCCCGAAAAGTTGTCACGTTGGACGGATATGGCCAGCGTTGCCGATCACCTGAAAACGATGCGTGTCACTTTATCGGTGGCGATCGCTTTGCCGGCAATCGTAATTCTCGCCCGGCAGCTATCCGGCACATTGACGCAGCCGATCCCCCGGCCCATCGATTGGTTGCCCACGTTGGGGATCGCGATCGCCTGCTTTGGCGTCGCGGTGCTGATTCGCGGGGCTGCCTCGACGCTCTACCGCCGCACTCATGCCCAATCCTTAAAACGCAGCCTGCGTGCGCACCATCGCGGCGTTGCGTTGCGAAGCTTCATTGCACAATGGGACAACCCGGCTCGCGAGATCTATCGCACGTGTCGGTTGAGCAATCGTCTCGCGTTGGTTCACCGAACCCTGACGGTATCGGTATTGGGATTGTTGTCTGCGGCCGGATGTGTGGCGGCTTTGGTGAGCACGGACTTTTACGCTGGTGAAATCCTGTGCGGACTTTCGATCGCGGCAATCGCCTGGCAATGGCCGACCAGCCATCGATTGGTGACGTGGTCTGGCCTCATTATCGATCCGTTTTGTGGCGAACGCGACGAATACGAAGAGTTCGGTTGATCCGAATCTTGCACGCACGATCCAAAGCTCCCGTGAGCCGAAGTGCGTGAGCACTCGGGTGCGATGCGGGTTCAGCCATAAGATCGCTCGGCCGTTTCCACCCGAGGACTAACGGCGGTCCGCTCAATTCACGTTGCTCAGTCTTTCGCAAATTGTCAGCAGTGAAACCGACATCCCCTAAGACTGAAAAACCAACCCCACTCAATAATCAAACCAAATCCCAAACCCGAGATAGTTGTCGTATCGTTCATAGAACGAAAACTGGCTCGTCGGCCCGTTTCCGTACTGCATGCCGAACCGGAATCGACGGTCCGACGCGGACCCCTGATACGACCAACCTGCCTGCAGCGTGGTCGACGCGTGATAATCGGTTGATTCGTGGAAAACGAAATTCGCTGCGGCGAACGGAGCGACCGCACGTTCGTGTTTGGCAGGCGGTGTCCATTCCGCACCGGTCTGGAACTGCATGCGTCTCGCGCCGCCTGACTTCTTTACCGCCGCCGCGACTTCGCCATATACCCGCGTCGCGTCCGAGGGTGTGTAGCTGACTCCGTATATCAACGACTCGGCGACATAGTTGATGCGTTCGAACGTTGGGTTCCGGATCAGGTATTCATCGCCGACGTGCGAACTGAGATGAAAATACCCGAACTTCGTCGCCCACGGACCATCGGCCCACGTCAGCAGCGTGCCGAACCGGAAATCCATCGACTCAACGTCTTCCGAATTGAGCAGGTCGAGACGCGTAATCACCGCCCCTTCGAAGTCCCATTGAAAGCCCTGTGGGTCGTCCGCTCCTGGAGTGCCATACCGCAGGAAGCCGACACGCCCGCCGAGCGTTGCATCCCAGAAATATCCCCCGTCATCGTCCCCGAACAGGATCGCCGACATCCGTGGTTCCTGCGGCCCGGCGAGGTAAGAGTGGTACATCAAACCGTCCGGCAGGACATGCCAGTCGCGTTCTTCGACGACCGGTCGAACCGCAGCGATCGTCCGAATCAACGTTTGCTC
>JBICHZ010000277.1:0-15143 GCA_043101355.1 Rhodopirellula sp. JB044
ACTCGCAGTTCACAACTACCACTCTGCTTACAACCAGTTGCCGATCAACAAGACCGGAACCGGCATCCTCCCAGGAACGAACTGGTGGGACGATTCGACAATCGCAAACAATCAACAACTCAGTTGGTTGGTCGGCCTGACCCCATTTGTCGAAAACCAAGCTCTCTGGGAGCAGATTTCCAACCCGAGCGTGCAAGGCGGAACATGGCCTGCCATGGGTCCCAAACCGGTCGACTTCCGGTACGACTATCAACCGTGGATGACTAACGTTCCGACGTTCCGCTGCCCGTCGGATCCAGGCTTCGGTCTGCCCGCCCAGGGACGTACCAACTACGGTGCTTGCTTTGGTGACTCGATGTACAAGATCGAAATCGCTGCCCGCAGCGGTGGCGATTTGAACTCGAACGACTCGACCGCCGCTCAGGAAGCACGTGCGGGGTGCCGTGGGATGTTCGTCAACCACCAGAAGATGGCGTTTCGTGATGTTCTCGATGGTCTCGCCAATACGATCATGGCTGGCGAGCTGACCACCGACCTTGGTGACAACGACACTCGAACCAACGGTGCTCGTCAACTCAACGCGGCTGGTTCGCCTCCAATGCTCAACCCGATGGCATGTGTCGATGCGGGTCTCCCCGACCCACAACGTCCTCAGTTCTGGACCGCCGGAACAAACACCATGGGCAGCGTCAACGCGACCCTCGGTCGTGGTTACCAGTGGGCCAACGGTGAACACTACTACTCGGGCGTCATGACCATCCGTCCGCCAAACTCCGAAGTTTGCTACGGCGGCGATTGGCCCGGCCAAGAAGGTATCGTCCCGCCGAGCAGTCGTCACCAAGGTGGTGCACACGTGCTGATGGGCGACGGAGCGGTCAAGTTCATCACCGATTCCATCGAAGCTGGCAACCAAAAGAACGGTCAGGTCGGATTCGGATTCACCGGCAACCAAAGTCCTGGTTCGAAGAGCCCGTACGGACTTTGGGGTGCTCTCGGAACTCGTGCTAGCAAAGAGGTCATCGAGGAAGAACTTTAAACTCGATCGATCCCGACGTTTGAATTGCTGACGTCAAACCCCGGTGCAGCCAGTCGCTGCACCGGGGAATCGTCGGTAACCCTGTCCACTTTTTACCAATACTAGATCCAAAATGAACAGAACTCTTTCTCGTATCTGCTGTAGCGGTCTGTTGTTCGGAGCTCTCGTCGCGATCGGCTGCGAGGGGAACACCGGCATCGTTGAACCACCGGAAATGACAGCCGAAGACAAAGCCGCGCTCGAAGCACGGCAAGCAGAATATTCCAAGTCCATGGCCGAAGCCTACGGCAAAAAATAGTCTTCCAAATGATTTCGGGACGGGTGTCATGAGAAAGCCTCTCACCATTCCGGGTCGAAGACGACAAACGCACCGATCACGCTGTGATCGGTGTTTTCATTTTAGACTCGTTCATCGCCGAGTACTTCATCACCAAGTACATTGACAACGAGCACGTCAATGTTGAACACGCTGTCACCGAGCACCGTGTCCCCGAGCACCGTGTCCTTGAGCGCCGTGTCCCTGAGCGGCGTGTCCCTGAGCGGCGTGTCTTCCGGCGCCACATCCTCGTGCGCCATGTCGCCCAGCAGGTTGACGACAACGGTAGATTCTAATGCTCGGCACCATCCGTATAAGAGGGCTCAAGTGTGAGACATGGTGGCTGGCTCCCCGCAATACTGATCTTGCTTTGCCTGTCCGGTTGCGAACGTTCCACGGAACAGCCAACCGAGACTTCTCCGACAACAGTCGATCTCCTAGCAGAGTTCCAAACCGCGATCCGTTTCCAAGATTGGAAACGCGCCGACGCGTTGTCTCCATCAGTATTGCTGCAGTATTACGACAACGTCGAGGCGTTGGAACTCGCTGCGAGAGCAGCACACCAAAACGACAAAGCCAACGTGGCAGCGGATTTGATGATCGACGCATGTCGTAATGATCAATTTCAAAACACCGCCCGCATCCAACGCGCCGTGGCTGCTCTACTCGCCGCCGGTCGACTTTTTGAGTGCATCGATTTGCTCGAGACCGCCGTCGAAACGCGTCCCGACCAACACGTTCTCCGGCGAATGCTGTTTCAAATGTGTTGGGGTGTCGAAGATCGCCCGAGGTCGAGTCCTCATGGTCGATATCTCATACGCCAGCGACAATTTGATCTCGATCTCCTTTTGGAAATGAGCGATACCGAGGCAAGATCGGAAAGTTCGCAGTCTCTCATTGAAATCGCTGAACGGCAACCTCGCGACAAACGACCGTTGATCGCCGAAGCCAGAGTCCGGTTCGACGACGGTGATCTCGATCGGGCTGCCGAAATTCTTCAGCAGATCCTTCAAGACGCACATGACGACGCTCCCTCGTTAGCACTGCTGTGCCGGGTGTTTGTCGACGACGGACGAGACAATGAGTTTCAACAACTCGTCGCGGACGTTCCCGAATCCATCCAAGACCATGCCTTCTACTGGTTGGCACTCGGTGATTGGTGTCAAAAGCAAAACCAACCCACCCACGCGGCTCGTTCCTACTGGGAAGCCGTCCGTCGCGATGACGCGATCCGCGAATCGTGGCTCAAGCTCAGCATGTCTCTTGCCCTCGTCGGGCAGCAGCACGGCCTCACTGACGAACAAATCAATGCGTTGGATTCCCGCGTCCGATTACTCACTCGGTTTCGCCACCTGCGAGCGAGATTCGTTAAGGCGGGAAAGACATCGTCGAACGACCTCGTTGAAATGGCAATCGTACAAAAGCAGCTCGGGCGACTTTGGTACGCGGAAGCCTGGCTGTCGATAGCGACCACGTTGCCAGGAGACGGCACTCAACGTGCAAAACAAGTGCGAGACGAAACGGTCAAGTTGCTTCGCCGGGACACACCATGGCAACTCGTGAATTCTCACCCCGAAGTCAATATCGATCTCAGCCATTTGCCGCTTCCTGTCATTGGGTCGGCGGTCAACGAAAGAAAGCCAACTTCATCTCATCCCACCGTAGCGGTGGCAGATCCTGGCAACATTCAATTGGAAAACCAAGCGGAACGCCGACAACTGCGTTTCCATGGCCGCACCGGCGACGAACTGCACCAACCCGGCATCATGCATTACCAAACGCTCGGGTGCGGCGGAGGTGCGATTGATTATGACCTGGATGGTTGGAATGACATCTATCTCGTTGCAGCGGGCGGCAAACCATCACAGAGAGATTCCATCGAAAACTCGCTTTGGAGAAACTTGGAAGGAACGTTGGACAACGTCACGTCTGCATCTGCAACGGGCGACCCCGGCTTCGGTCAGGGGGTGGCCGTTGGTGATGTAAACGAAGACGGGTTTCCCGACCTTCTCGTGCTGAACTACGGCCCAAATGTTTTGCTGATCAACAACGGTGACGGATCGTTTTCCGACGAGAGTCATCGTCTCGATCAGAAAGTCTCTTCGGTCGAGTGGTCGTCTAGCGGCGCGATTGCTGATTTGGACGGCGATGGACTCAACGACTTGACAATTTTGAACTACGGCCAAGGTCTCGATCCGGTAACGAAAGAGTGTCGTCAAGAATCAACGGCGTTGGTTCGGGCATGTTCGCCGCTGATGTTCCCGGGCGCGAGAGATTGTTTTCTACAGGGTTCACTTACTGGCGAATTCACCGACCAAACTGATAATTGGTCAGCGAACCCCGACGTTCTCGGCCGTGGACTCGGTATCTGTGTCGGATCATTTGACTCCCAACCCGGTCTCGATGTCTTTATCGCAAACGACCTCACGAGCAACCATTATTGGAGTCGTGCAACGGGTAATGCCTTTGGCTTGCGAGAGTCCGCTGTCCTCCGAGGGCTCGGCTCTAGCGAACGGTCTCCCGGGCAAGGGTCAATGGGAATGACCGCAGCGGATCTCGATCGCGATGGTGACGTTGATTTCTTCATCACCAATTTTCTCGGAGAATCTAACACCTATCACGAACAAGTAAACAACGGGTTGTGGCGTGACCAGACGACGACGCAAGGTTTACATGCTTCTTCCCTGCCCTTCGTTGGATTCGGGACCGAAGTAATCGACTTCGACAACGATGGCCACTTGGAAATAGTCATCACCAACGGTCACATCGACACGTACCCGGGCGAAGACGCCGCGCCATACGCACAACTGCCTTTGGTATATCAACGCCGTCCCGCCGGTGACTACCAATTGGTCACTGACAGGATCCAGGGCGAGTACTTGCAAACACCGCACGTCGGTCGAGCTTTGTGGACCGTGGATGTCAATCGAGACGGTCTGACCGATTTCGTGGTCACCCATCAGACCGAACCAGTGGCGTTGTTAGTCAATCAAACCGAAGACACAGGAAATTGGATTGAGATTCAACTCTCCGGCCGGCAATGCTCTCGCGACGCGATCGGCAGTGTGGTGCACGCCAGCATCGCTAACACGCGGTGGACGATTCCGATGACGTCGGGTGACGGTTACCTATGCAGCAATGAAAAGGTCATTCGCATCGGTCTCGGGAAACGTGGCATCTTGGACGACCAACACAAGTCGTGTGAAGTTACCGTCTGTTGGCCGGATGGAACGCATCAGACATTCCAATCGCTGGCGATTAACAGAGCGTGGCTCTTAACCGAAGGTGACCCGAACGCGTTCGAGTTATCACATCCCGGCAGTCCACGTTAGGTACGGCAGAAAGAGGCGACGATCAGAGAGCTTCCCTGATCGTTTTACCAAAGAGCAGACGTTACCCCGGTTATCTCGTATCAACCGACGCTAACAGACTAAGCTGCGTCACGCGTGAAAGCGGCGTTTCCTACTCGTCTTCCAGTTTTTGAAACTCGAGAATTTTGACTTGCTTTTTCGCGGCGTCGGCTGGTTTCCAAAACCATCCTTGCGGGTCCCAGCACTGCGCGAAGGGCACATCCTTGAGGAGTTTCTTGTAGACCTTAATGGCCTCGTCAGTTTGTTCCAACTTTTCAAACGCTTGTCCCATGATGAAATAGCACGTGCCGACATCATTGAGTGCCCATTTGCTTTGGACCGCATCCTTATCACTCGATGGCACTGGAGCATCGAGTTCGTTTTGCATCGCAACGGCTTCTTTTCCATAACGATCGATGCACTCTTTCGCGTAAGCCACGGCGACTTTGTATTTCTTGGCGTTATAAGCGTCCCAACCTTTGGTGGTTAAGGTCGACGATGAGTAGTCTCCGAAGTCGAGAGATTTCGCATCGACTGATTCTTCAGCGAAACAGTTCGTCACAAAAACACTCGCAGCAACGAGAACGAACGAGCAAAGCAACTTCATTGTGGGTCTCCTGGATGGGGCAAAAAACGCGATCAACAGTCTCCTTTTTAGGTGACCGTCCTAGCGATTACAATCACATAATGCAATTTCATGCACACTTTTTCACCCCGTAATTCACGAGCTTTTCGGAGTCTCTCATGAAATTCTTGCCGGCAATGCTTCGACCGGGCGTTTCCAAGTCGACGGCTCGAATGAATCGCGCTTTCCGAGCATTGCGGCATGCTTCCATGCGTTTTGAACCACGTGAATCGGAAAGTCACTCTTTGACCGGACCGATCGTTTGGCCGTCGCGAAGGGCGCAATCGAGCATCGTGTGTTGTGCCGATCCGAATCGCTTCGACGCAAGTTCCTGTAGACGCTGGTACCCGATCTGTCCGATCTCATAATAAGGAATGGCGACTGTTGTTAGTTGAGGCGAATCATCGGGCGATTCGATTCCGTCAAAGCCAGTCACCGAGATATCCCTTGGCGTATTGAGACCGTGTTCTTTGAGGAATGAAATTAAACCATAGGCCTGATGATCGGCCGCACAAACCCAGGCGGTAACACCGTAGCGTGTGCGTTCGAGCGCCTTTTGATAGGTCTCTCCCACGGTTGCCCGATCCTCGGGACGAACATTAAGGATGTTGGCCGGGTCGATCATCAGACTACGCCGAGTCATCTCCTCGATGTAGGCAGAAAACCGCCGCATCGCCCAGTGTGCTTCCATCCCATAGTCGTGGGTTAGAAAGCCGATCCGTTGATGCCCCAATTCCGACAATTTGCCGATAATCGTTGATATTCCGCGATGGTGATCGACATCGACGCAGTTAATCGGTGTACCGCTGTATTGCTCGACAAGGGACACCACCGGGAACAATAAATTGAGTTCATCGACCACGTTTGTCGGAAAAGGATACACCAACAGCAATCCGTCGAATTCCTTCTGTCGCAGCGGTCTAATCTTGTTGTAAGTCTCGTCGATCAGTTGTTTTTCAGACGGGTCAACATAATGAATCTCAATACACGAATCATTCAGCTGCGCGTAATCGCTCACACCGGCAATCAGAAGTTCCCCGGGACTTTGATAGTCCGTGCTTAGATAGTCTTCGACGTTGGTGCAAATCAAGACACCGACTCGATTCAAATCCGCGTTGCGTCGGTTCTTTCCGGTACGGTTTTCGAGATGGTTGTAACCGAGTGCAGCAGCGAGACGAAAAACCTTGGCCCGAGTTTCGGGATTGATTCCGGGGTGATTGGTGAAGCACCGTGACACCGTCGCTCGTGATATTTGCAGCCGATCTGCAATGAGTTGTTGATTAACCGATTTCGCCATTACCAGACTTTTTTTAGACACTCTCGCCGAAGAATTGCTACAATGCAATTTTATGCACAATCTTCCCCCAAGAGAACATTGCACAATGAATTACGCCAAACGATTGCCGATTTTTTGTGTCGGGATGCTCTGCGTGTCGTTTTTGACGGTTGAGAGCTCTCGTGCCGCGGAAGTAACCGTCAAAAGGGATGACCAGGGTCATTTCACGCTCCTGCGAGATGGCGAGCTCTACTTCATACGTGGTGCAGGTGGTTCGGAACACCTCTCGGAACTGGTTGCGTGTGGGGGAAATTCGATTCGCACGTGGGGAATCGAAACCCTTGAGAAGCGAATCGACAACAAACCGCTGCTCGATTACTGCGAAGAACTCGGCATCTCCGTTTCAGTCGGAATTTGGATTCAACATGAGCGACACGGGTTCGATTACTCCGACCCCAAACAGGTCGCCGATCAACGTGAGAAAGTGCGGGAGGCTGTTCGGCGATACAAAGACCACCCTGCGATCTTGATGTGGGGACTCGGAAATGAGATGGAAGGTCCCGAATCGGAAAGCGGCGCCGTTCGCATTTGGAAGGAACTCGATCACCTCGCCAAGATCGTCAAATCGGAAGACCCGAACCATCCGGTCATGACGGTAATCGCGGGTGCCTCGGCGCTGAAAATCAAAGGAATCATGGATCACTATCCGAACATCGATGTTCTCGGCGTGAACTCCTATGGCGCGGCGGCATCGGTCGCCGGCGACGTGAAAGCGGCGGGTTGGAAGAAGCCGTTTGCATTGACGGAGTTCGGCCCATCGGGTCATTGGGAGGTGCCGCAAACCTCGTGGGGCGCGGCGATCGAGCCGAGTAGTCGTGCCAAGGCGGCGAGCTATTTCGTGACGCAGTCGATTCTGACCGAGGACGCTGGCGACATTTGTGTCGGCAGTTACTGCTTCCTTTGGGGCCAGAAACAAGAGAAAACGTCGACCTGGTACGGGATGTTCCTGCCATCGGGAGAGAGGCTGCCCCAGGTCGATGCGATGTGCCGTGCATGGACTGGCGAGTGGCCGGAAAATCGATGTCCCAAGGTCTCGCAAATCGATTCCGATTTGACCGAAGCCACCTTCGGGCCGGGAGAATTGGTGACGAGCCGCGTTCATGCGACCGATCCCGATGACGACCCGATGACGTACACGTGGTACGTGCAGGCCGAAACGACCGAACGCAGCGTGGGTGGGGACCGCGAATCCGTTCCGCCACTGTTTCCGAACTGTCTCGTCAGGGCTCGAGACGGGGAAGCCGTCATCCGGACACCTGACCAGCCGGGAAACTACCGACTGTTTGTGATTGTGCGTGACGGGCAAGGCAATGCCAGTGCGGACAACGTTTGTTTTCGCGTTGCGAACAATTAGCACTACGCTAGAAAGCAACAACGGGAACGAAGATCTCGTATATAATCCGCGGTCGGTTTCATTCGTTGAATTGATCCCTGAATTGGAATGGGCGTCGCACGTGCAGACCTCGCGTGCAGAGATACCGGGATCGATGAAATTGATTCTTCAAGGCATAGATAATGATCCTTCAATGGATCGGTCCGGTCGCGACACACCGGCTGCCCAAATGCTCAAGCGGCGTCTTCTTAATGGCGGTGCTCGGATGTCTGTTTGCCTATCCCGGGTCGCTGACCTATGGGGATGAAAGGGCTGGAGACGAAAGGTTTGATGTCGACGCCAAACCTCGGGTTGTCGTACTGATAGGCAGCGACGAAGACGACCCCTTCTGGATTCAGTTCGCCGAATTCATGAACGTCGCGGCCGACCAACTCGGACTCGATGTGCAGTTTCATTTTGCCGACGGCAGCCTCGAGACCATGTCGAGCCTAGTCAGGGCGGAATGCGAACGCAAAGTGAAGCCGAGTTGCCTTGTCGTTCAGAGTTTCAAACGAGGCGGACTGCGATTCCTGCGTATCGCAAACTCCTACAAGGTGCCAGTCTTCTTAATCAATTCCGGTCTTGTGTCTGAGCAAAAGGAGAAAGCAGGTGAACCGAGACAGCATCTCAAATATTGGATCGGCGAAATGTTGCCCGATGACTACGGGGCCGGGTTCGATCTCGCCAACAGTCTCATCGACGAGGCGAAAAAAAATCCAAACCGACTCGGCCCCGACGGACGCGTTCACGTGATCGCATTAGGCGGTACAGTTTCTCATGGCGCATCGGTGCATCGGACCGCAGGTTTGATGGATGCGATTGACGCTCGGAGTGATGAGGCCGTTCTCGATCAACTCGTTTCGGCCGATTGGAAAGAGGGATTCGCGAGGAGTCGTTGTCGTTTTCTGCAGCGACGATACCCGGACGCGTCCGTCGTTTGGACCGCCAATGATCAAATGGCAATGGGAGCGATCGAAGCGGTCCGGGACCGTGGTCTAGTACCAGGTGATAATCTGATCGTCGGCGGTATCGATGCAACGCGCCAAGCGATCGACGCTATTCAAGAAGGATCATTGACCGCGACGGTAGGCGGCCATTTCCAAGAAGGCGGATGGGCCGCCGTGGTCCTTCATGATTACTTCAATGGTTTAGAGTTATCGCAAATTCCTACTCATTTCACGTCACCCATGCGGCTCATCACGTCGGAAAATGTCGACGATTACCAAAAGAGTCTACGGGCCGAACAGTGGCAGCGGATCGACTTCAAGCAGTTCTCAAAACTCGATCAACCCGATTCGCAGGCCTACCATTTTCAGTACGATCTGCCACGTGAAGATTCGCAAAGCGTGAACACGCAAACTAGCAACACATCCACCTCTACGCAGATCGGCGAAGATCGCCCGTCCGTCGAAAGTAGCTCTTCGGACGAATGACTTCGAACGCAACCACTGACACGATTCACCCGGACGCCGACGAACGCAAGATCTCGCTTCGGTACATCACCGCGCTCGTCGCGACCGTGTTGATCACATTGGCGGTCTTTGGTGCGGCAGCCGCCTACGCCACGCTGAGGCAACTGGACGAACGACTGACCGATGCGGCAAACCGGGCTGCGGTAGCGATCGCGACGACCACGGCGACACCGTTGTGGAATATCGATGAGCAGACGATCGATGATTTGCTCAAAGCATCTCTCACGAATCAAGACATCATTTACGCGGAAGTGAACGACGGCACCGAGAAACTCGCCGCTCGTCGCAAACCCGACACACCGCTGCTGAGCCTGAAAGGCTACGGTCGTTCCCCACGTTTCGCAGTCGCGACCGTGGATGTCACTTATCGCGATCAGATTATCGGCGAAGTCAGCGTGGTAATGTCGCGACGTGTCATTTCCGAGCAACTGCGCCGCAACGTTTTGTCGAACATCGCCTTGGCAATGATCCTCAGCGTTGCAGTTTCATTCACGTCGGTGCTCATTACACGGCAATTTGTTTATAAGCCACTAAGGGATCTCAGGAATCAGGCATTGCTCGCCGAGCAAGAAGCCGAATCGGCGAACCATGCCAAGAGCGAGTTTTTGGCATCGATGAGTCATGAAATTCGAACCCCAATGAACGGGATCATTGGCATGACGGACCTTTTGCTCGGCACCAAATTGTCAAATGAACAACGAGACTACCAACACATCGTGAAACAGTCCGCTGAGTCGTTGATGCAGCTTCTCAATGACATCTTGGATTTTTCAAAAATTGAAGCAGGCAAACTTGACCTAGAACAGATCCCATTCAGTCTCCGCGAAATACTGGGTGACACTTTATTAACGCTCTCCAGCGGCGCATCCGACAAAGAAGTCGAGCTGATTCTTCGAATCGTCCCGGACACGCCGGATTCGCTACGGGGCGATCCCACTCGGCTGCGTCAAATCATGACGAATTTGGTAGGCAACGCGATCAAGTTCACGCGTACGGGAGAAATCTTCGTTGACGTATCGCTGCGATCGAGCAATAAAAAATCCGTTGTCATCGACTTCGCTGTTCACGACACCGGGGTTGGGATTCCGAAGGAACGGCAGGCGGATATTTTCAACATGTTCAGCCAGGCTGACCTCGCGACATCGCGTCAGTTCGGCGGCACGGGACTCGGGTTGTCCATTTCTCGACAATTGACCGAACTGATGAACGGACAAATCAGCGTTGAAAGTGAGGAAGGCAAAGGAAGCACGTTCCGCTTTCATGCTGAATTCGGTCTCGCGAACTCGCGGACATCGCTCTCTCTCCCGGGACCTGTAAAGAATCAAACGGTACTCGTGGTGGACGATAACGAATCCAACCGCGGTGTTCTCACGGAACTGCTGGTGAGTTGGCAACTCGATGTAGTCCTTGCCGAGAGTGGAAAGCCAGCAACGGCGATTCTCGAAGACGCCGCCAAATCAGATGAACCGATCCGATTGGTAATCATGGACGAAACAATGCCCGGTATGGACGGTTGGGACTTGTGCGATTTCATCCGCAGCCATCCCAATCCGCGGATTTCCTCCGCTAAGATCTTGATGATGCGTGCTACGATGGATTCGGGTCCACGGTCCGTCATGCGACAATCGGACGTGACCGGTTGTCTTCCCAAGCCGGTCAAGCATTCGTCTCTTCATGAGGGAATCATCAGAGCGCTCGCGCCGCCACATTTGCAGCCCACTCCAACCGTCTCAGCACCGAAGACACGTGTTAACGAGGCTGAGTTGAATGTACTGCTCGTTGAAGACGGGGTGGTCAACCAAAAGGTGGCAACCACCATGTTACAGCGTCGTGGTCATAACGTGCACGTAGTGTGCAACGGACAAGAAGCCCTCGATGCATTGTTCGCAAGTGACGACACTAAGTTCGACTTGATTTTGATGGATGTGCAGATGCCGGTGATGGACGGTCTGACCGCAACCCGCGAAATTCGCAAACGTGAACAGTCCAAAGGGGGACACATTCAAATTCTCGCGATGACGGCCAATGCGATGAAAGGCGATCGCGAGAAATGTCTGCAAGCCGGAATGGATGGGTATCTCACCAAACCGATCCAATCGCACGAGTTGTACCAGAAGATGGAACCGACAATGTTCAGCAAATCGCGGGCAAAGACCGCGAAGAACTAACCCGTCACGGGCATTTCCACGTGATCTCCACCAGCCAACGTCGACGCGGAATTGTCCGCACCGAGTTTCTCCGCACCGAGCTTTTCCGCACCGAGAATCAGGTGAAAAACTCGGCTCAGCGTTTTGCTTTCAGGCGACTCATTGCTTCGGGGCCACCGTTTTGGACTTCGATGAGGAACCGAATCAGATCCGAAAACTGCGAGGCATCGGTGAGTTGATTGACGAGGCCTGCTGGCATCGCCGAAACCTTCATCGGAAACACGTCGTCGATATCATCTTGAGCGATGACGATTTCTTTCCCGCCGGCCGGTTCACGAATCACCATCTCATCATCGTTTTCACGAACAGGAAACCCGGTCAACACCAACCCATCGGCGGTGATCACGGAAACCTGTTGGAAGTCCTGGTGGATCTCTTTGGACGGATCCAAGATCGCGTCAACGAGAGTTTGATCGGTGACACCTTCACGTTTGACTGATAGATCGGGTCCGAGTCTTGGACCAGTTTCCGGGTCATGGCATTTTGCACACGAGATAGTCGCTCCGTAGAACAAGGCGGCACCCCGTAGAGCGTTTCCCTCATTTCGAGCTTGCTCGGCGAGCATTTCCGAATCAACCTTCGCGAGCGACTCTGCCATGGATACCGGAGGTTTGGAATCCTGTGGAATCGCGTGCAATTGCATCTCGTGGATCGACCAATAGTTGCGTTTCGCGGCACCTGTTTGCGTAATCCTCAAATACCGAACCGAACCGTCCGCGTTCAATTCAATATTCGTCACCGGACCACTTCCGTAGCCCTGGGCAACGGGTTCACTCCACGTTTTGCCATCTTCGGATACCTCCACGTCGTACCCACGTGGATAGTCACCCTTGGAGCGTTTCGTATCGAGCACCAATGTCATGGGCGTCACCGGTTCAGGCAACTCGATTTCCAACCACTGGCCCGGCACCTGATGGGACGCGGTGTCCCAACGTGTCGACGGATCACTATCGATGGCTTTGACGACGTTGGCTTCATTCACATTCGATTTGAGTTTCCATTCAGAGCGATTACTCATCGCCGGCGGATCGAAGTATGCGAGATCCTCTAGCGTCCAGGGACCAATCCGCGACGCCGATTCGTTCCGTATGCGGCGAATGTCGGTTGGTCGAATGATCGATGCTTGGTTCCCCCAACTGTTGCGAACATAATTCGCAACGTCGGCGATCCACTCATCTGAATTCGTTGCCAGTGGCATCATCAGTCCATCGGCGTAGTTTTTGTTTTCGATCGGTCCGATCAAACCTTGCAATAAGATTCTGACCAAACGGGCTTTGTGGCCACGAACACGAGGTGATCCTGCCAGGGGCGGAGCCAAATGGAGATCGCCGCCTTGAGGTGCGGGGTGCCCCTTACCGTTTTCACCATGGCAGGTGATGCACAGTGTCGAATAGATTGTCTTGCCCCGAACGACGGAATCAGCGAGTGCTTTGTTGCGGCTTTGCAGCTGAGCAAACTTCTTCCGCTCGGCGAGAATCGAGGCAATGTTCGATCGATATTGTTTCGCTATCGACTCGACGTTGGGATTATCGCGGTTCGCGTCGACAATCCAGTTCGTGATTGATTTGGCGTTGGGATGCCCACCGTGATTCACCGAGAGCAAGGTCTGAATCACGACCGCAGGAGAATCATCCTTTCCGAGATGTTTGATCGATGGATCGAACTGATCGTCGGTAGGCAGATAGGGCTCGGCAATGCGGATCGCTGCGGCACGTACACGAGGATCCGGATCGGCCATCATTTCAATCAGATGCTGTTTCGAAATCGCATCGAGACCTTCGAGAGTCCACAACGCGTGCAGCCGCGCCAGTGGGTTCTCTGCTTGCTTGCTGAGACGCTCGAGTTGCGGCACGACGGTCGCGTCTGCGTGAAGAATAATCAGTTTCTGAGCTTCACTGCGCCACCATCCGTTTGGATGAGATAGGTGCCGCAGCAGTTGATGCGGCGTTTCATCGAGCATGCGAGGCTGCGGTCCGCGACGGGTCGTTTCATGTTCGATCCGGTAGATTCGTCCGCGACCGATATTTTTGTCGAGTTCGTAATCTTCAACGATCTTTCGTAGATAAGAACCCTTTCGGACCCAATTGCCCTCTTGGATAATCCCGCGATACATGTCGACGATGTAAAGGCAACCGTCTGGCCCGGTCGCACTGTTGACCGGTCGAAAGTTAGGGTCTGTCGCGGCGATAAACTCAGATCCGTTATATTCGTTCGCGAGAGTGATCCGTCCTCGATCGTCCGTGACGTTGGCTCGTCGGATGAGACGTCCCACCGGTTCACAGATAATAAGATCCCCGTCGAAATCGCTCGGCATTGCGTTACCGCGATAGACCGACTGCCCACCGCCGCCGGTGAATTGTGTCAGAGTATTATCGTCGCGGATACGTTTGGGCCCTCCCTGAACATCGGGAACATTGTCGATCGGAAATACCTTGCGAAAACCATCCACCTGCTCTCCGGGCAGACTGATTTGTCCATAAATAATCGGCTGTTGAAACGCGTATGCTGGATTTTCACCTCCTGCGGTGGAGTAATACATACGTCCCACGTCGTCATGAGTTAGCCCCCACTGACCGGTGTTGTAATGCAGAGGCTGAGCCTGCACTTTTTGGTTGGTGAACCGCAATCGATAGCCGGTGTAGGTCGTGTAGATCCAGTTATCGATATTCCAAACCAGTCCACTCGGTTGATGCTCCAGGTTGCCCCCACGCGGTCCGCCTTCGTGCCACAATTCGATTTCATCAGCGACACCATCGTCGTCAGTATCTCGATAACTCTTAAGATCGAGTGTGTTGGTTTCCCCAATAATCACGCTGTCCAACAGCGGTAAGATCATTCGCGGAAGGACGAGGTTGTCGGCGAAGACCGTGTGTTTGTCGTAAACACCATCGCCGTCGGTGTCTTCATGCCGCGAAACGCGACTCTTCGGAGCGAGCTGGTTCCTGCCATCGATATCTTGCATGTAGGTTCGCATTTCGACCACATACATTCTTCCGTTGCCATCCCACACGACGACCGATGGTTCTTCCATGTGAGGTTCGGTTAGAACCGGAACCACCGAGTATCCAGGCTGCACCTGCATCGTGGCGATTGATTCTTCAGGAGAAAGTGGCGGGGCCTTTGAACTGGCACCAAATTCCGCCGCGTTGCCATACGAGAAGAGGATTCCCATTGAAAGCAGTCTGATCGTTACGACGAGGCATCGAGCCCGGGAATACAGAGACTGGGAATTCAACCGTGAAGTCATGAACACTGTGTGGGGAAGGCGGTGGGATGGGGGTCGGTCCCGCGTGTCGAAAGGCACCAGCGCTACGGCCCGGCAGGAATTCGACGCTCTGCCGAATGACCGCCTGACCGCTGTCTTCGCGAAAGCGTCTGTCTTCGTGAAACAAATACGCAGTTTCTCAATGACTCGCCGGGTCGCTATCT
>JBICHZ010000278.1:0-8925 GCA_043101355.1 Rhodopirellula sp. JB044
CACCACGATACCGAGCGACTCGGTACCCGGTGGACGTTTGGACTCAAACTGCAGTTTCGGCGTCTCTGCGACAACATCCTTCGCGTCACCCACAAAAGATTCTTTCCCGCGAAAGCGAACCGAAAACGGAGGCAGGACGACGGTCCCGGTTTGCTGAGTCGAGATACTGAACTCATGCCGTTGGGTCAGAAACGAATCGTCACCCACGTCTTCGCTCCCCACCACCGGGTTGCCGATCGCAATCATGGCCGTCTTCGGCAACTCGGGAAAATCAAAGGCGGCAGTCCCCTCAAACGGCCCCGGCGAGTACAGCGTGATGATCAAAGGAACAGGCTGCCCCGTCCACGCGACCTCCTTCTCGATCGACGCTTTCAACGGATCCGCCGCCTGCAAACCAACTCCGCCCGCCACACCATGAATCAATGCGAGAAACGATAACGCGACGAGTATTCGGCAACCGACAGCTCTCGAAAAAGCAACAGCCATCACTTTTCCTCCGGCTGAGACTGTTCCGCGTTTTGATAAGCGAACTTCGCTTTCAAGAAGTCCGCCGGCTTGGTTTGAACCCGACGCAGCCACAACGCCTGCATCGCCGAATCCGACATTGTTTTTTCCTGGCTCACTTCCGTGCTCTGGCCTTCTGAGTTTTTCTTTTTGTCGAAACGGATCTCGTCGGCACCGAGTCGTTGGTCTCCCATGTCGCCGCCCTCGTTGTTCAATTTCGCCGCTCTCGCCGCAGCCAAATCACGATTTGCGATCGCGTCCTGCCAATCCGGCTTGAGCTTCAACGCCCGATCGTACCGCTCGATCGCCGGTTCATACTGACCGAGCATCACCAGACAATTGCCGCGGTTGTATTCCGCTTCAGCGGTCGCAACTCTTGCAAATGCCCGCTCGGCTTTCTCGAACTCGCCCGCCCGGTACCATGCGACCCCCGACCGCATCGGATCCTCGAATGCTTCGGCGGCCGCCGCATATTCCTGCCGGTCCATCAACCGTTGGCCCTGTTGATCGGGCGAGAACCAAAGCTGCCCCCAGGCGATCCCGGCCAACAGCACACCCCATAACATGGTTTTCATGTTGTTTGCTCCTGCTGTTGTTCTTCGCGACGAAAGACAGTCAACATCCCGACCGCGATCGCGGGCACCAACCACCACCCCATCTCCGCCCACCGGGTTCCCTCCCCGTCCACCGACACCGCGATCGGTGTGTCGGCAACGCGTCGAACGATTCTCTCGACGTCCGCGGAGTCCGCCGTCATCAGGGTCACGTCGGCTCGCAGGGCAGACGCAGCCTTGGATAAATCATCACTTTCGGGAGTCCCCTCCCGAGCGATCCCCAGAATTTCAATGCTTGCTCGATTCTGCGAAACAAACGATTCGTATTGCGAATTCTCGCCCGTCGGGATCGTGTCGGTCACCACCACAATCGACCCACCATCCTCGCCGAGTGTTTTGGCGGCGAGTTGCAACGCGGAACCAAGTCGATCGCCCGGTGTGGGCATGATCTCAGGACTGATTTCGGACGCCATCGTCGCGACCACACCGGTATCGCGTGTCGGCGGCAGGACGAGGTGCGCCGATCCCGCGTACGCGATTAAACCGAGTGGTTGTCCCTTTCTCGCGTTCGCGAAGTCAACCACCTTCAACCTCGCACGCTCCATCCGGCTGGGTGACAGATCCGATTCGTTCATACTCTCGCCCGACTTCAGCAGCAACATCACTGGCACAGGATCATCGGCAAAAGGAGACGGTTCGGGACGCCATGTCGGCCCCGCAACGGCGATCGCCGCAAGACACCAAAACATCAACAAAGCGATACTCCGCCACTGACGCGTCGGATCCTGGTTGACCATGACCGCGTCGAGCAGATCCGGCGAGATCACCTTTTGCCACTGGTGAAACGGATCGCTCGCACGCCGATAAAACCACCAAACGCCTATCGCGATCGGAACAAATACCAGACACCACGGACGTATAAAATGAAACGCGGCTAACTCACTCATCGCTGCAACACCTCCGCTTTTTCACCGCCGGCGTGGTGAAATTCGCCCACAGTCTGCAACTCGAACGTCCGCGAATTCACTCGCAGCCGCGCTTTGGGTGCCTCGGTTCGCTGACGTCGCGATCGCACCAGCGGCCAAAGGTGCGTGACGATCGAAAACGCCAACGCGATCGAAAGCGGCCAATAAAACAAATCGTGCCGCGGCCGATGGCTGACCGTTTTCACCTCACGCGTTTCGATCTGGTCGATCTGCTCGTAGATCTTGACGAGTTGGTCCCGATCGAGAGCCAAGAAGAACTCACCTTCGGTTGTTTCGGCGACCTGTTTGAGTGCTTCCTGGTCGATCTTTTCCTCGCCCACCGTTGTCGGATCTCCGACCGCGATCGTGTAGACGGTGATCTCGCGATCTCGTGCGACTCGCGACGCTTCCACCGGAGGCACCGAACTCGCCGTGTCGTTCCCGTCGGTCAACGCGATGATCGTTTTCGTCGGCGCATCGCTGCTGTCAAACAACTGAATGCCCAGCCCGATCGCATCGCCGAGCGCGGTGCGCGGCCCCGCCATGCCGACATCGGTTTCGTCGAGCAACTGACGACAGAGCTGCAGGTCGGTCGTGAATGGCACCTGCAAAAACGGCGAATTGCCAAACACCACCAACCCGACGCGGTCACCTTCGCGACGCGTCAGGAAGTCACCCACAACTTGCTTCACCGCGGTCAGCCGATCAACCGTCGCGCCCGTGTCATCAGTGAAATCTTTGTGGTCCATCGACCCCGATAAATCCACGATCAGCAACAAATCCCGAGTCGGGATGATCCGCTCGATCGGCGGCTCGAGCCACTGGGGTCTCGCCAAGGCGAACACGACCAACATCCATACGATCGACCACGCTCCATACGATTTCACTTTGCCACGACCGACCGCGCCCGTATCGTTGCGTGATGCTAACAACCGCGTCAGGAAAGGAACTCGAATCGTCGGTCGAGATGTCACCCTCGCCGGTATTCCGAAATAAACCAACAACGGCAAAGGGGCCAAGCAAAACATCCACCAATGAGCAAACGCCAACATCCTATCGACCTCCCGCTTGCTGATCAGGAGTGTGCAGTGACGCGGTCATCCGATGCGTCCGGATCCATCGCTTTGCAAAATCCGCGAGTTCCGGTGTGCGCCGCTTTCCATCGCGGTAAACGCCGACCGTGATGCGTTCCGCAATCTCGTCGGTCACCGACACGTCGCCTGTCGCGGAAAGCCAATCGCACCAGCGTCGCCCGGTCAGCGATCCGACATGGGACCGAGTGTCCGCACCGATTGCCGTTCGTTTCAGGATCTGCACGATCGCCGCATCCGTGGATGCACGCTCAACCGCCTCGAGCGCCTCGCGTCGATACGCATCGGCGAGCCAATGACGCCACCATTTCAAAACACCCAATACCACCCCAGCGACCAATGCGGCAATCAACATCCACCATCCCGGTGCCAACGGCCACCACGACACCGGCGGTGGGACGGCGAGATCACGCAATTGATCGAGACTTGATGCGTCCAACATCATCGACGCTCTCCCAGTGCAGTCATCACCTGTCCGGCGACGGGCTCATGAGTACAGATCGGCAACACTGGAATTCGAATCGCTCGCAAACGCGTCCGAATCGTTTCCGACAATCGACGAAACTCTTCGATAAACCGCTCGTTCACTTTTGAATCGACGTCGACGGTCGCCGCCCGCGAACCGTCTGTGAAATCGGCACCGGCCAACTCCGGAAGGCTGACACCGAGCGGGTCATAAACCAACGTGGCCAGGACATCGTTGTGACTGGCCAGACGAGTCGCGTGACGATGAGTCTCGTCGTTGTTGCCGATGTAATCCGTTGCCAACACGATCAAAAAATCATGGTTGGCCACATTAACCGCACGCCGCAAAGCTTCATTCAGGTTAGCGGCGTTCAACGGCCTGCTCGACGAAGACAGTTTGCGGTTCATGCGAACCAACTCGTGACAGATCCGCAGCACGTTCTCGCGACTGCGTTGTGGTCGCACTTCCACGACCTCGTCATCACCGAAGATGATTGCCCCCACACGGTCCCCGGCATCCAACGAAGCCCATGCGGCCAACGCTGCGAGTTCCGCCGCCGCGGTCGCTTTTGTCGTTCTCGCCGACCCGAAAAACATGTTCGATCGTTGGTCCACGACGAGCAAAACCGGCCGTTCGCGTTCCTCCGTATAAACCCGAACGTGAGTCTTTCGCAGTCGCGCCGTCGCCCGCCAATCGATCGTCCGAATGTCGTCACCGGGACGGTAATCACGCAGTTCTTCAAACGTCAGCCCACGGCCCCGCAATCGCGACGCGTGCCGACCGCTGAGCAGACTGTTTACCGGTTGGCGAGGCAACAATGAAAACCCTTTCGCGTCGACTCGCAACCGCGCGAGACCTTCGAGCGTCGGATAGACGTCCCCCGACCGTTTCGGCGATGCCACTGGCGCTCGCACTTCCGCGCCCCCGGGCAACATCGCTGACAACCTTTTGAACATGAACTTACCTTCCGATCAAACGGTCACTGACGAACCTCTCTTTGAAATGTTTTCAACGTTAGCCAACGGCAACTTTCTCGAGCACGAGATCGATCACGCCTTCACGAGTCATCGATTCCGCTTCCGCTTCGTAGGAAAGATGCACGCGGTGCGCGAGACACGCCGGAGCCACCGCCTGCACATCCTCGGGCGACACAAAGTCGTTGCCACGCAACCAAGCCCTCGCCCGGGCAGCGGCGTCCATCGCGATCGTCGCTCGCGGACTCGCCCCCACCTGAATCAGACGAGCCAACTCGTCCCCGTACCGTTTCGGTTCCCGTGTCGCGATCACCAAATCCACGATGTACTGTTCGACCGACGGCTCGACATGCACCGCGTTGACCTGCTGCCGTGCCTCTAACACGAGTTCTTTACTCGCACGCTCGGTAACGGCCTGTCCGCCGGTGATCTCCGACCGCACCAACCGCAGAATCTGAAGCTCGTTTTCCGCCGGCGGATAAGGGACCTGCACATAAACCATGAAGCGGTCCATTTGAGCCTCCGGCAACGGATACGTGCCTTCCTGCTCGATCGGATTCTGTGTCGCCAACACCAAAAACAACTCGGGCAACCGATGAGTTGTGCCCGCGACCGTAACCTGCCGCTCTTCCATCGCCTCGAGCAGCGCCGCCTGCACTTTCGCCGGTGCTCGGTTGATCTCGTCCGCCAAGATCAGATTCCCAAAGATCGGCCCCGACTGAAACTCAAAATCTCCCGTCTGCTCACGATAGATTTCGGAACCCGTCACGTCCGAAGGCAACAAATCCGGAGTGAACTGCACCCGGCTGAACTCGCTCTCGATCAACTGCGACAGCGTTTTGATCGAACGAGTCTTCGCCGTCCCCGGCAACCCCTCCATCAACACGTGCCCATTGGCCAACAGCGCGATCAACAACCGCTCCACAACGGTCTCCTGCCCGATCACCGCAGCGTTCATCGCCGTTGAAATGGATTCAATCGCGTCACGTGGTGTCGTCATTAAGATTGCCCCAATATCAAATAAGCGCCAATTATATGGGTCGTCGCCTGAAGCTCACCCTCAGACGCTCTACGAGGATACCAGTTTCGATCCGGAGACGATGCCCCCGACGTGAAACGCAGGGGCCCAGGCGTGATAAATGGAGCCACGCTTCAATCACGAAAACTCACATCAGTCGTGAATGTTCATGTCACCTGCGGGATATCCAGACACAATGCCCACCGCCCGCGGCCATCGCCGCCGAAATCACGTCACCGTGTTTGACGTCGATCTTTCGCACGCGATAAGACTCGCGGTTGGTTTGATAATGCGCGTCCGCACCATCTTCATACAACGTCGCCACGTAAGACGCGTTCGGGTCCAGGAAATCCAACTTGATCGGCAACGTCCGCGATTCCTCGTTGTTCGCCGACGCGACAAACCACTCATCGCCACTCCGGCGTGCCATTGAAACGTAGTTGCCGATCTTGCCGTCGAGAACCCGAGTCTCATCCCATGTCATCGGCAGCTTTCCGAGATATTCAAACAGGTCCGCCTTCGCTTCGTATGCCTCGGGACAATCCGGCAAAATTGCGAGCCCTGAGAACGTGATCATCACCCGAGCCGTTTCCGCCACCACGGTCGTATCGACATTTTTGAAGATCTTCGGTCGAACGCTCGCGGGATCCTCCAACGTGAACAGACCATTATTCATATCAAGCGGTCCGGCCAACATGTTCACAAAAACCGTCTCGCAAAAACCCGTCGGCGTGAACGTTCGAAGCGAATCCGACTGAGCATGACAAAACTCGCGGGCGACGTAGTTGGGGTACGTTCGGCGATCGCCCGACGGAGGAATCGGGCCGTCATGAAAATCGCACAACAAATGATGCCTTGCACACAGTTCGACGATCGATCGCGTGTCGCGCACCTTCTGTTGGCCTTTGCCTTTCATAAATCCGTACTTGATCCCGGCCGCTCCCCACTTCTCGTACAGCGCCAACGTTTTCTCAAACGGAAAATTCAAACGCGCGATGTCATTGATATACAAAACAATGCCGACGTTCCGCTCTTTGGCATACTGAATCAACTCAGGGATATCGGTCGGATCTTTCCAATCGGCCGGCGGGGCCTGAGGTTTCAAGTGAGGTTTGTTCGGATCGGGCTGCACCAACAAGTAATCGCGACTGGTCGTCGGATCGGACGACGCGTCGAACTCCAAACCGTACCACCCCGCATCGAGAACCAAATAAGAAACGCCATGTTTCGAGGCGAAGTCAATGAACCGTCGCCAACTCGGCATGTCCAATCCATACGTGAAGCCGTCGTCGGTCTTGGCTCCCCACGCACGCCAATCCCACATCGCGAGTCCCGGCTTCACCCACGATGGGTCATCCAATTCGCATGGAGGGTTCAAACAGTATGTCACCGGTGAGAGCAAAAGATCTCCTGGATTCGATGCCACCTGCAGCACTCGCCAACTCGTTGCATCTCCCGCTTGGATGGTCGATCGAGAGAACTTCGCACGAAACGCGTAGTCACCTCGATCCGATGACACGAGATCGATCGGTGCGACGTCGTAAATCGCGGCCTCCATGACCGCGGTGAAAACGTTCGGACGCAGTTCGTTGACCAACGGCAACCGTGCGGCGGTTCCCTTCTTTGAACGAAACTCACTGAGCGGTTTAGGGCCTTCGGGATCGTGTTCGCCCGCGTAGCACCAGGCCGTCGCGTCAACGGGAAAAACAAATTCGGTCAGGTCATCTGATAAGGAAATCGAATCCTCGTACCCACCCTCTTTCGGGAACACGTATCGCACCGCGATCCCCTGGTCATAGGCCCGAGCCTCAATTCTCAGCGTTCGTCGCGGAGCGTCTTTTTCGACCAACGTCCACGCCAACGAATGATAATGATTTGAATACTCAGCGAATTTGCCCCACGTCGTTCGGACGGACTCGTTCACCGAACTTTGTTCAATCGCAGACGACTCGAAAGAGCCAAACGCTTTCTCGACCAGTTCGACCCCCAGTCGACCACGTTCCAAGACGACGTCTTTACCAGACTCAATCGACCAGTACGGCACGCCGTCGGCGAGCGAGAATTCTCCGGCGAGATTTCCGTCGGGACTATCCAACCGAATCGTCTCCGCAAAAGCCGGCATGCAAAAGACGATCAAACCAAGGATGGCAGACGAGACGATATTATTCATGTTGTTTATCGAACGACATGCAATCGATGCATGTTCCTTTTTTATTTGTATTCGTTTATTTGCGAGTCAATCTCGCTCAGGCGGTTTCATCGAGAAACGCAAGGATACACACGGCAGTCACCGCAACAAGCTAACTGCGGCAAATCCAAACGCGGAGCAGCCATTGGTCCTGTCGCGTCGAGACGTGATGCCGGCT
The DNA here is from genome assembly GCA_043101355.1 of Rhodopirellula sp. JB044. Lineage (GTDB taxonomy): Bacteria > Planctomycetota > Planctomycetia > Pirellulales > Pirellulaceae > Rhodopirellula. The sequence goes on from JBICHZ010000278.1 coordinate 7,939, forward strand.
TACCTGCCAACCCTCATGGTCCCAACCTTCGCTAGCAACACACGCGGTCAAATCGGGTGCGAGGATTCGTTGAGCCATCAAAAAGTCACTCGCGATTCGTTCAGGCTTTCATTGCTGACAAGGGCCTATCGTACTCAGGCACTGATAACACGAACAGACTTCCATAGAGCACAACGGTTTTTGCTTCGTTGCTGTGGTCGGCCCCTCTCTACCCGCGAACAGCCAACGGCGATCGAGTCGACTCCATCCCGCTTCGTTCGGGGACTGACGTCACCTGAACAAATGGACGCACCTTTCCGTCATGTATCGAACACCGACGAGACTCGCGCTGACTCGCCCTCTTCGCCCGTTCCGCGCTTGCAAATGCCTGGACATAAAAAAAGGAAGGCCGCGTGGACCTTCCTCGATGCGTTTGTCAATGGAGTGAATCTTGCTACGCGTTGTCGACGTAGCGGTTGACGATGTTCTCGAGCAACTCTTGACGACCGCTCCCGTTCGGTGCGGCTTCGCCTTTTTCGAGCATCAGTTTTTCGAGTTCAGTGAAAGACATGCTCCCGGCTTCGATCTTTTTGCCAAGGTCCCCGTCCCAACTGCTGTAGCGATTGTCGACCAACTTTTGCAGCGCGCCGTCTTCGATGATCTTGGCAGCGATCTTCAATCCGCGAGCGAACGCGTCCATGCTGCCGATGTGAGCGTAGAAGAGGTCGATCGGCTCGAAGCTCTCGCGACGAACCTTGGCGTCAAAGTTCACACCACCGGGAGCCAAACCGTACTTCAGCAACACCAACATGCTCTGCGTGGTGAGGTAGTAGTTCGTCGCGAATTGGTCGGTATCCCAACCGAGCAACAAGTCGCCGGTATTGGCATCGATGCTGCCGAGGGCTCCCTGCATGCCCGCGTACTCGAGTTCATGCATCATCTCGTGACCGGCCATCGTCGCGTGGTTGGTCTCGATGTTGAGCTTGAAGTGATCGGTCAAATCATACG
>JBICHZ010000279.1:0-13689 GCA_043101355.1 Rhodopirellula sp. JB044
GAACAACATCGCCGTGGAAACCGCCGATGTTCCGCTCGCCGAACTGACCATCACCAAGACCGACGGGATCGACGCACCTGATACCGTCGTTGCCGGAGAAGAGCTCACCTACACCGTGACGGTGACCAACATCAGCACGGATACCGCGACTAATGTTGTGGCACTCGACACCTTGCCGACCGGTGTCTCGTACGTTGCCGGTTCGGGAACATTCACCACCGGCAGCGGTACGGTTGAGTTGGTCAGCGGCGGTGCCGATGACGGCAAATTGCGGATCACCTTCGGCGATATGGCTGGATCCGAAAGCGAGACGGTGACCTTCCGCGTGTTGGTCGACGCCGCGTTCCAGGATTCCGATTCGCCTCTGTCGAACTCCGTCACCGCGACGGCAGACAATGCCGCTGACGTCACCGCCACGGACGACACTCCGGTCGAACGCGAAGTGGATGTAACGGTTGCCAAGACCGTGATCTCCACCCGCACTCCGGACGATCGAACCGACGGTGATGATACCGATGACATCATCGACAGCACCGCGCCTTTTAACGTCTTCGCTGGCGGATTTGTCACCTATCAAATCGTGGCGACTAACTCGGGAACGTCCGAGGCTCGTGGCGTGACCGTGACCGACACGCTCGATGCCGGATTGTCCCTCGTTACCGGTAGCTTTGACCCGCTGACCAGCGGTGCGACGATCGCGTCTGCGTCCGGTCAAACGATCACGTTCAACGTGCCTGACCTGGCGCCGGGTGAGTCGCGAACCTTCACTTTTGAAGCCGCCGTCGCGAGCGATCAGTTCAATCCGCTCGACAACGATGTGGTGATCGCGACAACCGACACCGAGCCGACCGGACACGCATCGAACACCGACACCGTTCAGATCGACCCGGAAGCACGCGTGGACTTGATCCTCGACAAGAGTGTCAACGTCACGACCGTCGTCCCCGGCCAAGATCAAGTGATCTACACGTTCACGGTCAGCCACGACGACGACAGTATCTCCGACGCGGTGAACGTTGACGTGACAGATACTCTGCCGGCCAACTTGACCGGAGTCAGTGTCGTCGCCGCGGGAGCGAGCAACACGAACTTCTTCAACACGACGACTCGCCAAATCTTGGTCGAGTACGCATCGATCCCTGTGGGAGAAACACGAACCTTTACCGTCACCGCCGACGTGGATGCCTCCGCCACGGGAGACATCGTCAACACGGCATCGGTTGCCGTCCCAGGAGTGACCGAGCTCGATGAGACCAACAACGACGACTCGGTCACGATCACGACGACGCCTGAGTTCGACATCACGATTTCGAAATCGACTGACGGAACCGGCACGGTTGGGCCGCTCGATACGGTCACCTTCACTATGGTGGTTTCGCACGATACCGACGACGACGGTACCGAAGCAGACAACGGGTTGAGCCCATCGTTGGCGACGGGAATCATCGTGACGGATTCGTTGCCGGACGGATTGACGTTCCAGTCGGCAACGTCGGGCGGGGCGACCGTGACGCCAACGAGCACCACCAACGGTACGATCGTGATGCCCGAGTTCGATCTCGCACCGGGAGCCATTCGTACGATCACGATCACCGCCACGGTGGATGATGATGCCTCGGGTGCCTTGACGAACAATGTCAGCTTGGTGACCGATACCGGTGAAACGCAAACGAACAACAACGCGGCATCATCGAACGTGACCGTGGTTCCGGAAGCCGACGTCTACGTGACCAAGACCGTGAGTGCCTCAACCGCTCAGGTGGATGCTCAGTTGACCTACACGGTAACGGTCTTCAACGACGGACCATCGCCGGCCGAGGGCGTTTCGGTGGTCGATACGCTGCCATCGGGAGTGACCTTCGTCAGCGGAACCGGTCCGAACGGTGCTCTCACCGCGACCAACGGTGTCGTGACGGTGACGCCACTGAACAACGCCGCGTTGGCTTCAGGGGATTCATTCCAATTCACGATCATTGCGACCGTCAATACTGGGGTGACCGCCGATCAGGTGAACTCGGTGACGGTGTCGACCACGACCCAGGAAATCACCAACGATCGTTCCAACACGGCTACCGCGACGACTGCGATTGACCAAGCGATCAACGAGCTTTCCGGAACCGTTTTCCGTGACTTCAACAACGACGGTTTGCTCAACGGGATGGACAACGGTCTCGAAGGGATTGAGTTGTTGCTGACCGGTGGTGATCTCGGCACCGACGGTCTTCGCACCACGACGGACGAAAACGGTTTCTACGAGTTCGACGGCCTGATCGCGGGTGACTATCAGGTTCAACGCCTCGACATGCCTTCGTTCTTCAACGATGGCCTCGAACAAGACGGCACGGGGGCGACCCCTGCCGATTCGGGTGACACCATTGATGTGACCGTCGGAGGCACTGAGCCTGCGGACGTGCCGGAAAATAATTTTGCTCTGGAACCTTACCTGAGCTACAAGCTGTGCATCCTCTGATGCACTGAATTTTCGCGAACGTTTCCATCGTTTGTGATTCGCACGGGAGCCGGTGAAGCTAGCGAGTCACGAACGAAAAAGGTCGGGGGGCCTGGGACGTTCGAGAAGAATGCGAGGCAAGTGAATTCGATTCACAACGCCTCGGATCAAGCTCGGTCTTTCGGGGGGAAGACCGGGCTTTTTTTGTTTATGTGCAGGACCTCGACAGAGAGCCGCGGGCACGCAAACATGGGCGACGTACCGAGGACGCTCGGGATTCGATTCGCGATTGCTTTGGTCGGTCGCCAATACGGTCTGGCGGAGATACGATCTGCCGTTAGCTTAGCTGCGATTCCTTCTCGTGAACCTCGCTGCTCATCCCCCGCCGTGCGACCGGCTTCGCTCCTCATGGCTCGAAAGGCCCCGGATTGAAAACTCAAAAAGAACACCACACGACCGGTGAATCGTGGGCCATCGATGACGCTTGCGCCCAGTATGGAATTGAGCGTTGGGGAGACGGGTATTTCTCGATCTCGCCGGCCGGAACGGTGGTCGTCACTCCCGAACCGGGCAATCCCCATTCGGTCGATCTCAAATCGCTGGTCGACCGGTTAGTCGATCGCGGATTGGAACTCCCAATATTGATTCGTTTCAATGGGATCTTACGCGACCGTCTGCGGCGAATCGATGCCTGTTTTCGTAAAGCGATTGCGGACCACGGTTACGGCAACCGATACCGATGTGTGTTCCCAATCAAGGTGAACCAACAACGCGAGGTTGTTCAGCAAATTGTTGGGGAAGGATCACGGCTCGGGTATGGAATCGAAGCCGGCAGTAAACCGGAACTGCTCGCCGCGGTCGCGATGGGTAACAACGATCTGCCGATCGTTTGCAACGGGTTCAAAGACGAAGAATTCATTCGGCTCGCGTTGCACGCGCAGCGACTCGGCCGAACGGTTTTACCGGTTGTTGAAAAGGTCAGCGAACTGGACTTGATCCTGCGGGTCGCCAAAGAAGTCGGGGTTCGCCCAACGTTCGGTATCCGTGTCAAACTCGCCACCCGCGGTAGCGGACGATGGCAAGCGAGTGGCGGGTATCGCAGTAAGTTCGGCTTGACTGTTGCCGAAGTTTTGACGCAGTTGGATCGGTTGATCGAAATCGACATGGGCGATTGCTTTCAACTGTTGCATTTCCATGTCGGCAGCCAAATCGGCAACATTCGTCAGCTGAAGTCCGCCATCTTGGAAGCGGCGCGGATCTATGCCGATTTGAAAAAACGCGGCGCCGCGATGGGGTATCTCGATGTCGGTGGTGGGCTCGGTGTCGACTACGATGGTTCGCAGTCGGACAATGAGTCGAGTATGAACTACACGATCCAGGAGTACGCCAACGACGTGGTCTATCACGTGCAGAGCGTTTGCGATGAAGCCGAAGTGCCGCACCCGCAACTGATCTCCGAGAGCGGCCGCGCTATCACGGCGCAGCACAGTGTGTTGGTGATGGAAACCCTCGGAGTGACATCGCAGGGGGCGGCGGATCTTCCCGAGTGGGCGCGCGTGCCTGCCGAAGAGCAGCTCGCCGCGTCAGCTGAGGAAGACGGTTTCGGCGATGACAACGATCTCGGTGAAGATCGTCTCAGCGAGGAGGTGCTCAGTCGCCAACTCCGCGACCAAGCACCCGAAGGGCCGCCGGAAGATTTCGAGCAACCGGTTCGCGATCTGTGGGAACAGTACAAGAACATGTCTCCGGCAAATATGCTCGAGACGTTCCACGACGCGCAGGTCGCGTTGGATCTGTGCATGAATTTGTTTAGCGGCGGATATTTGCCGTTGGAACAGCGGGTCGCCGCCGAGACTCTGTACTTCGCGATCTGTCATCGGGCTCAAGAGTTTGCCGGCGACCTTGATGAAATCCCGGAGGATTTCTCGGGGCTCGATCGCATGTTGTCGGATATCTACTTCGCGAACTTCTCGTTGTTCCAGTCGATGCCGGATTCCTGGGCGATCGATCAGTTGTTTCCGATCATGCCGATTCACCGACTCAACGAACGTCCAACCCGGCATGCGGTGCTCGGAGATATCACCTGCGACAGCGATGGCAAGATCGATTCGTTTGTCGGAGATGGACAGCGGACCGGGACGTTGATGTTGCATCCGCTTCGCGCGGGCGAACCGTATCAACTCGCGGTATTCATGGTCGGTGCCTATCAGGAGATTCTCGGTGATCTCCACAACTTGTTTGGTGATACGCACGCGGTTCATATCGAACTCGATGGTGATATCACCAAAATTCGATCGATCGTCAAAGGCGACACGGTTTCCGAAGTCCTCGGGTACGTTCAGTACGAGGACCGTGAACTCGTTGAGGCGATTCAAGACGCCGTCGAGGTCGCGGTTGACAACGGTCGCATCAATCATCAACAGGCGGGCCAAACCGTTGCGGCCTACGAACGCGCTCTCGCCGGGTACACTTACCTGACACCGCGGCGGGTTGCCTCGCTGAGCGAAAGCGACGAACCTGACAATCCATCTTCCGCGACCGATTCTGTTTCGAGTGGTCGTTCCGAACCAAACCATTCCTCCAACACGAATCATGTCTGAAGAACACGTTCTGGTCGTCCCGGCCGATTTGATTGAGTCCATCGGCCACCTCGAAGGCTTTGAGGTCGACGTGGATCGTTTCCTCGTTCCGATCCTGGCGAGCGACCGGCTGTCCTACCGCCCGCGGGCCGCGATGGAGGCGGACCCTCGTTTCAAACAACTGATTCCATACGTCGTCATGCAGTGGACGGATCCCGAGGACGGCTTGGTCCGCGTATTCACCTACACGCGAGGCGGCGGTTCCGGTGAATCACGATTGCACGCCAAACGAAGCATCGGGGTCGGAGGTCACATCAGCCAAGAAGACGCCGACGGCGATGAGGATCCGTACGTCACCGGGATGCGGCGTGAGCTCGATGAGGAGGTCACAATCCTCAGCGACTACACTGACGACCGCGAAGGCGTGTTGTACGATCCGAGCAACGAAGTCGGTCAGGTGCACCTCGGGGTCATCCATCGTTTTACGCTCGAGCAACCCAACGTCACGAGCAACGAACCGGAACTCGCTGAAGGTAAATTTCTGACGCTTTCTCAGTTGCGAGCCGACTACGATCGATTGGAAACCTGGAGTCAGCTCTGCCAGGACGCCCTTTTCCCAGCGTCTTGAGACTCATCTGAACGCATGTTAGGCGGTCCGCGGATCGTCTTCATTCGTCCGGATTCTCTGAGTGCGAGAAAGTGCGTCCTGGCGGGGATGGATGCAAGGCAGGTTGCGAACCTCGCCGAGTTCGCGGATTTCTCCTATTGCAAAATGAGAGTTTCGGTTAGACTCCGCCCCAACAAAGAGCCGTCGAAGATTCACAGAACTTCGATCCGATCCTTCCGCAGGGTCATCATTACCGGCGATCTCACGTTCGGTGCGATAGCGAAGACATGCGGGATTTTCACGATTCACGGGCTCAATAACGCGACAAGTCTTTATCGGTTTCCGCCTCGCAATCATCTTCGCGAGTAAATGAACCGTCCAAGGGCATGATTTTCTGATCATTTGCCCGGGAAGAGAAAGCAGCGTCGCGATCTGTGTTGCGTCGTACTGGTTTTGTATGCCGGTGCGTTCGTTCGCCACGCCATCCTTCCCATTTTCACCACGCCCCAACCGACCGGTTTCGTGATTCGGTTTGTGGGGTGTTTTGCGCATCGAAAGCCAGCATGTCGAGTCAATTTCCAAACTCTGAGAACACCGTTTTGTCTGAACAGATTCCGTCTACCGAACCCACCCAATATTCCGACAGTGATTCGTCGATCGAGTCCTCTGTCCACGCCGAACCGGCCACCCATGACGCCCTGTTGGCGTGCTACACCCAGGATACCGTCGTCGAATGCCTTCCCGAAGCGACCGATAACGAAGACGCAATCATCTGCTCGGCGCCGGTTGTTGAGACCGGTGTGGATGCCGCCGTCGCAACGGTTGAAGAAGTGATCACGAGCGACGAGGGGTTCGATCAGCACCTGTTGAGTCAAAACATCCCGAACGAACTGATGCCGGGCGAACAACCGAGTCCCAGCGAACAGACTTCCGGCGAAAAGGTCGATGTTGAACCAAGCGTTGTGGCCGAAGAAAAACAGGGCTTCGCCGCATTTCCACTCCGCAGCGAAGTTCTCGAAGCGATCGAGAAATCGGGCTATGACACCCCAACGCCAATTCAAGCACAGATTTTGCCGCATATGCTGGAAGGCCGCGATGTGCTCGCGCAGTCGCAAACGGGCAGCGGCAAGACGGCGGCGTTTGCTCTGCCGATCCTGACGACGATCGATACCAAAAAGTATCACCCACAAGTTTTAGTGCTCGCACCAACCCGCGAGTTGGCCATTCAGGTCGCCCGGTCGTTCTCGACCTATGGTGCCAAGGTCCCCGGTTTTGCCGTCGCCGCTATCTACGGGGGCCAAGACTACGAGCCTCAATTGAAACAACTCCGCCGCGGCGTGCAGGTTGTGGTTGGAACGCCCGGACGCGTGATCGATCACGTTAACCGCGGCACGTTGGATCTCGGCAAACTCGATTGTCTGGTTCTCGACGAAGCCGATGAGATGCTCAACATGGGCTTCCTCGAAGACGTTGAGTTCATTCTCGAGAAGTCGCCTTCCTCTCGTCAGGTCGCGCTCTTTTCGGCGACCCTGCCCGGCCCGATCCGCAGTATTGCGGACGAGTATTTGGACAACCCGGCTCGGATCACGATCAAGAAGAAGACAGCGACCGCCGAGTCGATCCGACAACGAGCCCTGTTTGTTCCTCCGCGTGAGAAAATCGACACGCTCGTCCGACTTCTCGAAGTCGAAGAAACCGACGGGGTGATTGTCTTTACCAAAACCAAGGACGCAACCATCAGCGTCGCCGAAAGTCTTTCGCGAGAAGGGCTCTCAGCCGTGGCACTCAACGGAGACATGCCGCAGAAGGTTCGCGAGCGGACAATCAGTCAACTCAAGAACGGCAAGCTCGATATTCTCGTCGCGACCGATGTCGCGGCCCGCGGTCTCGATGTGCCTCGCATCAGTCACGTGTTCAACTACGATTTGCCGCACGACTCGGAATCCTACATTCACCGTGTCGGGCGAACCGGACGGGCGGGACGCGACGGCGAAGCGATCATTTTCCTGACTAAAAACCAGCGAGGGAAATTGCGTCAGATCGAAAGAGCGACCAAGCAGCCGATTGAAATCGTTGGGGTGCCGACCGCCGACGAGATCAACGCAATTCGGATCAAACGCTTTGGTGAGCAAATCACCGAAACAACTGCCGCGAAAGATCTCACGCTCTTTAAAGAGTTGATCGCGAAGTACGCCGAAGAATCGGGCAAGCCGTTGGAAATGATCGCTGCCGCCTTGGCGGACATCTCCATGCAGGGGCGGCCGTTCTTGATGAAAGATCGTCCGGCTCGCCAACGTTTCGAGCATCACGATGGGCGGTTCGAGCGTGGTGACCATTACGGCGGCGAGGACCGCGGGGGATCTCACGGTCGCGGGAACAAGCCGAAGCGTCAACTCGGTCCGCCACGCGAGGGCATGGTCCGATATCGCATCGAAGTCGGTTGGCAAGATGGAGTGAAGCCGGGCAATATCGTCGGTGCGGTCGCCAACGAAGCGGGGATTGAGGGGCAGTACATTGGCCCGATCAATATTCGTGACGAATTCAGTACGATCGATTTGCCCGAGGGCATGCCGTCGGATATCTATCAGAAGCTCCGCAAAACCTGGGTATCAGGCAAGCGGTTGAATCTTGAGGTCGCCCGAGATGGTGACTTCGGCGATGGCCCTCGTGACGGTTATCAGCGTGGCGGTTATCAACGCGGTGGCAACCGTGGCGGTTTCCGGCCCAAGAATGGGAAGCGTGGCGGTCCCCAAGGGGGCAAGCGCACCTTTACGGGCAAGCCAAAGAAGCACAAGCGTAAGTCAAAGCCATAAGGCAGACGCTAAGAAGTCACTCGTGCGATGAAGTACCCGAGCACGAGTGCGGCGACGAAGAGAGCCGAGATGATTGTCCCGAGCAGCAGCGGGTCCATCGGCTCTCGTTGGTTCGATGACGCGCGACGCAGTTGAGTGTCGCTGTCGATGATCGGGTGATTGTCACGCCGTTTGCGTTTTGACGGTTCACGGAAACCGGATTCAACTTCGAGGTCCAATTGGCTGCCGGTGGACGAGTCCAACGGTATGCCCATGGATTGAACCTTTACCAACCGTCCACTGCTGCTGGCTTTCTTGTCTTGTTCCTTGATCAATTTGGAGCGACTGCTCGCGAGAGTTTCGTCGTTCTTGCCGGTCACGGTGTCGTGCTGGACTTCGCCTCCCGGTCCGCTGTCCGAGATACCGCCTGAACTGCTGTCGGTAAAACTCAGTGAAGACAGCGGGGCGGCAGTGTCGGGGGCGTCACCGAGTCCGATGCGAACCGGTTCGCCTTTTGGCACACGGGCGGCAAACTTCTCAAAGACTTCCGCGACCTCTTTCGCCGATTGATATCGGTAGCGAGGATCTTTTTGAAGCATCTTGACGCACATGCCCTCGAGTTCACCGGGGCAATCCGGGCGTAACTCGCGAATCGATCGTGGCATCTCGTTTTGATGCTTGATGATCCGCTGGGCGAGTGTCCCATCAGAAAACGGCGGGCGTCCGGTGAGAAGGTAATACAACGTGCATCCGAGCCCGTAGATGTCCACGCGGTGGTCGACTTGATGGCTGTTGAGGGCCTGTTCGGGGGCGAGGTAGTCGGCCGTCCCAAGAACGTTTTCGTTGTTAGCCACCGTCAACGAATGGTCTTCCTCGGTCGCCACCAGCGCGAGTCCCATGTCGAGCAGGCGAACGAGCCCGCTCTCGTCAATCAGCAGGTTGGCCGGTTTGACGTCACGGTGAATCACGCCCCGTTCGTGAGCGTGTTCGAGACCGCGGGCGGCCTGTGCGATTAGATTTGCGGCGTTGGAAAAGTCGAGTGGGCCGTCTCGTCGGACGAGCATCTGCAGATCAATGCCATCGACGTACTCCATCACAATAAAGTGGGTGTCACCTTCATTGTCGATGTCGTGTGCCAACACAATGTTGGGGTGATTGAGTGAAGCGATCGCCTGGGCCTCGCGTTTGAAACGTGCCAGGTACGACGCATCGTGAACACGTTTTTTAGGCAGGACCTTGATCGCGCGTTTGTCGTGCAGGCCAACGTGTTCTGCCAAGTAGACGCTGCTCATCCCGCCGGTGCCGATGTGGCCGAGCAGTTTGTATCGACCTAAAAAGAAACCGCGGTACTTGCCCGCGAAAATCTTCTCGATGTGCCAATCGGTCAGCAGACCAGCACGTTTGAAAGCGGTCGCGAGTTTTCGAGGGTTCGACGGCAGTTTGCCATCGCACTTTTCGTAGACTTTCTTCAGGAAACGCTCGAGCGTTTTCTCTTCGATCAGATTGCTTTTCGCAACCATCGAGACGAGACGTTCTGAAGTGATGGATGACATGGAGAGGCCGACCGTTGATCCCGCCCGAAAAAGGTTGCGTCAGCCGACGGAGGCTGGTGGCTGCGTCGAAGGAGGCAGTCTAGCTAACACCGAAAGAGGCTGGAGCCACGTTTTACTCGTTTTAAAAGCACTTATCTAGTCGAACGAAGCTCTTACGACCTGAAAATCCGCCCCAATGGCGGGGTTAAGGTGTGGGGCGTTCTTCATTAAGACTACGAGAGCCACCTACCACGCGATGCAATGGTCGTTCCAATCTCCGTCGATGGTAACGTTGGTTCCATCGAGTTTACTTGAAAAACGCGCGAACAGCCCCCGACAATAATACAAATATGTCGCAAAATCGAAACTTGCGTGTGATCGGAGTGATGGCGAAATATTGGCAGCCCGGGCATGTGAAGACTCGGTTGGCGAATTCGCTGGACTCAACCAAAACGGCGACGCTGCGTGAAATTACCTCTGTTTCGAGAGAACGCGTTTTGAGTGGATTCACTGACCCGATGGTCATGTCCGCTGAAATTCACCGACGTTTCGTTTGTCATCTCCTCACGCGGCTCGCCGGGGTCGGGGATATACGTCAACTCGTTGGCTCGCCGGCCGATCGCCTCGCGGACTTTCAGGAAACGCTGGTCGAACGATCGATTCGGGGGTGGCAGGTGACTGATCAGGGGATTGGGGACTTAGGGCAGCGAATGAAACGGTGGTTCGAACACTTGCTTCTTCCTCCCGCCGATGATTCCATCTCCGAGGGTGCCTGCATGTCGCAGAATCACATTTTGCCTTTGCCGGATTGGAAGGGTCGGGGGACGTCGTGCGTTCTGATCGGTGCGGACTGCCCCTTGCTGTCCCAAAGTGACATTCATCAGGCGTGGAGGATTTTGGAGACCGAGGACGTCGTTCTCGGTCCTGCCGATGATGGAGGCTACTACCTGATCGGTCTACGAGGTGATACTGATCCGGAAAAGTGCCGCACCTCCGGCGTGACGAGTGAGAGTTTGGCGGGTTTGTTTGAAGGTATCCCGTGGAGCACACCCGACGTGTTCGAGCAGACGATCGCTGCGGCAGAGCGCTCGTCATTGTCGGTCGGGATTCTTCCGACGCGTCACGACGTGGATACCGCCGATGATCTCGTGCGGTTGGCAGAAGCGATCGCTCGCGAGTTTCCGGAGGGGAATGCGTTGCTCGACGGTTTGTTCGGATGAAACATGTCGTCGCGGGGGGGCTTGGGGAGGTATCCAAGTGAGGTCGATGCGATTCAAATAGCAGAATATTCGTCCCCACCACTGAATGATCATGAACGCCGATCTCAGCCAGCCCGCCCCCGACCCTCCACCTCCCGAATCTGAGGCCCATGAAGCGGAGCCCCATAAATCGGAAGCCCACGAAATCGTCATAGTCGGCGGTGGAATCATCGGCATGTCGATCGCGTGGGAATTGGCCAATCGTGGGCAGTCAGTCGTGCTGCTCGAGCGCCGCAGCGCCGGCAGCGAAGACTCTTCGGCGGTGGCCGACAATACCCAAACCAATCGACCCACGTCCTGGACGGCGAGCGGGATTCTACCTCCGGCCAACTTTGAAAAAGCGACCGACCCACTCGATCGGTTGCGTGGCTACAGCCATCAACTTTGGCCGAAGTGGGCCGAGCAGTTGGGCGATGTTACGGGAATCGATGTCGGGCTGATGCGGTGTGGCGGGTACTACCTCGCCGAAACTGTCGGCGAGGCGGCCGCGATGGGTGGCATGACGGCGTATTGGAAAGAACTCGATATTGAGTGCGAAGCGTTGACTCGTGTCGAAGTCGCCGAACGTCTGCCGCGGCTTTCAAACTGGATCGAAAACAATCCGTGGATGAAACAGCGTCCTGACCTCGCCGCGTGGTGGGTTCCCGACGAGCACCAGATTCGACCGTCGCGAGTGCTGAAGGCTCTCTACGCGGCGTGTGTCGATGCGGGGGTGCGGTTTGTTTGGGACACGCTCGTCACGGCGGTTGATGAACGCGATCATCAAGTCAAAATCAGTACCGACTCGCACTGGCACCGAGAGAGTTTCTCGGCCGATCGAGTCGTGTTGTGTGGCGGCGCCGCAACCGGCTATATCACGCCAACGGCGAAATTGCAGAACGCTTTGATCCCGGTGCGCGGGCAGATCTTGCTGCTGCACAGCGACCATTTCAACGCCCCGGCTGTCTTGAATATCGGAAACCGATATTTAGTGTTCCGCGGCGATGGGCATGTGCTCGTTGGGTCGTGTGAAGAAGAAGCCGGTTTTGCACAGCAAACCACTGCGGAAGTGATCGATCATCTGAGGCAATTCGCGGGGCATGTCTGTTCGGACCTCGCCGACGCTCCCGAGATCCAGCGTTGGGCTGGTCTTCGTCCAATGACGTTTGACGGGTTCCCATTGATCGGCCGCCAACCCAACAGCCAGCGGGTGTATGTCGCGTCGGGGCATTACCGCAGCGGTATTCATTTGGCTCCCGCAACCGCAACGGCGATGGCCGACATCATCGAACGCAAATCAACATTCATGGACATGTCGCCGTTCTCGGTCGGCAAGCAACAAGAGCAACTTCCCACCAACCTATGAACACACATCAAGACGATTTTCTTCCGGCAACTCTCGACCCACCGGGAACCATCGCCGTTCTCGGAACAACACCGATTGGTATCGAGGCCGCGCTTTATGGCCGGTACCTGGGATACAACGTCACGCTTCTCGCCGCCGCTGATTTATGGAAGCAACCAACCGTGCGAGAGGGGATGCCGCCTCGTATCGGGCCGACATTCCATGACGACTGGTTTGCGCAGCATTGGTTAGGGGAAAAATCGATCGACGAGCGTTGGACGGATGGTCTGCCAATGTTGCCCGATCGCAGTTTGTCTCCTTTGGCGATTTCCGCGATCTCCGCTCAGCGAGAAGATGAGCCGGCGGCTCTGCCTGTCACGATGCAGCAGTGGATCGAAGACGGACTGCAGCAAGTGATCGCGACTGACTTGCTGCGAGGTCGCGTGCATTCGAACACCTTTGTCGATGCGATTGCGTTGGCGCCGGTGGTCGATGAAGAGGGCGATGCCGAGGCGAGTGAAGGTGAAGACGATTCCGAGGAGGACATCCCGCCGGACTTTCTCTTGTCGCTGAGCGGTGAGCCAATTGAATCGGCCGAGAACGGACAGTTGCGGGCCGAGTGCGTGATCGTTGCGGACCTGCCATCTGATTTCTGCCGGCGTGATTTCGATCTGCCAGCAGACTACTTTTTTCACCTCCGCATGCCTAACCAAGTTGACGCCGCCGACGCGCTGCGTCCGGGATGGCAGCAGATCGCAGAGGTTTTCGCAGGGCTCGCCGGGCGTCCCGATCTCGATCTGTACCGCCCGCAACGCGTCTGAATCGGGCAGCAAAGACGCGGTCACGGATGCGGCTGCGTCGGGCACGAAATGCCCGATAGCATAATGGTGTTTGCTCGCTCAGGCATCTCTGATTGAGTTGCGTTTTCGTGGATCGGTACGCGTCGTTGAAACGAGATAGTGCAGGAATGTGTTGACGAACAGGCTGGGTGTGCTATCGTGGTAGCACGCTGGTTCGGGTGTGCTGGAGATTTCGTTTTCGGTTTGAGGACTCGAGGTCTGTCTTTGGAGCTGTCGCCCGCACCGCCGATCCTGCTACGTGTCATGGAGCCAAACCCGATCGTGGCTACTCATGTTCTTTTCAATTG